>CAMQHB010000047.1:0-14983 GCA_947001545.1 uncultured Collinsella sp.
CCTATACGCCGCACCATTTGAGATTAAAGCTCCCGGCAACGGGGGCTTTTCTTTTGCGCCGGCTTGAGTGCTTTCGTCCAAAGGGACGATTTCCTGTCGACTCGTGTAAGATTCCGAGTAGATGTCGCGACTTATTCGCGACCACTCCTTCTTCAAGCGACCGATCAGGGTGATATTTCGTGGCAGAGCGTCCGACATACAAGCTCAGGTTTCTCGATCCCAAGAAGCACTTTCCGGCGATGCCCGAGCAGCCTGCGGGACGCTCATATGGCGTGGTCTGGAAACTCTTTGGCGAGGATCAGCATGAATCTTGTTATGTCGTCGAATTCGTTGGCAAAAGTCATGTGTCGCTTTTGGGCTACGTAAGCGTTTCGGGTGAGGTGTACAAGGTGGACCGCCCCGTCAGCGAGGCTCCGCTGCCCGACGATCCCGACATGCAGCTGATTCTTGACGAGTCCGATTCCAGCGTCGGTGAGATTGCGGTCAGGGGTACCGATGGGACGATGCACTCCCGGGCGCGAGTCATCGGCTCTCCCGAAGGCCCCATGCGCGAACAATCCGATCGCGAGACGTGGAATTCGACGCGCAGCCTTCGCTACGGCGAGTTCATGGCCTCGATGTTCTTGCGTTACGTGATATTCGCCGATTCTGAAAACGCTGTCTCAGGCGCGGCAGACGGTGACGGCCTCGACGAGGGCATGAAAAATGCCGTCGACAAGATCAAACTTGTAAAACTCCCTGAGCCGGTTGAGGTGCTGCTGGGTTTTGATTCCACACCGCTGCCCGATGCAATCGAAACATTGCTCTACCGCATTGACCATACAGATAATCCAAGTGGCATTGAGCGCTATGCCGCCGCTTTGATGGGCGAAGTTGATCTGCCTCGTCTGCGCACCATCGCGGCCAAAACCGAAATGAGCCTGGCGCGCATCGATCGCTCGAGACTCTTCTATCTCAATTTTGACCGTAGCCTGCTGGACCAGGACGAGATCGATGCCCTGCTTGCCATCGAGTGCCGCCTGAACCGCCTATCGGGCATCCTTGAGCGTATTGGGGCAGGGTTGGGTCCCGTTGCCTCGTCGCCAAGCTTTGAGGGCTGCTCGCTCTTTGACCTATGGCATATCAGCAAGACGACAGGCGACGTTCCTCGCTTGCTCGAAACGCTGTCGAATGACAACCCGTGGGCCAAGCCGGGGACGGTTGCGTGCCAGCCGGGTGGCGAGTGGGACGTTCGCACCCGTTTTGCACGTATCGTAGAGGCGCTCAACGTGGTCACGCGGCTCGACTACACCTATCGAGCGAACGTCGCCGAGGGCATCATGTTGGTGCGATTTGGCCGCACGGTTGTCGATGCTATGCCGCAGCGCGAATACGATGCTCAAGATGACGCCTGGCGCGAGGTGGATGAGCCTAAGCGCGCAGCATGGGCCACTGAGCACGATGCGCGTATTGTGCTTACACTCGCGGCGGCTTGCTTTGCTTCGGGCGCTCGCATCACGCGCTGCTACGTGCAGATTGCGGCTCCCGACGGCGAGCAGGGCGAGCGCGTTGTCGCAACGTATTTCTTTGGGCGCGCGGCCTATCTGGCCGATTGCGTGCCTGTCGCCAAGGATCTTGAGAGCATGGACATGGACGATATGCCGTGCAAGCGTGTGCTTGAGGCGTATGAGTCAACCGCTCCGGAGACGATTGAGCCTGCGGAGGTTCATGCTCGTCCGCGTGATGACCATCGCACACTGCCGCCGGCGCTGCGCGATCTGCTGCTTGCCGATACGGCTGACGAGTTGGAGGTCATGGAAGAGGACGACGACCCATACGTGGCCCGCGTTGTTGAATTGCGCGAGCAGGCAAAAGTCGACCGTACAGGTGCCTTTGAAGGCTTTTCCCGTCTTGTCGAGGAGTTGGAGGCTAAGTGCGCCGTCGCCGAGCTTTTAGCGACAGGTCCGGTTCAAACGCAGTTTTGCGATAACCAGCTGGTGCGCATGGTGCTACCGGTGTTGGAAGAAGACCGCTCTGTGCGAATCCTTCGTGCGCCCGATGCGCTGTACTTTGCCCAGCACGAGATCTGCAGCTTTTACGTCGAGCAAGAGGACTTTGAACGAGCTCTGCCCGAGGTGCGCCATCTTTACGATCTGGCGCGCTCGTCCATGCAATCGCACTTTGTGCTCATCAACGTGCTTGCGCGTCTGGAGCGCTTTGACGAGATTATCGAGGTGGCGCGCCACGGCCTACGTATTGCCAGCGATCGTTCTGCAATCGGCTACCTGTTCTATCGCCTGGCGTTTGCCTATTGGAATTGCGATCAGCTCGACCTTGCGCTGGCTTGTTACCGTCTGGTGCCGCGCGGCGAGGAGTCGGGCAGCAGCGCGCTGGAAGAAATGCAGGGCCTTATGAACGAGATGGGCATCAGCGAGCCTCCGACGTTCGAGGAAGCGGCCGAGACCATCCGCAAGGCTGGACTCGAGCTGCCGCCAGTGTCCGCCGTGACGAATCAGCTGGCAGATGCCGCTGTGCAACTGGTCGACAACGGCTTCTTTTTCCTGGCACGCGGTTGCATCTTCCAAATGTGGCGCACCATGGGCAACGACGAGCTCGGCTCCCTCAACCGCTCGCTGGGGTAGGCGAAGCCTCCAAGGGGGAAAGGATGCTAGGCAATTAGAAAATTTCCTCTTGCCCATCCTTGGCTGTTTGGTTACTATAGAACGGCTGTTACGGAGAGCTGACCGAGAGGCCGAAGGTGCTCGCCTGCTAAGCGAGTATGCCCCAAAAGGGCATCTGGGGTTCGAATCCCCAGCTCTCCGCCAGTAAGACTTTAAAGAAGGGTTCCGAAAGGGGCCCTTTTTTAGTTGAACCACGTTAGCTGGGGATTCGAACCCGAGAGGGCACGGGCGTTAAGCAAACGCGAAAGCGTTTGTAGCCCGTGGGCGAAAAGCCGCCAGGCTTTGAAGCCGGAGGGCACGCGCAGCATGCCCGGACATCCCCAGCTCTCCGCCAGTTTAACTTTAAAGAAGGGTCCCATTGGGGGCCCTTTTTTATTATCGAGAAAGGGCGCTGGGGATTCGAACCCTCAAAAAAAGGAGGCATCCTTTCGGACACCTCCTTTCAGCGAGTGTATTGTTCTTCGACCTTACACCTCGGGTGCCTTGGCTACGGTCTCGCTCTCGGCTGTGAGCGGGCGGTTGTCGATGCGGCGGCCCAAGCGATCGAGCTTCACGAGCAGCCATTCAATGGGATTCGGCCCTGCACCTTCCTCGTCGGCAACTAGGTCCATGACGGCGATCTTGGTGTCGTCCTGCCTGAGCGTAACGCTGCCCACCTTGTCGCCCACATGCACCGTGCCCGAAAGATCGTCGTAGCTAACCTTTTCGGTCACCTCGCCGGCAAGGGAAAACACGGTCGCTTGCGCCGTAGGATCGGCGAGTGTGGCGTCGATCGTCTTATCCGTCCAGTCGGTTTGGCCAATGCGCGCCATAAGCGGGTTGCCGTTGGCGGTCTTTTCCTGCGTGTTGGCGATCGCGACCGTCACCTTGTGACCGTAGTACCAATTGGCAAGGGTTGCGGTATCGGTAAAGCGCTGGTCGGTGGTGGTGGAGTTCAAAACGACGGTGTAGATCTCGTCGCCATCGCGGTTGTAGGCACTCGTAAAGCAATAGCCTGCATCGTCGGTGGTGCCGGTCTTGCCACCGATGTTGCCATCTTGGCCCAGCAAATAGTTATGCGTGTCCATGGAGTGCGAATGGTCGGTGCCGTCGGCGCCCGTGACCTTGATCCAAGAATCCTCGCTCGCTACGACCTCGCGGATCGTGTCGTTTTTCATGGCCTTCTGCATCATTAGCGCTACGTCATGTGCGGTTGAGTGCATATCGCCAGCCCACTCATCAAAGTCCAGACCATGCGGGTTTTCAAAAAGCGTACCGGTGCAGCCGAGCTTCTTAGCGCGCTCGTTCATGGCCTTCACAAATGTGGCCTCGGCGTCTTTGGTCTTAGGGTCGATCTTCTTGCCCACATATTCGGCGAGCACGATGGCGGCGTCGTTGCCCGAGGGAATCATCAGGCCGCGCAGTGCCTGCTCCACGGTAAGCTCGTCGCCTTCGAGCAAGCCGGCGGTCGAATTACCCACGGTGGCTGCGGCGTTGCTTACCGTGACCTTCTCGTCCATCTTGCAATTCTCGACGGTTAGGATCGCGGTCATGACCTTGGTGATCGAGGCGATCTTGACCTGCTCATCGGCGCCACGGGCATAGTAGACGGTGCCGTCTTTGCCCATGACGAGGGCATTGGTCGCATCGATATCGGGCAGGTTTTCGGCCGTGATGCCGCGCGCATCGGCGGTTTTGCCGCAAACATTGTCGGTCGTGAGCACTTGGGCGCCGGCGACGGTGGGCGCGCCAGCGGCAAGGGCGATAGCGCAGACAAAGCCGGCGGCAAGCTGGGCTGAGCGCTTTGCAAAAGAGGTGAGGGACTTCACAGATTTCGCTTTCGACGGGATGGTCTCTTCTGAAACTAGAGTATATCGTTTGCCGGCGTCGGCGATCATCGCGTGCGCGCTTGGCCCACATCCGCACCCGAACGGGCACAAGGGTGCTTAAGGCCGACTTAATCACCCACGCTTGTTGTGTGTGGCATGCGTCGCCTCGGGCATAATGGAGCGCGAGAGGAGCACGCATGAACGAGCGCATTTTGGTAGTTGATGACGAAAAGGCCATCGCCGACTTGGTTGGTATCTACCTTACAAAAGAGGGCTTTGATGTCCAGATTGCCTATAGCGGGGCCGATGCGGCCAAGGCAATCTTGGAGCAGGAGTTCGATCTGGCGCTGCTGGATGTCATGCTGCCCGATATCGATGGGTTTGAGCTGCTGCGTACGATCCGTTCCAGCCATACCTATCCCGTGATCATGCTGACGGCGCGCGATGCCCAGCAAGACAAGATCGAGGGTCTTTCGCTTGGCGCGGACGATTACGTGGTTAAGCCGTTCCGTCCGCTGGAGCTCATCGCGCGCGTGCACGCTCAACTTCGCCGCTACACCAGCTACGGTAGCCGCGCACAGGCGGCCGAGTCGCTGACCCTCCAGCTCGACGGCCTGGAGATCAACCGCGATGCTCGTTCCGTGACAGTGGACGGTTCACCGGTTCGCCTCACGCCCATCGAGTATTCCATCTTGCTGTATCTGGTCGAGCATCGCGGCAGCGTGGCGGCCGTGGAGGACCTGTTCCGCGCGGTGTGGAACGAGGACTTTATGCCCGGCTCCAACAATACGGTGATGGTGCACATTCGCCACCTGCGCGAAAAGATCGGCGACGACGCACAAAAGCCGCGCTTTATCAAAAACGTCTGGGGCGTCGGCTACATAATCGAATAGCGCCTTTGATGGTGGGGAAGTGGATATGACAAAAGACGATAGGCAGGCATTCGAGGTGCCCGATCGACTCTTTGAATACGTGAGGTCGGTCGTCGACAACCGCGCACTTGCAACGGTGCTGCTCTTTTTGCTGAGCCTGCTGCTGATTGGCATCGATAACATCGCCGGAATCTTGGCGGTGCTGCTTATCGGCTTTTTGCTGATCGATCGATTCGAAATCGTTCGCCGCTGCGTGGTGATTGGCGGCGCCGCGTGGGCCATGACGTTGGCGATTGGCGCCATGGCGCTCGGCGGCATTGAAGGGCCGGTGCTGTTCGATGCCGGCTTTGTATTCAACATGCTTGGCTTTGTGCTGGCGCTTGCCGTGTGCGTGCTGTTCTTGTGCGGCCGCGCCCTGTACTACCAGGGCTACGAGCAGGGCGAGCAGCATGCCGATTGTGTGCTGGCCGCTCGTATTCAAGATCGCCTGATCGATCACCCCGACACCTGGGACAACATCGACGGCGACTTCTTGGAGGCCGAGGGCGCCCTTAACCGCGTGCGTGACCGTGAGCGCAAGGTGCAGCAAGCTCTGCGTGACGAGTCGCATCGCAAGGACGATCTGGTCACGTACTTGGCACATGACCTGCGCACCCCGCTTGCCAGCGTGGTGGGCTATCTTTCGCTGCTGCAAGAGGCTCCTGAGCTGCCGGTTGAGCAACGTGCGCACTTTACGGGCGTGGCTCTCGACAAGGCGCACCGGCTCGATGTGCTCATCGAAGAGTTCTTCGATATCACGCGCTTTGACTTCCACGATATCGTGCTCACGCGCGGCTATGTTGATCTGGGGTTGCTGCTGGCTCAGGTGGCTGACGAGTTCTATCCCATCCTCAACGAGCAGCATAAGGAAGCCCAAGTTGATATTCGTGAGGACCTGACGGTGCTCGTGGATGGCGACAAGATGGCCCGCGTGTTCAACAACATCATGAAAAACGCCGTCGCCTATAGCTATGAGGGCTCGACTATCACGATTGAGGCCAGGCGCCAAGACGACGGCGGCGTGCGCGTGCGCTTTATTAATCAGGGCGATCCCATCCCTGCGGCTAAGCTCAAGGTGATCTTTGAGAAGTTCTATCGCCTGGATGCGGCGCGTGCGACCAATCGCGGTGGTGCCGGTCTGGGCCTTGCTATTGCCAAGGAGATCATCACGGCACACGGCGGTACCGTTGCATGTGAATCGACGCCCGAACACACGATATTCACCATCGAGCTGCCCGCCGCATAGCCAGCGTGCCCTTACAAACACTTGACAATGTGCTCACGTGCGTATGAGCCACGATTCCTACTATCGATACTGCTGAATTGATATCGATATGGAGGTATGCGGTATGACGGCTGCTGCGGCGATGGAGCCTACAGAGCTTGAGGAGCTCATGGAGGCGCAGGCTGAGGCCGCGCACGAGTGCGAGGTTGGGGATGCGACTCGCCCCACGGCAGAGGATCTTGCCGCCTCGCCGACGCGCATCGATGTCGAGGGCCTCGACCTGTTCTATGGCGACCATCATGCGCTCAAGGACGTGAATATCAAGATCCGCGACAAGCAGATCACCTCGTTCATCGGGCCTTCGGGCTGCGGAAAGTCAACGTTGCTGCGCTGCTTTAACCGCATGAACGACGGCATCAAGGATTGCCGTATCGAGGGCAAGATTGCGCTCGATGGTCAAGATATCCTGGGCGACTGCGACATCTGCCGTTTGCGCCAGCGCGTGGGCATGGTGTTCCAGCGCCCCAACCCGTTTCCCATGAGCATCTATGACAACGTCGCCTACGGTCCGCGCGGTATGGGTGTGCGCGATTGCGCCGTGCTCGATGAGCTGGTCGAGGACTCCCTGCGTCGCGCTGCCCTGTGGGACGAGGTCAAGGACAAGCTCAAGGAGTCGGGCCTGGGTCTTTCGGGTGGACAGCAGCAGCGCCTGTGCATCGCCCGCGCACTTGCCGTGCAGCCCGACATTCTGCTGATGGACGAGCCGACCTCGGCGCTCGACCCCGTGTCGACGCTCGTGGTGGAGCAGCTGGCCTGCGAGCTCAAAGAGACCTGTACGCTCGTGGTCGTTACGCACAATATGCAGCAGGCGGCGCGTATCTCCGACTCGGTCGCGTTTTTCTTGCTGGGTGAGTTGGTGGAGCACGCGCCCACCGCGCAGCTCTTTAAAAATCCGACCGATCCGCGCACGGCGGATTATTTGACGGGACGTTTTGGCTGATACCATCTAGTACAGGTACCTTTAGGGTTAAGATGCGGTCATGCCGGCCGCAAAGGGGTTCAACATGATCTATTACGTCGAGGACGATGACAACATCAGGGATTTGACGGTCTATGCGCTGCGCAAGCAGGGAATCGAGGCCGAGGGCTTTTCGTGCGACGGCGAGTTTAAGGCCGCCGTGGCGCGACGGGTACCCGATGCTGTCCTGCTCGACATCATGCTGCCCGATACCGATGGTTTGGCGATTATGCGTCGCCTGCGCGCCGACCGCCTGACGGCGACGGTGCCCATCATGATGCTTACTGCCAAGGACACCGAGCTCGACAAGGTGATGGCGCTCGATGGCGGTGCCGACGATTACCTGACTAAACCCTTCTCGCTCATGGAGCTCGCCAGCCGCTGCCGCGCACTGCTGCGTCGCGGCGGCATGGTCAAGCAGGCGAGCGATGTGCTCAGCGTGGGCGACATCGTGCTTTCGCCCAGTCATCGCGAGGTGACCGTTGCCGGCGAGCCGCTTAAGCTCACCCTGCGCGAGTTCGACCTACTCGAGTATCTCATGCGCAAGCCCGGCGTGGTCTTTACCCGCGAGTCGTTGCTGCAGAGCGTGTGGGGTTGGGACTTCGACGGCGGTTCGCGCACCGTTGACGTGCACGTGCAGACGCTTCGCCAAAAACTGGGCGAGCATGCCAGCGCCATCGAGACCGTGCGCGGCGTGGGCTACCGCTTGGCCGAGCCTTCTGCCGGTGATGGTGCCGAAGGTGACGACACCGCGGTCACCGCATCGGAGGAGTAACCCGTGGTCTTCGTCCCCCAGGGAAAATATACGCTGTCGCACCGCGTTTTTGTGACGATCTTTGTCTGCGCCATGGCGGTTATCGTGGCGTTTACGGTGCTGGGTGCGTTCTTTGTGCAAAACACTTTGGCGGATGCCACGAGTGCCAATCTGGCGCAGGAAACCGAGCTCATTGCTGCCGCCCTCGACGAGCAGCAGGAGCCCATCCCGTTCTTGCGTAGCCTCGATCGCGAGGACTTGCGCATCACGCTGATTAACAAGGATGGATCGGTTGCCTACGACAACGAGGCGTCGCCTTCCACACTGCCCAACCATGGCGATCGCCCCGAGGTCATCGAGGCCTTTGAGAGTGGTTTGGGTTCCGCGGAGCGCGCAAGCTCTACGCTCGACGAGATCATGCTGTATCGCGCCGTCGCCCTTGATAACGGCCAGGTTGTCCGCTTGGCGCAGGCCCAGCCTGGCGTTGCGGCGATTTTGCTGTCGATGGTGGCGCCGATGCTGCTTATCGCAGCAGCGGGTGCGGTACTCTCGTTTTTTATGGCGCGCCGCGAGTCCCGTGCCATCATCGCGCCGTTGCAAGAGGTGGATTTGGACCACCCACGCCGTAGCTATGAGCACGCCTATGCCGAGATGGTCCCCATGCTTGAGCGTATCGAGTCGCAGCGCCAGGAACTCAAGCGCCAAATGGAGGTGCTGGCGGACAACGACCGTATGCGCCGCGAGTTCACGGCGAATATCACCCATGAGCTTAAGACGCCGCTTACGGCGATTTCGGGCTATGCTGAGCTCATCGCAAACGGCATGGTCGAGGGCGAGGACGACCTGCGCAACTTTGGCGGTCGCATCTATCGTGAGGCAGGCCGCTTGGCGGCGCTTGTCAACGACATCCTTACGCTGTCTAACTTGGACGAGGCCGAGCGTGCAACTGAGGGCGAGGCGGTGCCCATTGGGTCCACGGAGCCTATTGAGCTCTCGCGTGCCATCTACGCGGTTGAGCAGCGTCTTGAACAGGTCGCCCGTCAGGCGAATGTGACGATAAGTCATGAGACCAAGCCTGTGGTCATCGAAGGCGTGTCGCGCTTGATTGACGAGCTCATCTATAATCTGGCAAGCAACGCCATCCGCTACAATCGACCCGGCGGTACGGTTACGCTGCAGTGCGGCACCAACGACGAAGGCCATCCGTTCCTCGCGGTCGCCGACACGGGAATCGGTATCGCGCCTGAAGAACAGGGCAAGGTATTTGAGCGGTTCTATCGCGTGGACAAGAGTAGGTCCAAGGCACGCGGCGGAACCGGCCTGGGGCTTGCCATTGTCAAGCATGCGGCCCTGTATCATCACGCCACGCTCGATCTGTCGAGCGAGTTGGGCGTGGGAACCACCATTACGGTGACGTTTCCCATACAGCAGGACGAGCCATTCGCATAGCGATACAACATAGATATTGATGTAGACGCCGCATTTGACTTTCGGGTGCGGCGTTGTTGTGCAATTTTACGATTGCTTCCGACATTTTTACAGGAGAGCCTGTTTCTTATGTATAGAGTTTGGTCTCGGTAAAAAGATGCGATAACATACGGACAGTTTTGTCAATCCGAACTGGGGAAATGAAAGGCAAGCTGCATGACCCTTCTCGAACTGTTCCAGCTGCTCAAAAAGCACCTTCAGCTGGTCATCGCCCTTCCGGTGGTCTGCGCGATCGCCATGGGCATCGTGTCCTTCGTTGCGATGGACAACACCTACACCGCGACGACGAGCATGTACATTCTCGCTAAGACCGACGATAGCGGTCAGATGAGCTACAACGATCTCTCGGCGAGTCAGATGCTTTCCAACGATATCGCCACGCTGCTGGATAGCGATAGCGTTAAGAGCGGCGCAGCCAATGAACTGGGCCTCACCGATCTGGATGACTACAAGGTGTCTGTTTCCTCCGAGACCACCACGCGTGTCATTACGCTTTCGGTTACCGGCACCGATGCCAAGGAGACGGCTAAGGTCGCAAAGGCCATGGCCAGCTCGGTGAGTACGGTCGCTCAGAACGTCGGCGCTGCCCAGAGCATCAACGTTATCGACGAGGCTAAGACCCCCGAAGCCCCCAGCGGTCCCAAGCGTATGCTGTACGTTGCTGTCGCGTTCCTCGCGGGCATCTTTATCGCAGTTGCCTATGTCGTTTTGGCAGACATGCTCAACACCCGCATCCGCGGTGCCGAAGAGGCAGAAGAGCTCCTGGGCATTCCCGTTGTTGGCCGAATTCCGGCTATGAAAGGTGGTAAATAGGCATGGCTAAGGCAAAGAACACCGATAAGCTCGTTGTACAGAATGCCGCCAAGACCCTTCTGGCCAACATCCGCTTTGCGAGTGTGGACGACCCCATTCGCACCATCACCGTTACGTCCTCGATTCCCAACGAGGGCAAGTCTACGGTTTCCATCAACCTTGCCCAGGCTATCGCCACCAGCGGCAAGTCCGTGCTCCTGGTCGAGGCCGATATGCGCCGCAGGTCCCTTTCCGATATGCTCGGCGTTCGTTCGCGCGGCGGACTCTATGCGGTTCTTTCCGAGCAGATCTCCATTGACCAGGCAATTGTCGAGACGGGTCAGAAGAACTTCTACTTCCTCGATGCCGAGCCGCATATTCCCAATCCTGCCGACATCATCGTCTCTCACCGCTTTGCCAAGCTGGTAAAGGCACTGTCCGCCAAGTTCCAGTACGTCATCTTTGATGCTCCCCCGGTCGGCACTTTCATCGATGCTGCCGAGATCGCAAGTCTGACCGACGGTGCGCTTTTTGTCGTGCGTGAGGATTTCACCAAGCGCGAGGAGGCGCTCAACGCGATCGGTCAGCTTAAGAAGTCCGAGAAGGTCAAGCTCATCGGTACCGTTATGAACTACTGCGAGACCGAGACCAGCGAGTACTACTACTCCTACTACACCAAGGACGGTAAGAAGGTGAAGAAGGGCTCCGACGATCAGGGGACTTCCAAAAAGGGCATCTTCACCAACCGAGCAAACGTTTAGTTGATTAAGGCTGACCTATGCGTGACATTCATTGCCATATCTTGCCGGGTGTAGACGACGGCGCCGCCGATCTCGATGAGAGCTTGGCGATGCTCGAGGCTGCCAAGCGGGCCGGTGTAACCAGAATCGTTTGCACTCCTCACTGCCGTGATCCCTATTTTGATTACGACAAGATGTGGGATGCCTTTGAGCTGCTGCGTGATAACGCTGACGGTTTTCCGCTCCAGATGGGCTTCGAGGTCAACCATCGAAAGCTCGTTGAGCTTGGTATCGATGCCGCGGAGCACTTGCATTTCGATGGGACCAACGAGTTTCTGCTCGAGCTTTCGACGCATGCCGATGCGTATGCGTTTAGAGAGTACGAGAACACGATTTACGATTTGCAGTGCCGTGGCTACCAGGTGATTATCGCTCATCCTGAGCGCTATCGTGCGGTTCAAAAGGATGTAAGCGTGGCGGAGCGTCTGGTCGATATGGGCTGCAAGCTGCAGGCTTCGGCGGACTTTATTGCCGGCGGTCGCTTTGGTCGCGAGAAAAAGCCGGCACAGCGTCTGTTTGATCAGAACCTGTACAGTTTCATCGCGAGCGATGCCCATAACGTGGGTCATTACGATTGCTTGGCGAAGGCTCGCGCGAAGTTTAGCGTGCGCGGAGCTCATTTTCGCTAAAATCTGTCCCTAACGTTCGCATTGAATGAAAGGGCAGCCATGGATATCCAACTTAAGACGGGATGCTTTGATGACGCGGCGTTGGTGCGCCGCGTCGTTTTTATGGACGAGCAGGGCTACGAGAATGAGTTCGACGCTATCGACGAGGATCAGAACTGCATTCATGTGACGCTCTATGTAGACGGCGAGCTTGCCGGTTGCTCGCGCGTGTTTCCCGAAGAGCTTGAGCGCGCGGTTGACGCAGAGGCTCCGGTGTCGCCGGCGTGCGACTTGGACGAAGGCGTCGCGGCGGGGGAGACCTATATTATGGGGCGTGTGGCTGTGCTGCCGAGCATGCGCCGTCGCGGTCTGGCGAGCAAGATCGTCGAGGCCAGTGATGCCGCCGCGTGTGATGCCGGTGCCAAGCTCATAAAACTGCATGCGCAGGAATACGTGCTGCCACTCTATGCCAAGGCGGGTTACGCGCAGATCGCGCCGGTAGATTACGAGGATGAAGGTCAGCCCCACGCCTGGATGGCCAAGCGGGTCGAGGGTGGCAGATAGGGACGTTCCTTTTCTGCCGGCAGTTGGGGACACTCCTTGGCAATTGGCGCATCGGAGCGCTTAGACATACAGTTTTTCGATTCCGTATGTATATATGCGCGCTAATGGGTTATAAAATCTAAGTCTGAACATAGCAGGTCTGCGATGCGGCTCGGGCGACCGGGCCGTTTTTGCGGACGGGGGTAGCGCGAAAGGACTGCACATGCGTCAATTTAAGACCGAGAGCAAAAAACTGCTCGACCTCATGATCAACTCCATCTACACCAATAAGGAAATCTTCCTGCGCGAGCTTATCTCTAACGCGAGCGACGCCGTCGACAAGCTCAACTTTAAGAGTCTGCAGGACCCGAGCGTCAAGATCGACCAGGGCGACCTGGCCATTCGCGTCTCCTTTGATAAAGACGCCCGCACCATTACCATCTCGGATAACGGCATTGGCATGACCGCCGAGGAGCTCGAGCGCAACCTAGGCACTATCGCTCATTCCGGCTCCGAGGAGTTTAAGACCGAGAACGCCGAGCAGCAGGGTTCGGATGTCGACATCATCGGCCAGTTTGGCGTGGGCTTCTACTCGGCTTTTATGGTCGCCAGCCATGTGAAGGTCGTCAGCCGCGCCTACGGCGAGGATGTCGCCCATGTGTGGGAATCCGACGGTCTTGAGGGCTACACCATCGAGGACGGCGAGCGCGCCGAGCACGGTACCGATGTCATCCTGACGCTGCGCGAGAACGAGAAGCTCGACGCCGACGGCGAGGCCGAGACCTACGATCGCTTCCTGACCGAGTGGGGCCTCAAGAGCCTGATTCAGCAGTACAGCAACTATGTGCGCTACCCGATTCAGATGATGGTGTCCAAGAGCCGCCAGAAACCCAAGCCCGAGGACGCCGGCGACGATTACAAGCCCGAGTACGAGGACTACCAGGAGCTTGAGACCGTCAACTCCATGACGCCGATCTGGAAAAAGCGCAGCTCCGATGTCGAGCAGAAGGACTACGACGAGTTCTACAAGTCCACGTTCCACGACTTTGACGATCCGGCGCGCACCATCAGCTTCCACGCCGAGGGTACGCTCGAGTACGACGCACTGCTGTTTGTGCCAGGTCGCGCGCCGTTCGATCTGTACAGCAAAGATTACGAGAAGGGTCTGTCGCTCTACAGCTCCAACGTCCTGATTATGGAGAAGTGCGACGACCTGCTGCCCGACTACTACAACTTTGTCCGCGGCGTCGTGGATTCCGCCGACGTGTCGCTCAACATCTCGCGCGAGACGCTGCAGCAGAACCGTCAGCTCAAGGCCATCGCCAAGCGTGTGGAAAAGAAGATTACCGCCGACCTTGAGGATATGCGCGACAACGACCGCGAGGCCTACGAGAAGTTCTTTGAGAACTTTGGCCGCGGCCTTAAGTACGGCATCTACTCGAGCTATGGCATGAAGGCCGATGAGCTTGCCGACCTGCTGCTGTTCTGGTCTGCCAAGGAACAGAAGATGATTACCCTGGCCGAGTATGCCAAGGGCATGCCCGAGGATCAGAAGGCCATCTACTACGCCGCCGGCGATTCGCGTGAGCGCTTGGCCAAGATGCCCGTGGTAAAGGGCGTGCTCGACCGCGGCTATGACGTGCTGCTGCTGACGCAGGATGTGGATGAGTTCACGTTCCAGGCTATGCGTGAGTACGTTGCCGCCGATATGCCCAAGATCTACGAGGACGATGCTGCCCGCGAGGCTGCCGAAAAGGCCGTGGCCGACGGTGCCGAGCCCGAGGTCGAGGATCGTCATCTGGAGCTCAAGAACGTTGCGACTGGCGATCTTGATCTGGCGACCGAGGACGAGAAGAAGGAGGCCGAGGACGCCACCAAGGAGAACGAGGATCTCTTTAGCGCAATGAAGGAGGCGCTCGGTGACAAGGTCGAGAAAGTTGCCGTCTCCGCGCGCCTGACCGATGCCCCCGCTTGCATCACCACCGAGGGCCCACTTTCGCTCGAGATGGAGAAGGTGCTCCAGAAAGGACCCGAGGGCGCGCCCGACGGCATGCCCAAGAGCCAACGCGTGCTCGAGCTCAACGCCAAGCACCCGGTCTTTGACAAGCTTGTCGCTGCCCAGAAGGCAGGCGACGCCGACAAGATCAAGCAGTACTCCGGTCTGCTCTATGACCAGGCTCTGCTGGTCGAGGGCATTTTGCCCGAGGACCCCGTTGCCTTCGCGGCGGCTGTTTGCAACTTGATGTAGTTAGGTAGTTACGCGGTTTTACCAAACCGCGTAACCGGCCGACGCTGCCCTCAGTTCCGGCGGTGGTACGCACGGGGGGCCCGGGGGGGGGGGGGGGGGGGGGGGGGGGGGGGGGGGGGGGGGGGGGG
>CAMQHB010000048.1:0-14292 GCA_947001545.1 uncultured Collinsella sp.
TTAATAAACCCCTGCCGGCTATGCCGCTTCGGCCACGCACCTGCTGGTTTTGTGTTTATCAATAAGTGGCGCCGCGCCTGGGTGGGGCGGCCACGTTTTGTTTGAGGCGGCACGTTTTTGTTTGGGTGGGCGTCTGCCGCGTGCGTTACTCGAAGTATTGAAACTTGTTGGTTGAGAAGGCAAACGTGACGACAAAGCCTTTGCCGGAGTCGGATGCCGCGGTGACGTCGATGCCCATCTTGGAGCACAGGCGCGCCACCAGATAGAGACCGATGCCCGTTGCGCGCTTGGTGGTGCGGCCGTTGTCGCCGGTAAAGCCCTTCTCGAACACGCGCGGCAGGTCTGCCGCACACACGCCGCAGCCGTTGTCCGCGACGGTAAGCTCGATGCGCTCGCTTGCCAGACCCTCGTCCAGCAACGCACCCGAAAACACGATCTTTGCGCCGTCCTCACGCGCATATTTAATGCTGTTCTGAATGAGCTGGCCCAGAATAAACTCGAGCCACTTCTCGTCGGTAAAGACCTCGAAGTCGAGGTTCTCGCACACCGGGGCCACATGCGCCGCAATGAGCTCGCGCGCGTTGGCTTTAATCGCGCCCGTCACCAAGGTTTTGAGATCCCAGCGGCGAATCAGGTAGTCGCGCTCCACGACTTCCGAGCGCGCGTAGTACAGCGCCTGGTCGATATAGCGCTCCACGCGGGCAAGTTCGCGTGCCAGGTCGTCCACGCGCGACAGGTCGTCTTCGCTGCTGTCCAGGTTTTCCAAAATCAGGTGAGCCGCCGCCAGGGGCAGCTTGGCCTCGTGGACCCAGCTCTCGATATAGTCGCGATAGTCATCGGTCTGACGCCTGCCTTCGGCAACCTCGTCGCAGGCGGCTTTGCCCACCCGGCGCAAGACCTCGTATTCGAGCTCGCCCTCGGCATAGGTCGGGCATTGCACCATCTCTTGCACCCATGCGGGACTCTCGAGCTCCTCTGCCGCGCGCTCCAACTGACGCAGAAAACGGCGACGGCGAGCGTACTCGATCACGATGCCGAGCATACCAAAGATATAGGACACGCCGACCGCCACGACCACGATAGAAACGGGTGCGCCGGCGACCGTCAGCACAAAGCAGCTCAGCAGCACGCCGCACGTCCACACGGCGACGGGAAGCAGCGCGTCTTTAAAGAACTTGGCAAACGACATGGCCGGCCCCTAGACCGAATAGCCCTGGCCGCGGTGCGTGGTCAAATACCCCTTGATGCCGATTTTTTCGAGCGTGGTGCGCAGGCGGTTGATGTTAACGGTGAGCGTATTGTCGTCCACGAAGGCGTCGGAGTCCCACAGGTCCTGCATGATGGCCGAACGCGAAACGATCTTGCCCGCGCGGCTCAGAAGCAGCGAGAGGATACGCAGCTCGTTTTTGGTGAGCTCGGTACTGGTGCCGGTTTGCGTGTTGGTGACCATGGAGCGTGCAAGGTCGAGCTCCAGTCCCTTGTGTACGAGCGTGCTGCGCTCGCCCGCCGCCGCGGTGCGACGCAGCAAGGCATCGATGCGCGCCACGAGCACACGGGCGCTATAGGGCTTGGGAACAAAGTCGTCCGCACCGAGCGTCATGGCCATGACCTCGTCGATCTCGGTCGTGCGCGACGTGAGGACGATGATGGGAACCTCGGATTCGCGGCGAACCTCGTGGCAGATATGCTGGCCGTCCTTGACGGGAAGCGTGAGGTCGAGCAGCACCAGGTCGGGCGCGGCGGCGAGAATATCGCGCGAGACATGCTCAAACGATTCGCAGGCCTCGATTTCAAACCCGGCGCGGGCAAGGATGTCGATAAGCTCACGACGAACGGGCTCGTCGTCCTCAACGATATAGATTAGCGCCATGGATTCCGCCCCCCCCTCTTGGTTGTCTTGCCCCATTATGACCGCGGATCCGCAGATACGCGCCTCACGCGGCACCAAAGTGACAGAACTGTTCGCGAGTGGCAGAGGCTTGCCCCTCGCTCGCGACGAGCACGGGAATTAAATGAGTTTTTAATCCCCGTCCCAAAAACATCATTTAGCGGCGGGCACGGAGCTTTTCGTAGCCCTCGGCGAAGAAGGCGACCGTGGCGGCGTCGGAGTCGGCGGCGTCCGTCTCAGTTGCGGGGACCACGCCGTGCTCGTCGCTCACCAGGAACAACGCGCCCTTAAGCTGCGCGGGAATGTCTACACGCGTGACCGGGATGCCCTTGGTCTGGGCCAGCTGCTCAATGAGCGTCGCCGTGCCGCACAGGCACTCGTCCGCCGGCGCCACAAAGGCAAGCTCGCCGTTATCGACGGCGGCGAGCAGCTCGGGCGCCACGCCGGTCTCGTCGGCCTCGGAGCGGGCCTCGGCGGAGCGGGCACGCAGCGCCTTGGCCGACGTATCGGTTAGCGGCTCGTACTCCCCCACCGTCATGGCGGCGTTGCCGTTGACGTCGATCACCAGCATGAGCACGCCGTCGCGTGCGGTGTAATCGCCCTCGGCAAGCGACCACTCAACGTGCTGCTTGGCCCAGCTGAGCATGTTATGGGTAAGCGGCTCGCCCTGCACCAAGCGCTCGGACAGTGCGCGAATGTGGCGGTTGAGCATGGGCACCTTTTTATTGGACATGCGCCAACGGCAGACAAGCGCGGGCTTGTCGAGCGTAAACTTCTCGACCGCCTCCTGATTGGCGCAAAAGTCCTCGTACGCACGCTGATCCTCGGCATTGCCAAACAGCTCGGCTTCATCAATCTGGGGCATGGTTGTACCTTTCGTGTTAGTCATTCCGTCCTCTTATACCAAAAAGACGGCCCTCCAAACGGAGCAGCCGTCTTTTGCAGAGATTATTTTGTTCCGGGGCGAAACTTAGTGCCTAAAGTGGCGGGCGCCGGTAAAGACCATAGCAATATTGTGCTCGTTGCAGGCCTGAATGCTCTCGTCATCGCGCTTGGAGCCGCCGGGCTGGATGATGCAGGTCACGCCGTGTGCAGCAAGCACGTCGACGTTGTCGCGGAACGGGAAGAACGCGTCGCTTGCACAGGCAAAGCCGCCCTTCTCCACGCCCTCGCGCTCGCAGAAGTCCTCGGCGCGCTCGCAGGCAAGTAGCGCAGAGTCAACGCGGTTAGGCTGACCCGGGCCCATGCCAATGCCGGCCTTACCCTTGGAGACCAGGATGGCGTTGGACTTAACGCCCTTGCAGACCTTCCAGGCAAACTCGAGCTCGGCCATCTCGGCGTCGGTGGGCTTGCGGTCGGTGGGGAACGTAAAGGTCGCGGGATCCTCGGTCACGTGGTCGACCTCCTGCACCAGCATGCCGCCGTCGACGGAGCGCAGCTCCACCTGAGCGCCGTGGTCCACGCCGCCGGTCGCCAACACGCGCAGGTTGGGGCGCTTGGCCATGCGCTCGAGCGCCTCGGCGGTGTAGCTCGGGGCGATGATGACCTCGACGAACTGCTTGTTCTGATCGGCAAAGTGCTCAACCAGATCAAAGGGAACCTCGCGGTTGCAGGCGATGATGCCGCCAAAGGCACTCTTGGGATCGCAGGCAAAAGCACGGTCGTAGGCAGCCGTGATGTCCTCGGCAACGGCGGAACCGCAGGGGTTCTGGTGCTTGAGGATCACGCAGGCCGGCTCGTCGAACTCGCGGACCAGGTTCCAAGCGGCGTCGGCATCCAGATAGTTGTTGTAGCTGAGCGGCTTGCCCTGGATCTGCTCGGAGCCCACGAGCGGGAACTGCGAGCTCGCGGTATTCTCGCAGCCCTCGGCAAAGCGATAGACCGTGGCCTTCTGCTGAGGATTCTCGCCATAGCGCAGGTCGTCGACCTTCTCCAGCGAGATCTCGAGCTTGGCAGAGGTGTCCGCCACGTCGCTTGCCTGGGCGGCGAGCCAACGGGAGATAGCCGTGTCGTAGGCGGCGGTGGTCTGGTAGACCTTCACCTGCAGGCGACGACGGGTGGAAAGCGTGGTGCAGCCACCGGTCTCGCGCATCTCGGCCAGGACGGCATCATAGTCGGCCGGGTCGGAGATGACGGTAACGCTCGCGGCGTTCTTGGCGGCAGAGCGCAGCATGGAGGGACCGCCGATGTCGATGTGCTCGATGGCATCCGCGAAGGTGACCTCGGGGTTGGCGACGGTCTTCTCGAACTCGTACAGGTTGACGACGACCAGGTCGATCAGCTTAATGCCGTGCTGTGCCGCCTCCTGCATGTGCTGCTCGGAATCGCGGCGGGCCAGCAGCGCGCCGTGAACCTTGGGGTGCAGGGTCTTAACGCGGCCGTCCATCATCTCGGGATAGCCCGTGAACTCCTCGATGGGGGTTACGGGGACGCCCGCGTCCTCGATGGCACGAGCTGTGCCGCCCGTAGAGATGATCTCGACGCCAAAGTCATCGACCAGCGTCCGTGCGAAATCGACGACGCCCGTCTTATCGGTAACCGAGATCAACGCGCGTGCGATCTTCACATCAGATCCCATGCAGTCCTCCTGTCTGGTACGCCGCCGTGCTCTGTGAGTCGGTGATACGTCGATCTGCAGCGCTCGCGCAGCGGCATTGAAAATACTGATTTAATGTAGCGCATCGAGCGCATCGATGCACCCCGCAACGGGCGCATGTGCAGAAAAAGTTTGCACGCGGAGGGGATGGGCACGGCACCGGGCACGGTGAGTTCATGGAACACAGGGGCACCATAATTTGATGCCAATGGCGTGGTAGAACTGTGCTCGATATGCATCCGCAAAAGAAAGAGGCACCATGGTCTCGCGGGTTCTCTACCGACCGTTTGATACCGAAGACTTCGACGCCATCGCGCTGATTCTGCAGCAGCTTTGGCATAACAATTCGGATAACGATGAGTACAACCGCCTCGAGGCCGCGTGCGACCTCGCCTATTGTCTTTCGTCGTCGACGTTTTCACAGGTTGCCGTAATCGACGGTCAGGCGCGTGGCATTTCGCTCGCGCGTGCGGGACAGAGCTCCGGCGCCACCGTTAAGGAACATTGGATGGATACCGAACGCGCGCTGCTATCGCAGATGCGTGAGCTGGAGCCTGATGCCTGCGCCGAGTATCTCTCGTTTGTGCGCGCAACCATCCGAACCAACAACCGCCTGCTCGAGAGCAGCCCGTTGCCGCACGACAACGAGGTCACGCTGCTTGCCGTGGATCGCGATGTCCATGGCCTGGGCGTTGGCACGGTTCTGCTCGATGCCGCGGTCTCGCACCTGTCCTCGCTTGGAGCGACGAGGGCGCACCTGTACACCGACTCCAACTGCTCGTGGAAGTTCTACGAGCTGCACGGCTTTAAGCGCACGGCCACGCACCGCGCCAACCGCGAAGAGCGCCGTCACGACATGCCGCGCGAAAGCTTCCTCTACGAACTCGACCTAACAGCCTAAACCCGGCAGTTAGGGACGTTCCTTTTATGCCGGCACCCCGGGACACTCCTTGGCAGCAACCACACCTAGTCATTGGGGACGTTCTTAAATGACTAGTCGCTGGGGACAGTCTTGAGCAAAACGGCCGCCGAAGCCCTCGTTGGCATCGCCCTATAGGGGGCCTGCAAATAGCTGTGGTCAAAAAACATCAAATATGAGTACTGTTACCTTTTTAGCAGCAGCGCAATTCGGCTTTCTCGGGTCTCTTAGGCGTCTCGACGCGTCAGATGAACTAACGTATCTCCCCAAATGTACAATAAAATGGACTCCTAACGAGAAATAATATCGTTAGGAGTCCATTTTTTAGTACAAACAAATGTGACAATTTAGGCAACAGTACTCATATTTGGCATTTTTTGCCCACTGCCCCTTGTGCGAAGGTCCGCAGCGGAAAGCATGGCCCGTTTCGATGCACAAAAATGGGATGGATCTTCCCTGGCAACCGCCCAGAAAGATCCACCCCAAAGCAAGCGCTCGCTAGAACGTTCCGCCGCCGCCTCCGCCGACGCCGCCACCGCCGCCACCGGAAAAGCCGCCGCCGCTGCCGGCGCTCGAGCTATCGGAACTCGAAGCCAGCTCGCGGATGGTCTCGTGATACACATCGTTGAACGAATCGAGTGGAGACTCGTTGCCGTAGTGATGGTAATACCACCAGTAGCAGGGGTAGTTGTCGTAGAAATCGTCGCTGTTGCGCAGATCCGCAGGCACGGCCTCGGCCAGCTGTCGCAGCACTTCTTTCGAAACGCCCAGGGCAACGCCCATCACCAGCAGCTTGTTCCACAAGATCAGATCGCTGGGGACGGCCTCCTTCAGGCGCGTAAAATCCTCGAGCCAATGCTTGAGCGCCTTGCAGCGAGCCGCCACCTCGGCGCCCTCCGACGTGTAACGGCGGAAGGTGCAGCTCAGGACAAAGCCCACAATCGTGACGGGGATCGAGATCATAGCGGCACCGACGTTGGCGTCCGCAAAGTCGGTATAGAACAGAGAGCCCAAAATGCCAAAGACAATGATGATGCCGAGAACCAAGCCGGCAACCAGGGCGACGGTGCCGTCCGAGGCGATAAGCTCGCGCGCCTCCAGCTTGCCCTTAACCGTGCTCTGATAGTCCTCGAGCTTGTCGCCAACAGATGTGGTGCGCTCGCTAGCGTATTCCTCCAGCTCGCTAAACGTGCGCGAACGGACTCCGTCCTTATCGGGCTTAACGCCAGCGAAGAAGACCTTGAGTACGTCGCGGTCGATGCCGTCCTTCTTGGCAGCCTTCCAGGCCTCGTCGGTCACTGTGATGCGATACGTCTGCTCCTCTTTTTCGCGACGGAGCAGACCCTTCTTCTTGGTCTCGGTCGCTTCTTCCAGCTTGATCACGCGGTCGTCGGTCAGCTTCATCAGCGTGGCGATATATGCCTGATCGGGCACGTCGTTCCAGCTCATAAGAGTTGCAAGCACCGCGGGATGATCGGCGGAGGGCACATCGCGGAAGTACTCGTCCTGGAAGAGCGGCTTGGGCTTGGGCCTGCGCAGCTTGAGCATCACGATTACACCGGTATAGGCAACCGCCACAACAACACACATCACGGCAATCGCGCCGGCAACCGCACGCGCGTGCTCACGGCGGGCGTTAGCTTCGTCGGCCCATTCCTTCTCTTCGCTCAGGATCGTTGACATGCGCTCTTCGCCCGAGGCGGCAAGCTGCGGCACCCAGTCGCTGGGGAAGGCGATGCGTGCCTCGGCGAATTCGCCCTGATGCACGCAGGGAATGGTATAGGTGACCATGGGCTCGTCCTCATCGAGCGACACGTCGCCCGTCAACGGGCCGTGGCCCCATGCGCGGAAGTTATCGCCCTTGACGGCCGCCGTCCCGGCAGCGGCATTTGCGAAGTACACTTCCATCTCGACGTCATCGGAATCCGCAGACCAGCCGTCACCCACGAACTTCCAGTAGAGCTCGGCGGTATCGGCCCAGTTCATGACTGCACCGGTCATGGTATAGCTCATGTAATAGGTCGCGCTGTCGCCGCTCTCGTGAGGGCTGAATACCTTAATCTTTACGCCGTCGCCAGTCCGCTCGACCGTGTAGACGCCAGAGTCACCCTTGTTCGCGCTATCGACTTTGTTAAACGCGGTGTCCTCTTCCTCGACACTCAGCACGTCGACGCCCGCCGAGCCACCCTGCTGGTTGGTGCCCGCATTAATCTCCCAAAACACGCCGTTGATGTCGTCATCGAAATCAAACTGGCGCCCCTCGACAACGGTCAGCGATCCGTCGGCCTCGACCGTGGCGCCGATATAGGTTTGGATCATGGAGTAGCCGTCAGCGTGCGCGGCGACAGGCAGCAGCAACAACGCAAGCGCAACGAGCGCGCAGGCAGAAACGAATCGCGCAAACAAGCGGCGCTGCCGGCAGGCATTGGCAACGGGGGCGTTCATAGGCACATCCTTTGTCTGTAAAACCAACATCGCCATTGTCCCACGTTTGCGGGCACACATGACGAATATCTGGGCCAACGGAACGTCAAATGGGACAAAAGTCCCACCCGAGTCTGGCACTTAGGGACGTTCCTTATCTGCCGGCAGTTTGGGACAGTCCTTGGCATGTCCTGCGCCAACGATAGATACCACTTCACAGCTCCGCCACATGTGTAGCGGCTTTGTGTGGGCGCGGCATACGCTGATTGAGCCGCCAGCCGAGGGGCATAAAGCAATTGAGCGAAAACGGTTTGCCCCTTTGCCGTTCGCTCGAGGATCATGTCCCCCTTTTCCGCGGAAACCCCGGCAGTTGCGAAGAGCTGCCGGGGTTTCTGTCGTCTAAGGTGCCGAGTTGATGGCAGGAATCAAAGCGCCGAGTCTGCGACCCGCCATGCGCAATGCGGAGCCTCGACAACTTGCGGACCACAGTGACGCCTCCTCGTCGCGCCCCGCGCTATACTCGTCCGCATGGATATCAACGCATGCAACATAGCAACGCCCGCCGCGGACGCGCCAACGACGCCGCCCGCCTCCGCTCCCGCGCCCGTCGTGGGGCGCTTTGCCCCGTCGCCATCGGGCCGCATGCACCTGGGCAACGTGTTCAGCTGCCTATGCGCGTGGCTTTCGGCCCGTAGCCAGGGCGGCAGCATTGTGTTGCGCATCGAGGACCTGGACGATCGCTGTAAGCGCCCGGAACTTGCCGCCCAGCTCATCGACGACCTAGCCTGGTTGGGGCTGGAGTGGGACGAAGGTCCCTACTACCAGCACGATCGCCTGGATCTGTACGAGGACGCCCTGCACCAGCTGCAGGACGCCGGCCTCACCTACCCCTGTTTTTGCACGCGCGCCGAGCTCCACACCGCAAGCGCGCCGCATGCCAGCGACGGCACGCCCATCTACCGTGGCGCCTGCAGAGGCCTTTCTGCCGAGGAGGTCGCCCGCCGCAGTGCCCTGCGCGCCCCGGCCACGCGCCTGCGCGTGCCCGCCGTCGACGAC
This sequence comes from uncultured Collinsella sp., assembly GCA_947001545.1. GTDB lineage: Bacteria > Actinomycetota > Coriobacteriia > Coriobacteriales > Coriobacteriaceae > Collinsella. The sequence goes on from CAMQHB010000048.1 coordinate 8,884, forward strand.
CTCGCAGACGATGTGGTCGAATTCGTGGACCGCACGTATGGTGCCCAATGCGAAGCGCTCGCCACCGAGTGCGGCGACTTTTTGGTGCGCCGCAGCGACGGCGTGTTTGCCTATCAGCTGGCCGTGGTGGTCGATGACGCCGCCATGGATGTTACCGAGATCGTACGCGGATGCGACCTGCTTGGCTCCACGCCGCGCCAGATCTATCTGCAGCATCTGCTGGGACTTCCCACTCCGCACTACGCACATATTCCGCTGCTCATGTCACCGGACGGCCGCCGCCTTTCCAAGCGCGACCGCGATCTGGACCTGGGCGAGCTCCGCGCTCGCTTTGGCACATCCGAGGCACTGCTGGGCTGGCTCGCCGGGCAAACAGGCATCGCGCCGGACACCACGCCGCGCACCGCCGAGCAATTGGTCGAGCACTTTAGCTGGGATGTTATCCACGCGCACCGGAAAAACATCACCATAACGGCCGAGTAGCCAAACGTCTTGCCGCTACGCAACATCCCAGGGCTGGAGTTCATCACCCAAGCGAACGATACAGTCGTAGAGCACGGTGTGGCGCTCGGCCGGGTTGGCATCCCGATGAAAATGGCCGTAGTACCAGCGCTTGTAGTCCAAGCGATCTTCCAGCTCATCGAAAAACGCCGTAAGTCGATCAACGCCGGGGCAATCCCAGCCGGGCGCCGGATAGAGCGTGGGCGAAAGCATGTGCGTAGAGCAGGTGTGGGTGATTACGTAGTCGACCTTCCAGCCCACGCTGTCGAGCTTTGTCCGTGCCTCCTCAAAGTTGCGCTCGTCCGGCAGCTCCTGTGGCCACCAGCTGGAATACGGAATGCGGTATTCCTTGTCCACGCTCGTGGCACCGCCCATAGTAAAGATCGTTGAGTTGTCGAGCTCAAAAACCTCGCCACGCGTCAGGCGCCGTATGGGAGAGGTGTCCGACAGGCGCTGCGTCAGCCCACCGTGCCACAGCTCCATGGAACGCTCCGCCCAGTGATCGAAACGCTCGTGGTTGCCGTCGACGAACAGCACGGTATAGGGGCGCGACTCCAGCCAAGCGATATCGGCGCACTCCTCGGCAGAGAAATCCCACGGAAAGCCAAAGTCGCCCGCGACAATCAGATAGTCGTCGCCCGTCAGACTATCCCCAAGCTCCCAGTCGCGCAGCTTTTGCATGTCGACGCCGCCGTGAATATCGCCCGTCACATAGACCGTCATCGGATTACCACTTCCCTGCAAGTCGCTAGCCCACATTCTGCACGATCACTAAGCTAACCGTTCCAGCCCTCCCATCCTTTGGGGCCTACCCCTCGTTCTTCCATCCAAACGGGTCAAGCACCCAAAAAACCAGATCGAGCACGCCGCCGGTCATCATGGCGCCGGCAAGGGCCATGCAAATGTGTAGAAAGACGGCACTTCGGAGCACGTCGAATGGCCCCAGAACAGCCAGCAGCGCGACCGCTGCGCCGGCAAGGCACAACGCGAGGCACGGCCCCGCGTCCTTGACGCACTTCTTTGCAAGGTGCTTGGTGTTGTCACTCATCAATATCGAACTCCTTAGAGGGCCGTTGCTTTGATTCACGCCGCCGTGACAGACCAAGACGGCAAATTAAGTCTCCCACGCCACGCGGACACAGCTGAAAGCCCTCGCGCAAAAAACAGCGCGCCGCAGGATTCGTATCACCTGCGGCGCGCCGAAAATGATCCGCTTTCCTCCGTCCCCAACGGATCAGCTGAGTTGGTGCCGCTTGACGGAGAGGAAGGAGCCGGCGGTATCACGAGCTGCGGCAATGTCGCTAGGCATAGGAAACAGACGCGCTTCAAACGCCCTAAGCCCCAAGCCTACCCATTAAGAAATCGACTGCAGAAACGATTTTGATACCGTCGATGTCGGTCGGATGGCTCCCCTGACGAACGACAATGATCTTCTCGTAACCGCCGGTAATCTTCTCGAGCGATCTGAGCTCAAATGGACGCAGCTCGCGCTTACGCGTCGCCTCCTCGTCAATCGACTCTGTAACCTGAATAAACTTACGATCCGAGCCGTCGCCGATTGCAACGAAGTCGATTTCGGCATCTCGAAGATGACCCGTGAAGACTTGATATCCGTCATAGACAAGGCGATTGTAAACGGCATTTTCGAGAACACGCCCACTGTCGCTGCCGCGATACCCATCCAAGAAAGCTCGAAGCCCCAGATCCTCAATGTAGAACTTGCCACCGGTCTTCAAAATGTCCCGACCCTTAATATCAAATCGGCGCGCATGCGAAAAGATATAGGTCTCCTCAAGGGCGGACACACAAGTGTCCACGACGCCATGCGAGGATTTCAGCCCGTTCTCCGCCAGCGTGCCAACAATCTTGTTAATTGATGTCGGGTTTGAAATGTTATCGGCCAAGTAGGAAGTGACGCGGTCGAGCACACTCCTGCTCGTCACCGACCGTCTACCCCGACGCGCCTCGCGAGCCAAAATGTCGCGCCCGACGATTGTTTGGTACGTGCTCCAGATATAGTCCTTCATTTCCTGCTCCGGCAGTTTTGAAGCAGCGAGAAACGGCAGGCCTCCAAACACAAGATAACGGTCGAGAAGATCGTCGAGCGCAACAATGTCCTCCCGACCAAAAACAGCGAGCCTATTCGTGACGTCAGTCGGACCAAGAAAGTCGACATATTCCGAAAAAGTGAGCGGATGCATCCGAATCTCGACATACCTGCCCGAGATTAAGGTCGCAATCTCAGACGACAGGAGAAAAGCATTCGAACCCGTAACATATATATCGCAGTCCCGGTCGACACGAAGTGCGTTAATCGCCTTCTCCCATCCGGCAACCTCCTGGAGCTCGTCGAAGAAGAGATAGCACCTTTTACCCGCAGGCATTTGGCCGTCGACGTGGCGGTAGAGTTCTCGCCAATCACGCACGCCCTCCAGCTCAAACGACTCCATCTTAAAGGTCAAAAGACACTCGGACGGAACGCCGTTATCCTCCAGATGTTTGCGCATCATGTCCAGAAGCGTCGATTTGCCACAACGGCGCATACCCGTTACGACCTTGATGACATCCGCATCACGAAAGGCAATCAATTTCTCGAGATATCGATCTCTAGGGACCATCCGTTTATCCATCGCCCGCCCCAATCTGCAAGTTTTTCTCACAGCATGACAAGAACTTGCGAATTCTGCAAGTTTTTCTCACGTAGCGACAAGAACCTGCATATCCGTCCGTGGCCATTTACAGTCGGATTCCGGCGAGGCTATGACAAGCAGCTTGCCACATGGCCGACACGGAGCCATGGCATGCGCGGAATCTTGGGGGCAGGACTTCTCCCAGCAGCCTATAAGACGAAAACACATACATATAGATAGAGAAAGGCCCAGCAAGACACGGCACCAAGGCCGCAGCCACAAACTTGAGTAGCCGATAGTCTAATAATCACATACGCCCAAAACACGAACGATCGATCTGTTATCCTGGCGCCAACATAGTCTTTCGAAAGGTTTGGCCGGGATGACTACGCAGCAGCAGATTGATATTGAATTCGACTCGCTTGCACGCGAGAACGATTCACCCAAGCTCATCGCCAACTCGAAGGCGACAGGCGGAACACTACTATCCGTTATGAAGGAGCAGCTCTCAACCTGCAGCTCTTTTGACTTTTGCGTAGCTTTTGTTGCAGACGGCGGCCTTCAAATCCCGGTCGAGGCGTTCCAGGAGCTCAAGCAGCGTGGCATTAAGGGCAGGCTGCTCACGTCCACCTATCTCAACTTCAACTCACCCGATGCCTTTCGCAAGCTCCTGGAATACGACAACATGGAAGTTCGCGTATTCCAGGGTAATCTGCATGCCAAGGGATACATTTTTGATAAGGGCGAAACCAGCACGGTCATCGTCGGCAGCTCGAACATGACGCAGACCGCCCTCACCTGTAATAAAGAATGGAACGTGCTGTACCAGACTGTCGAGAACAGCCGCCTACTCGGCGAACTGAGGGGCGAATTCAATTCGTTGTGGAACGACACCTCAACCGTTTTGCTTTCCCAAGACTGGATTGAGAACTATGCCGCATATCGATCGGCACATCCCTCAAAGCCCAAATCGAAACCGACGTTCCAGGCAACTGTTAGCCCAACCACGAACGACCTCGAAGAAATCAAGCCCAATAAAATGCAGCAGCGCGCCCTTGAGGCGCTCGGCGTAATCCACCGCAAGGGCGAGACCCGTGCATTGCTGGTCTCGGCAACCGGCACTGGCAAGACCTTCCTTTCGGCATTCGACGTGCTCGCAACTAAACCCCGGCGCATCCTCTTTCTTGCGCACCGCCGACGCATTATAGACGCCTCCCGTGTAAGCTATGAACGGCTCTTAGGTAGTACCTATACGTTCGACACCTATCAAACTGGCAAGAATATAAGCAATGCCACCTGCGTGTTTGCCATGTGTTCTTCGGTCGCCAAACATCTGAGCGATTTCCGTCCCGATGAGTTCGACTACATCGTCATCGACGAGGCCCACCGCACGGGATCTCAGAGCTACCAATCCATCATGTCGCACTTTACGCCTCGGTTTTATCTTGGCATGACCGCTACGCCTAATCGCACCGACGGCTACGACGTCTTTGCCCTTTTCAATCACGTCATCGCGTTCCAGATCACGCTGCAGGACGCTTTGGCCGAAGAGATGCTAGCCCCCTTCCATTATTTTGGCATTCACGATCTGGAGATTGACGATGAGACGGTCGAAGATACCGCTCTGTTCGGGCGTTTGACGTCCGATGAACGCGTGCGTCACATCACCGAGAAGATCGAAGAATATAGCGTCGCCAAAAGCAACCGCAGGGGCTTAATTTTCTGCAATCGAAACGCCGAGGCCGAAGAACTGTCGCGCAAATTCAACGTTCTCGGATATCGAACGGCTGCGATTAGCGGTCAAGATTCCGATGAAGTCCGCGATGCCGCGATCAGCCAACTTGAAGCCGGCGAGCTCGAGTACATTTTCTCGGTCGATATCATGAACGAGGGCGTCGACATCCCCTCGCTCAATCAGATCATCATGCTTCGACGCACCGACTCCGCAATCATCTTTGTTCAGCAGCTCGGACGAGGTTTGCGCCTGAATGATGGCAAGGAATACGCACTGGTACTAGATTTTATTGGCAATTACCAGAGCAACTTCTTGGTGCCCATCGCGCTTTCGGGTGACAAGACGTACAACAAAGACCGTCTGCGTCGTCTCGTCCAAGAGAGCGATTCGGCGATCCCCGGTAGTGTCGCGAATGTTGGTGTAGAGCTCGGTTCTCGAGGGTAGTCGCAGGCTGCCCAAGGAACCGAGAATCACCTAGAATGCCGTCACTCGGCCGCCTTCGGGCAGAAGCCCTCTATCCGCTCGGTGGCCAGCTGGTACAGC
>CAMQHB010000049.1:0-14179 GCA_947001545.1 uncultured Collinsella sp.
CCTGTCCCCTTTGTGGTGGTCCGCGGTTTGTCTCGTTCTGTAACAGGTAGACCCTTATTTGCCGAGTAGTTGTTACAGATCTAGATAAACGGGCACCGCTGAACAATTCATCTCGATCCGTAACATCTGGACCCAAAAACGGCCGCTAGATGTTATGGATTGAGATGGTGAACGCCGGGGCCGAAGATCACCACAAAGGCTCCTGTCCCCTTTGTGGTGGTGGGGGGCGAGCTCGATGTTGCCGTGCTCGTTGAACGACATTCTAATGAGCGTCCCTACAGGATTTCATCCGGGCTGGCGGGTTTGGTTGTTTTGGGGATGCCGAGTTTGGATGACGCGAAATCGTCAACATTGTCCTTAATTCCGTCTTTGGTGTAGACAGTGACCATATAGGTGCTGTGTCCGAATTCGCCCTTGTCGCGTGTTGCCCAGGCATCCCAGTAGGCGGCCCCGTTTCGCCCTTTGATTTTTCCGACACGGCGGAGTTCTGTTCGCTTTAATTTCCGGTTGCTATAGATGGTTCGACCGGCTTCCGCGGTGAGCCCGCACTGTCCAAGCAGCTTGTCGAGGACTTGGTTCATGTGGCGATCATCGGTGTTTGGTACGTAGTCGTAGGCGAGGGTGATGGAGTCGAGTGGCTGGTCGTCGATCAGATAGTTTAGCGCCTGAGGTTCAAGGCAGAAATAGGGGGAGCATCCGTCGACCTTGCCGAGCAACGGTAACTTGGACTGCCAACTTCCGGTGGGAATTGCATATTCGTAGAACACGCCACGGCAGACAAAGGAGAGCGAGGTGGCACGCGAGCCGGCGTCGATCATCCCGCAAAGATCGAAGGGCGAGGCGATACCAAAAGAAAAGGGCGTGATGACGATAAGGAAGAGCATCACGATGGGTATGGCGAGAATGGCGATGACGTTGCGGCCGGTGGAATGAGACGGCTTCATATGCGCTCCTCGAGACAAAGATCTGTTGAGGATAGGCAGAAATGGATATGTTCAGAGAACAATTCAAGTTTAATCTCATGGCGCGAGATGGTCGACCGTTAGCGTCGAAAACCACCACAAAGGTGCCTGTCCCCTTTGTGGTGGTGAGGAGCGCGCGGCTTCTTTTGGTAATAGTGTTAGCTGGCGGTATCATTAGTGCAGGTGGCGAAGGTTTGCATTGTGGGGTGTTTTGCCGTGAGCCGTTCTGCCCGTATTGGATTGATTGTCTTGGCGCTTGCGATCGCTGTGGTTGGCGCGGGCGCTGTCGGTATGGCATTTCTACCTGCTGCGGTGACGGAGCCGTTGGTCAAGCCTGTGGCTCAATCTGTCGAACTTCTGACCGGCGACGACAAGCCCGAGACCATTACCGTTGATTTTGATGAGCAGCCGGCTGTGCTGGGTATTAGCAATTATCCGAGTATTCAGCTTGGGGCCATGCGCTATACCACGGATACAAGCCTGATCGATAGGGCGTCCGAGCTACTCAAGGGCAAAACATTTAAGCGTTGGTACGGATATGCGTCCTATCGGGCAAAAGCGAACGACATGGTTGGCGGATGCCACTCTTCCATCGAGCTGGACACTGCAAACGGCGCAAAGTTATGTGATGTCTCGTACGATCCGGGTTACGAGGGCAATGAGGGTCCGGGTATTTACATCATGGCCGGCGATGCAGCCTATGTCATGGAGGGCGACCAGGCCGAGCTCAACGATTTTATGGGTCAGTGTATCCAAGATGCCTATGAACAGACCTGCTTGCCCGACCCGCAGACTGCACGCGATAGTGGGTCTGCCCGTATATGGCTCTTCGAGGATGAGATGCCCTGGAGCGGCGAATCGGGAAGCACGGGTTCGGCAAGTAAATAGAGACTGCAACCACCACAAAGGTACCCGTCCCCTTTGTAGTAGTTCTCGGTTTGTCTCGATCTGTAACATCTTGGCCGCTAAAAGTGGGCCTGGTGTTACAGATTTAGATTTTCGATTCGGGTGTCTTCTGTTTGTCTCAATCTGTAACAGATAGGGCCCTATTTGCCGAGTAGTTGTTACAGATTTAGATAAACGGGCGCCGCTGAGCATTTCATCTCGATCTGTAACATCTAGGATCAAAAATGGCTGCTAGATGTTACAGATCGAGACGGTAGTGCGCCTGGGCAGCGGCGGGCTGACATCTCAGTACCCTATCTCTTAATCACTCAGAAAATCTTATATATAGAGACTTAGATTCGTGTATAAGATCGCGCAAAGCTGGCAACAATACTTCTCGAACAACGTGAAGCCGCCCCGTAGGGCGGCCGCCCCAAGAGAGGTGATTCCATGAGAATCGATAAGCTAGCAATGACGTCGCGCGAGGCGCTGCAGACCGCCATGAGCACGGCTGCCGACGCGCAGGCCGGCGCGGTAGAGCCGATTCACCTGCTGTCCGCCCTGCTCGGTGCCGGCGAGCGCAATATCTCCGTGATCATAGAGCGCATTGGTGCCGACCCGGCTCAGCTCGCACGCTCCACGCAAGATGCCATCGACCACGCGCCCAAGGTTTCGGGCGAGGGCCAGCAGATGGGCCTGTCCAACGAGCTCGTCCGCGTCATCGAAAAGGCCGAGAAGAAGGCCACCAAGATGGGCGACAGCTTTGTGGTGACCGAGCATCTGCTGATGGCACTTGCCGAGGACAAGGGCGAGGCCGGCCGCGTTCTGCGCGACGCAGGCGTCACCAAGGAGCGCATCGAGCAAGTCTACGAGGAGCTGCGCGGCGATGACCGCGTGACGTCCGCCGAGGACAAGACGCAGTTTGAGGCGCTGGAGCAGTACGGTCGCAACATCTGCGACCTCGCCCGCGCCGGCAAGCTCGACCCGGTCATCGGCCGTACCGATGAGATTCGCCGCACCATCCAGGTTCTGTCCCGTCGTACCAAGAACAACCCCGTGCTCATCGGTGAGCCGGGCGTCGGCAAGACGGCCATCGTCGAGGGCATCGCCCAGCGTATCGTGGCTGGCGACGTGCCGAGCACGCTGCGCGACCGCGACCTCATCGAGCTCGACATGAGCGCGCTGGTCGCCGGCGCCAAGTACCGCGGCGAGTTCGAGGACCGCTTGAAGGCCGTGCTCAAGGAGGTACAGAAGTCCGAGGGCAAGGTCATCTTGTTCATCGATGAGCTCCACACCATCGTGGGCGCGGGTGCCACCGAGGGCTCCATGGACGCCGGCAACATCCTGAAGCCTGCACTCGCCCGTGGCGACCTGCACGCGATCGGCGCGACCACGCTTGACGAGTACCGCAAGTACATCGAGAAGGACGCGGCGCTCGCACGTCGTTTCCAGACCGTGATGGTCAGCGAGCCTACCGTCGAGGACACCATTTCGATCCTGCGTGGCCTCAAGGAGAAGTACGAGATCTTCCACGGCGTGCATATCACCGATAGCGCGCTCGTGGCCGCCGCCGACCTTTCCGATCGCTATATCGCCGACCGCTTCCTGCCCGACAAGGCCATCGACCTGGTCGATGAGGCGGCAAGCCGCCTGCGCATGGAGCTCGACAGCATGCCGGTCGAGATCGACGCCACCACACGTCAACTCACCCAGCTGCAGATCGAAGAGCAGGCACTCATGAAGGAGACCGACGACGCCTCCAAGGAGCGTCTGGAGGCCCTGCGTCAGGAGATTGCCGAGGTCCAGGAAAAGCTCAATGTGCAAAAGGCTGGCTGGCTCAACCAAAAGAACGCCATCGACCACGTGCAGGAGCTTAAGGGCCAGCTTGACGAGGCCAAGAGCGAAGAGGAGCGTGCAACGCGCAACGGCGACCTGGGCCGTGCGTCCGAGCTGCGCTTCTCCGTGATTCCGGGCCTGCAGCAGCAGATTCAGGATTCCGAGGCTGCGCTCGAGGCACAAAAGCAGCAGGACGGCGAGGGCCTCAACGAGCAGGTGACCTCCGACGAGATCGCCGAGGTCGTGAGTGCCTGGACCGGCGTGCCCGTGTCCAAGATGATGCAGGGCGAGCTCGACAAGCTGAAGGGCCTGGAGGGCGAGCTGCATAAGCGCGTCATCGGTCAGGACGAGGCCGTCTCCGCCGTCGCCGCGGCTGTGCGTCGCAGCCGTGCGGGCCTCTCCGATCCGGACAAGCCCATCGGCAGCTTCTTCTTCCTGGGCCCCACCGGCGTGGGCAAGACCGAGCTCGCCAAGGCGCTTGCCGAGTGCCTGTTCGACGACGAGCGCGCGCTCGTGCGTATCGATATGTCCGAGTACATGGAGAAGTTCAGCGTCCAGCGTCTGATCGGTGCGCCCCCGGGATACGTGGGTTACGACGAGGGCGGCCAGCTCACCGAGGCCGTGCGCCGTCGTCCCTACTCCGTGATCTTGCTCGACGAGATGGAGAAGGCCCATCCGGATGTCTTCAACGTGCTGCTGCAGGTGCTCGACGACGGCCGTCTGACCGATGGCCAGGGTCGCCAGGTGTCCTTCAAGAACACGATCATCATCATGACGTCCAACGTGGGCTCCAAAGCCATCGCCGATCTGTCCGGTAAGGACGAGGAGGAGATGCGCCATCAGGTCGACGCCGCCATGGCTCAGACCTTCCGCCCCGAGTTCCTCAACCGTATCGACGACATCGTGGTGTTCCATCCGCTCGGCATGGCGCAGATCGAGAAGATCGTCGACATCCAGCTTGCTGACGTCCGCGCGCGTCTGGCCAAGGAGCGCATGACGCTTGCCATCACCCCGGCGGCCAAGCAGATGCTCGCCGTGGGCGGCCTGGACCCGGTCTTTGGCGCCCGTCCGCTCAAGCGTCTGGTCCAGCGCGAGGTCGTGGACGCCATCGCCGCCGCCATCATCGACGGCACGGTGCGCGAGGGCGATCAGGTGACGGTCGATGTCGATAAGGACGGCGGCTTTACCGTCGTGTGCGATAACACGCCGGCGGCCACCTACGAGGTCCCCGATGCCGAGTAGATTTTTGGGACATGCCTTAAAATCTGCCAGCCGTTTCTAAACGCCAAGGGCGGCGGATCCAATTGGGTCCGCCGCCCTTTTTCGTGCGACAATCGATGATGTCGAGCACGATTGCATGGCAAGGAGATATGCAGATGATAGACAAGAACAAGACGAACACGTCGGCGACCGATGCTGCACCCGCCGCACCCAAGCCTGCACCTAAGCCGGCGCCCAAGCCGCGCGATCCCTACATTCGCGCCGAGAACGAGGACGATGACGGTTACGACCCCTACAGCGACCGACGCCCCGAGCGTGAGCCGATGTTCGAAGCTGACCCGTGGCGCTAATTGCATCAAGTAGCTAATTTGGCGATGATTTTCTGGGACGGGGTAGTCAAAAAAGTCCCGTCCCAAATCGACTGTCCAGGGAGTCGCATTCGAGCTTGGTTGTCCTCTCAGCCACTCGGCATCCTTCGAGCAGTAATAGTGAAAAAACTTGCTTAAGTGTTAATCAAGTCAGATATAATCTTGCTCTCTAATTAATCAAGAATCACTATAATTTTGATTAGCTAGAGAGCAAGATTGGAGAATAATGGCATTCAACGACTTGATCGCCCAGAAAATAAAGGACTTTGAACAGCAGGGGGTTCCGCAGGTCTTTGAGCGAGACCTTGATCTAGGAAACCCACAGGAGCCAAAGCGCGACAACATCGTAAATGTGATTGTGGGGGCCCGCCGTTGTGGAAAGACGTATCGCCTGTATCAGGAGATGTGGCGGCTTCAGAACCGGGGCGTCGAGCTTGACCGGATGCTTTACTTCAATTTTGAGGATGAGCGCTTGCGCCCGTATGAGCCATCGCTGCTGGCGGACGTGCTCGACACGTTCTATGCGCTGTATCCTGTTGCTCGAACCGAGGGCGCTTACATTTTCTTTGACGAGATCCAGGAAATTCCCGAATGGGGTGCGTTTCTGCGGCGTGTAGTCGATACGGAGAAAGCGACCGTCTATGTGACGGGATCTTCTTCTAAGATGCTGTCCTCAGAACTTAAGAGCGAGTTCAGGGGTCGTTCTCTTGTGCGAGAGCTTTTTCCGTTGAGTTTTTCGGAATACGTTCGATATAAGACGGGGAGCGTTCTCGAGTCAGATGCGACCTTTTCCCCGAGCGATGCAGCGCTGCTTCGACATCATCTGATCGGGTATCTTGAACGAGGGGGATTCATCGCGACACTTGAGCAGACGCCCGCAGACGCGATTCAGCTGCTACAGGAATATGCTTCGCGAACGGTCGCCATGGACGTCGTTGAACGTTACGACGTCAAGAACCCTCGCCTGGCATCGCTGTTCTTGACGCGGTGTATGGCATCTTCGGGACGAGAGCTGTCAGTGAACAAAGTGTACAACGAGTTCAAGAGCAGACAGATACCCGTCAGTCGTAATTCGCTCAGCGACTTACTTGAGTATTATGAGGACGCCTACCTGTTATTTTCTGTGCCGGAGTTCACGCGTTCACTGGCAAATAACATGCGGTCTGCGTCTAAGGTCTACGCTGTCGACCCTGCGATGTTTGGAGCATTCTCTCCCGCATCGGCATTGGACCAGGGCCAGAGGCTCGAGACCGCAGTGTTCAATGCGCTAAGAAGAAGGACTCCCGCGGTGAGGACCGGCTCGGTCTGCCGCCTGCTAATCAAAGAGAAGAGCAAAAGCCATGAGGTGGACTTTGTGGCTGGGGATGCGCTTCTCATGCGGGCTTATAGCCTGATTCAGGTGAGTGCGGATATGGCAAGTGAGAAAACGCGCGAGCGCGAAATCGCCGCGCTTGATGCCTCGATGGCCCAGTTTGATCTTGGCGAGTCGGCAATCGTTACCATGGATGAACAGACCGATATTCCATGCGAGCACGGTGTGGTACACGTTATGCCCGCATGGAAGTGGCTCCTTGCCTAATCATCTATGGGCCTGTGGGGTCAGGACCTCCTGGCTCCTTCATCACGGTTGGGGAGCACCTTGCTGCGCCAGGCTAGTCCTGGGCTTTGATACTCGGCAGCAGGATCTGCGCGAGGTAGTCGGTTTCGAGCTTAGTGGCACCATCGGCCTTGCCGTCTTTACCCACCAGGTCGTTCTTGATCTGGCTATACGTATAGCGGTTGCCGGTCGTAAGCTCGACAAGCTCAATGGCCGTGTCCATGGGGTAGGTTGACACGGGGTTCTGCGTCCGTCCGTTGATGGTCTGGGGCACCACGTACGGATAGACGGGGCCGCTGGCGTAGACGGTATAACCGTTGCCTAGATTGGCCGCACCCAAAACCGTATCGCCTTCATCGGGCGTAAAGCTCTCGCCCTCGCGCACCGCGACGAGCGTCACGAGCGGCGTATTGGCGTCGTCGCCCAGATAGATGCATAGCGTGCTTCCGTTTTGCCAAGTTGCGACCTTGCCGTACCACTCGACGGGAATATCGAGCTGGTAGAGGTCGGTTGCCTTGTGGCGAGCGTCAGCATCACGGGACGCCTGTGCCTTTTGCGCGCTCACGGCATTGACGGCGGCGTCGCGCCGCGCGGTTGCTGCCTGCTGGAGCACTTTGGCAGCCGCGGCGGAGCTCGCACCGCCCTCCTCGGCATACTTGGCGGCGGCATCGATCTGGTCGTCAGTCACCGTGTCGGCCGAAGGCACCTTGAGCTTAAAGGTGGCCTGGGCACTCAAATCCTGTCCATCGCTCTTAACGGTGACCTGCGTCTTGGTGGTCGGGACGGTGTAGATGGTGCCGTCGGCCGCGATGGGGGAGGCGGCGATGGAGAACGTGTAATCGCCGGGCAGCAGCTTAATGCCGCGACCGTGCTCGTCAACGTAGAGCGTTTCGCTCACGGAAGAACCGTCGGAATCCTGACCGCTCACCTGCACGGGAATCTTGGAGCCAGTTGAGCAGTCGAGCCCCGCGGCATGTACGCCAATTTGCACCGACATCATGGTATGGGCGTTTGCGGCAACCACGGCGGCCTGCTCTTGCCGGTATCCATTCCAAGCGGCATAGCCTGCGCCGCCGGCGACAAGCGCGACGGCTACGACGCCTGCCACCATCAGGTTGCGGCGCTTGGGCGACATCTTACGGTGACGAACCTCGGCTTCGCGTGCCGAAGGAACGGACGGTAGGGGAATATCGCCCATGGCGATGGTCTCGTCCACGGCAGGCGCAGAGCCTAAGCCAGGGAGCTCGCGGGTCAGCGAATCTTCGGCCGGCAAGTTGTCGAGCAAGATGGTTTCCTCGCTCGTGTCGGATCCGGGCTGGTCGTCGGCCTCGCTTTCGGTGTCTTCGTGATCTGCCTCATCCTCGGCAGGCTCAACGTCGCCTGTATCCTGATCATCGGGCTGCGCCTCGATTTCCGGCTCATCCTGCACATCAACGCTCGAATCGTCAAACGCAACATCGTCAAGCGAAATCCGGTCTAGGCTCTCCAGGGCCTCGGCACACGCTTCTGCATCTTGGACCGCGTCCTCTTGGCCCGTCGTCTCATCTTTCATATATCCCCCAAGCTCAATATCGGGACAACACTGTACCCAAAAACAGGACCCTATAGAGCCGCCTCATGATTTGAAATCCGATTTTATATATGCGCATGTTTTTGAATAGATGAATAGAGGCGCGACGACAAAAGCCCCCGAAAAGCGAGCGATGAACGCTTTCCGGGGGCTCTGCGAGACATTGGATTGAAAATCCTGGCGGGCGGGCCTATGCCCAAGTGCCAACAGCGACCAACATGTTACTCGGCGTGCGCGTAATCCACCTTGGCGCGGCGAGCGGTAGCCTTCTCCCAATCGCTGGTGCCCTCAAAGACATCCTGCTTGTAGGGATTGCGGCCGAGCTTCTTGGCGCGGTAGGCGATGTAGATGATCGCGGCGACATTGGCGACCAGTGCGGCGATCGAGACCGCGGTGGCGGCGCCGGGGTCGAGCGTGGAGTGGGTCACAAAGATGGACTCCTCCTGGAAGTACGGGAACACCTGGGCAAACATGCACCAAATGGCCAGCGTAAAGGCGCGGTTCTGGATCCAGCCGCCCTTGTTCCAGATAAAGGCGGCGACGGTGGGCGCCAGCAGCAGCGCAAAGCCGCAGAACCAGGAGTGGGTGGGCAGGCAGTTGTAGGTGTAGCAGAAGTTCCAGATATCGTAGGCGATGATGTAGACCCAGGTCATGTCGGGCCACAGCATATCGGTCTGATCCTCGGAGGCGTAGACGCTCCACCAACCGGTCATGCAGAAGATGTTGATGATACCGGCGATGCCGTTGAACACGTTGTTCCAGCCGGCCAGCTGCGTAGCACCTTCGGAGGTGACCCAGGTGGACTCGCCCAGGACAAAGAAGTGATAGGCGCTCTCGAAGTCGGACACGACGGCGATCATGATGTTGATGGCGACGATCACAAACGGCCATGCGCGGAACCAATGCGCCTTGCCGATCTTGCCCCACTGATACTTAATGGCAATGAAGCCCCAGCAGCCGGCCAGCGCCGCGTATACCTTGGCGTAGTGGAACCAGCTGTTCTGGTACACATGGGTGGGGTTGGTGAGCGCCCACTCGGCGCCCTGCGAAACGCCGATGGCGATGGCGACGCAGTAGATGGTCATGGCCAGCGGAGCCACGCCAAAGATGATTGCTGCGCCCAGCTTGGTGCGGCGGCCGACCTCGTTGAGCACGATGAGGCCAATAAAGACCATGGCCCAGCCGGCCCAGTGGATAAGGGTATCGCTACCCCAAACATCGAACAGCATGCTGCTCTCCTTTCACACGCCCGCGGCCCCTCTTCCGATCGCGGGCAGTTTGGCCAAATGTCGTCAGTTCTGGGGCTTGCGCTCCGGATACTTGGCGGTATAGCCCTCGATGTGGAGTGTCGAGGCGATGATTTCCTTGACCGTCTCGTCGGGCACATCGGGGTGCGTGCGGATATACATCAACAGCCCCATGATGAGGGTGTAGAACGTCTCGTAGACATGGTCGATGCGTAGCTCATGATGGGCGACAAAATCCACCACGGTGGTGTCGCAGATATACTGCGCCACGCGCTGGACCACGTTGTGCAAAAAGCCGCCGTAGAGCGCGCCGCTGCTTGAGGTGAGCGTACTCGGCAGCTCGTGGCCGCTGACGACCAGGCGCTTGAAGAGCGGGGCGACGGTGTCGAGTGCGCCCTCGATATCACCGGCGATGCGGCTGGCATTCCACTGCTCGAGCTCGGCGATAAAACCGTCGATTGCCTCGTCCATGACAGCGGTGACGGCGGCGTCCATATCGGCAAAGTAGTGGTAGAACAATGAGCGCGTGCAGCCGGCGCGTTTGGTCACGGCCGAGACAGATAGATGCGACACACCCAGCTCGGAACTCACGGTGCGCACGGCGGCGAGGATCTCGCGACGGCGTTCGTCGCCCGTCAGACGTTTGGCCGTGCTGTCGGGCGCGGGGACGGCATCGGCCACAGAGGTATCTGCTGTGTTGTTGCCCATGTTTTGCCGCCTTTCATCCTCTTTTGCCTGACCGTTCACCTAACAGTCTTGAATATTGTTGACGGTTCGTCAATACTATTTTTGACACAATGTCAACAATGGCGGGTGAACGGCATGGGGCATGCTCGACCTGCAAAAAAGAGGGGCGCTGCGGCCTCGTCGGGCTGCGGCAAGAGAAGGGACAACCATGATTCTCAACGGACCGGGAATTAGCTACACCGAGCCCGACATTGGTTCGGAGTTCGTGCCGCCGCTGCCAGAGCATCCGCGCGAGGCAATCGTCAAGCTGTGCGAGCACTGCACCAACCGTCTGCTGCATCGCGACGAGCTGCTGGGCTACGAGTACTGGTCGTTTGCCGAGGCCGCGACCGACGAGCAGGCCGAGGTGCTCTGCAAGATGAAGATGCGCCGTCCCTATACGCTGCCCGAGATGGTCAAGCTCACCGGCATGCCCGAGGCCCAGATCGAGAAGATGCTCGACGACATGAGCTACACGGGTCTGCTCGAGTACAACTGGGAAAACCCCGAGCGCGCCAAGCAGTGGGTGCTGCCCATGCTGGTGCCGGGTTCCGCCGAGTTCCTCAACATGCGCGTGAGCCAGCTCGAGGAGCACCCGGTCTATGCCAAGTTCTTTGAGCAGGCGTCCAAGGGACCGCTGTCCAAGGCCACGCCGATGGTGCCGCCCGGAGGCGCCGGCATCGGCATGCACGTCATTCCGGTCGAGAAGGCCATCGACGCCGCGAGCACCTCGGTGCCTATTGAGCATATCGAGCACTGGCTCGACAAATATGATGGCAAATATGCCGCTAGCACCTGCAGCTGCCGCGCGAGCCGTCGCGTGATGGGGGAGGGCTGCGCCGACGACCCGGCCGATTGGTGCATCGCCGTGGGCGATATGGCCGACTACGTGGTCGAGACCGACCGCGGCCATTACGTGACGCGCGACGAGGTCTACGACATTCTGCGCCAGGCCGAGGATAACGGCTTTGTGCACCAGATCACCAACATCGACGGCGAGAACAAGATCTTCGCCATCTGCAACTGCAACGTCAACGTGTGCTACGCCCTGCGCACCTCGCAGCTGTTCAACACGCCCAACCTGTCGCGCTCGGCCTATGTCGCCAAGGTCGAGAAGGACAAGTGCGTGGCCTGCGGTCGCTGCGTTGAGGTGTGTCCGGCCGGCGCCGCCAAACTGGGCCAGAAGCTCTGCAGCAAAAAGGCCAGCGGACAGGTGCCCGAGTATCCGCGCCAGGAGCTGCCCGACGCCACCAAATGGGATCACACCAAGTGGTCGCCCAACTACCGCAACGACAACCGCATCGAGACGCATGAGTCCGGCACCGCTCCCTGCAAGACGGCCTGCCCCGCGCACGTTGCCGTTCAGGGCTATTTGAAGCTCGCGGCTCAGGGTCGCTATGACGAGGCCCTAGCACTCATTAAGCGCGAGAACCCGCTGCCCGCTATCTGCGGCCGTGTGTGCAACCGCCGCTGTGAGGATGCCTGTACCCGCGGCCGTGTAGACGCTGCCGTGGCTATCGACGAGGTCAAGAAGTTCATCGCCCAGCGCGATCTGGATGCCGCGACCCGCTATGTCCCACCTGTGGTGACCCCGACGCGTGCCGGCGGCTTCGACCAGAAGATCGCCATCATCGGTGCCGGTCCGGCCGGCCTGTCCTGCGCTTTCTACCTGGCCGAGAAGGGCTACAAGCCCGTCGTGTTCGAGAAGAACGAGCGCCCGGGCGGCATGCTCACCTATGGCATTCCCAGCTTTAAGCTGCAGAAGGATGTCATCGAGGCCGAGGTCGAGATCATTCGCCTGATGGGTGCCGAGTTCCGCTATGGCGTGGAAGTCGGTCGCGACGTGACGCTCGACGAGCTGCGCGCGCAGGGCTTTAAGGCCTTCTACGTTGCCATTGGCTGCCAGGGCGGCCGCCTTGCGGGCATTCCGGGCGAGGGTGCCGAGGACGTGACCGTGGCCGTCGACTTCTTGCGCGAGGTCAACAGTGGCAAGATCGACGCGTTGCCCGGCCGCACCATCGTGGTGGGCGGCGGCAACGTGGCCATCGACGTGGCCCGCAACGCCTGCCGCCTGGGCTCCGAGCACGTTGAGATGTTCTGCCTGGAGAGCGAGGCCCAGATGCCCGCGAGCGAGGAGGAGCGTCGCGAGGCCATCGAGGACGGCGCGCACATCAGCTGCGGCTGGGGCCCCAAGGAGGTCCATCTGGACGAGACCGGCCGTGTGTGCGGTATCACCTTCAAGCGCTGCACGCGTGTCTTTGACGACGAGGGCCGTTTTGCGCCCGAGTACGACGAGAACGATCTGCGCCGTGTCGATGCCGACCGCGTCGTCATGTCGATTGGCCAGTCCATTGTGTGGGGCGACCTGCTGGCTGGCTCCAAGGTGGAGCTTGGCCGCGGCCAGGGCGCCCTTGCCGATCCCCAGACCTATCAGACCGCTGAGCCCGACATCTTTGTGGGAGGCGACGTCTACACCGGTCCGAGCTTTGCCATCGACGCCATCGCCGCCGGCCACGAGGCCGCCGTGTCCATCCATCGCTTTGTGCAGCCGGGCTCCACGCTCACCATCGGCCGCAACCAGCGCCGCTACACCGCGCTCGACCGCAACGACGTTGTGCTCGAGAGCTACGACAACGCGAGCCGCGAGGTTGCGCATGTGGACCGCGAACGCGAGAAGGCTGCGCCGTTTAGCGAGTATGTTGAGACCTTTACCGAGGAGCAGGTGCGCGCCGAGACCGCCCGCTGCCTGGGCTGCGGCGCCTCGATCGTCGACCCCAACAAGTGCATCGGCTGCGGCCTGTGCACCACCAAGTGCGCGTTCGACGCCATCCATCTAGATCGCGACCGCCCCGAGTGCTCCACGATGGTCAAATACGAGCAAAAGCTCCCGAGCCTCGGCAAGTACGCGCTCAAGCGTGCCATCAAGATCAAATTTGGTCGCAAGTAAGTAGCCATAACGGGAACGGCGGAAGAAAAAGTGCATGAATTGGGGATCGTTTACCACATCATTCGCGATGTTGAGAACGTGGCGCGCGCCAATGGCGTGAGTCGCGTTTCGAGCGTGACGTTGCTGTTGGGCGAGGTCTCGGGCGTCGTTCCCGACTTGCTGCTCGACGCTTGGCGCTGGGCTGCAGATAAAAAGCCCATCACCGAGGGCGCGGAGCTTATCGTGGAGCCCGTCGAGGCCGTGACGCATTGCGAGGTATGCGGCCGCGACTACGCGACGGTCGAGCATGGCAAGACCTGCCCCCATTGCGGTAGCGGCGAGACATACCTGCTGCAGGGCCAAGAGGTCATGATCAAGCAGATCGAGACCCCCGACGAGGATCCGGCAGACGCTGCTCCTGACGGCCTCTCCGACGCCCCCGACGCCGTCGACGCCGCCAACCCCCTCCACATCGTCTAGGATTCCCTATAAGTTGCGGTGAAATAGTTCCTAAATTCAGCCTTCTGGCTCTTAAACAAGAACTATTCCACCGCAACTATTTTGAGTGGTTTCATAGATCATAAGTCACGAAAATAGTCAAGCCATGTCTGTTTAAACAAAATAGCGGCAGTACAAGCGCGTTCGCGCTTGCCTAAAATCGATATTAATGAACAGCCTGCTTGTATCTGTAAAATGCATGGCTTGATGAGCGACGCCTTGTCGTGTAATGAGTCAAAAAGCAGTAACGTAATCAACTTGTAACAAACCTAGACGTTTAAACAAATAGGTTGATTTTCAATCTCAACGCAACAGCCTGAACGGACCCCGCGTTTCCGCAGCT
>CAMQHB010000050.1:0-14060 GCA_947001545.1 uncultured Collinsella sp.
GCTGACCGCCCGTCAGGCTTATCTAGGAACTATTTCACCGCAACTTATTGGTGGGGATGCGATTAGCGCTTGCGGGGGACGAGTTTGGTGCGGCGCAGGTGGATCATCTCGGCGGCGATGGAGATGGCGATCTCCTCGGGGTCCTCGGCCTCGATGGCAACGCCGATCGGAAGGTGCAGCTCGTCGATCTGGTCCTGCGTAAAGCCTTCCTGCTCCAGACGGGCGCGCACAAAGGCCGTCTTGCGGCGCGAGCCCAAGCAACCCAGATAGGCGGGTTTGGCACGCATAGCCTGAATCAGCACGTCGATATCGGACTTGTGACCCGCCGTGGCGACGACCACCAAGTCGCGCGGACCGATGGGGCACTGCTCGCTCAGGTTCTTGTAATCGACCAGGCGACGATCGTAGACACCGGGCACCCATTCGGGCGTCAACGTGCCGGGGCGGTCATCGCAGGCCACGACGGCAAAGCCCGCCGCCGTGAGCACGCGCGCCGTCGCGGCGCCCACGTGTCCGCAGCCAAAGATGTAGGTCAGGCCCTCGGGGCAGAGCGTCTCGATGTGCGCCGCGGGAATCTCAGAGGCAGCGTTGGTGTAGGTGACGTTACTCCCCTCCTCCACCAGTGAAAGCCCGGGGCAGCCCGCAATGGTATGGCGCGATGCCCTTCCATGGTACTCGGCCACATCGCCCTCGAGCGCGCTCGCGATAAACGGCTCAAAGTCGATGACGAAGTCGCCGATGCGCCGATAGACCAAGACGTCGGTAATTTCCTGGAACAACGGTGCCTGGGTCGCATCCAGATGCAGATAGCACAGGCAGATGGCTCCGCCGCAGATCATGCCGGTATCGGAGTTCTCGCCGCCCATGGTGTAGCGGACCAGACGCGACTGTCCCGCGCTCAGGAGTTCGCGCGCCTCATCCAGCGCAAAGAGCTCAATCTTGCCGCCGCCGATAGTGCCCGCCTGGCTGCCGTCGGCAAAGACGGCCATCCAGGCGCCCACGCCGCGCGGCGACGACCCCGCCGTGCCGGCCACGACCACGAGCTCGCACGTCTCGCCAGCACGCAGGGCGGCAAGCGCCGCATTCACAACATCGAGCTTTTCCATTGCCGCCTTCTATCCTCTAAAGATATCGGTGAGCATAGCGAGTGCCTCGAGCACGCCGCCGCCGACCGACGTCGCCTTGTCCGAAATGTAGTTGATATAGCTGGCATCGCCGCGCGGATCGACATCGGCGCATTTAAAGCCCTCGGTCACCTGCACGCCGTTCGCCAAAAGCCCGCGCAGACAGCCATCGATCTGCGTGCGCATGGGCGTATCGCCCGCGTAGCCAATCACGTCTCCGGCGCGCACGATGTCGCCGATTGCGCGGTCGGACCGAAACACGCCGGCGGCGGGGCTGTGGATAACACGCTCTTTGCCATAGCCAGCGATAATGCCCGGCACGCCCGTGTTGGGCTGGGGTGAACCTTGGGTAATGACACGGCCCAGGAAATGCCCGCGCATGGTCTCGACCACGGCGTCGCAATCGACCGGCGCGGTAAAGCCCGGCCCCACGGCGATGACGGTAGGCGCCATGTCGCGCGTGGTGCCCAGGTTGCGCTTGGCCAAAATCGCGTCGACCACAGCCGCGGGTTTAAACTCATCGAGCATCTTGGCCTGAGGGTCCACCACGACGGCAACATCCCCCGCTTGGGTAATCTCGAGCGCCTCTGCCGGCGTCTGCGCCAAGCGAGCGCGAATGCCCTCGACCTCGACCTCGCCCAAGCGAATAGCCTCGCAAAAACTGATTGTGCGGCGGATGCACGTGGGAACCGCGATATCGGCCATAACGACCGACACGCCGGCGCGCACCAAGCGAGCGGCGACGCCCGTGGCGATATCGCCGGCGCCGCGAACATAAACGAGCATTCCCGGGACACCTCCCTGTGCTACGGTTTGAGCAGAGCAAATGCGGTTCGACCGCTACTCTGATGATTATTTATTATCACAGTATTATACGGCGGTGAACAGATGGAAACGACGAGCGGAAACCTTGCCTCCGCGCTCAAGATCGAGCCGGGCATTACTGCAATTATCGGCAGTGGAGGCAAGTCGACCTTGCTGAAGACGCTCGGCCTTGAGCTTATGCGCGCTGGCGGCCGCGTGCTCCTCTGCACCACCACGCGCATGTTCCCCGTCGCCGGCGTGCCGTGGGACGGGTCGAGCCGTCGCCTGGACGCCGCGCCCTGGAAGCCAGGTGCCCCACACGCCCCAGGCTGCACCTGCGAGGCCTGCGCGGGGCTTGTGCGGGGAAGCATCTGCCAGACAGGTGTCTTGGACCCCCAGACAGGCAAGTTCTCCTCCCCTGCCGAGCCGCTCGACCAGCTGGCGCAGCGCTTTGACTACGTCCTGGCCGAGGCGGACGGCAGCAAGCGGCTCCCGCTCAAGGCGCACGCCGCCTGGGAGCCGGTGATTCCCTCTGGCACGGCCAACATCGTCTGGATCGTCGGCGCCTCGGGGTTCGGCAAGCCCATCAACGAAGCCGTCCACCGCCCCGAGCTCTTTTGCGAGCGTTGCGGCTGCGAGCTCACTGACATCGCCACGCCCGAGCGCGTCGCCATGGTGCTCAATGCCGAGCTGCAGATGCTGAACCTCAACAATGCCCGCATCATGCTCAACCAAGTCGACACGCTTGCCGACCCAACGATGGCAGGTCGCTTCGAGACAGCCCTCGGCCGCCCCGTCGTCGCCAGCAGCCTCAAGTAGCCGGCCCCATCTCGTCAGTTGCGGTGAAATACGGACTGTTTGGCCGCCAAACGGCCGCAAACAGTCCGTATTTCACCGCAACTGCGGAGGGGACACGGCATCTTTGCTGCTAGCGAGGCACGTAGCGACCGGGCTGGGCTCCGGTAGGCTCGCCGTCGCGTGCCGCCAGTACGCCGTTCACAAACACGGCCTTGGCGCGGCCATGTGCCTCAAAGCCCTCGAGCGGCGTGTAGTCCACGGCCTGATGCTGTGTCGCGGCGCTGATCGTCCAACGCGCGCAAGGATCCCACACGCACACGTCGGCATCGGCACCCTCGGCAAGACAGCCCTTGCGCGGGTACATGCCAAACACGCGCGCCGGGTTCTCGCTCATCAGGCGGCAGAGGTCCTCGGGGCCCAGTTGCCCCTCAAAGCTCGTGGCGATCGCGACGGGACGATGCTCCACGCCGGGCCCGCCGTTGGGAATCGCGCGGAAATCGTCGCGCCCGCGGTCCTTTTGCCCGTGCAGGTTAAAGCTGCAATGATCGGTTGCAATAGTATCGATCTCGCCAGCCACAAGCGCCTCGCGCAACGCGGCACGGTCACCGGCATGGCGCAGCGGCGGGCTCATCACGTACTTGGCGCCCGCAAAGCCGTCCTCGCCCTGCTCCAGATAGCAGGTGTCGTCGAGCATCAGATACTGGGGGCATGTCTCGACATAGATGTTCTTCTGCCCGCGCGCCTTGGCAGCGCGAATGGCCTCGAGCCCCAGCTTAGTCGAAAGGTGCACCACGTTGACCGGAGCGTCCCCGGCCAAGTGCGCCAGATACAGCAGACGGCTCACGGCCTCACCCTCGCACACGTCCGGACGGCTGAGCGCATGCCCCTCGGGTCCATGAATCCCCTGCTCGTACACGCGCTTCTGCAGTTCATTCACCAACGTGCCGTTCTCGCAATGCACGCACAAGATACCGCCCAGGCGCTTGAGCTCCTCCAGCACCTCGAGTGTCTCGGCATCGTCCAAGCGCAGGTGGTCGTAGGCAAAGTAGGTCTTAAACGACGATACGCCCGCCTCGCGCATAGCCGAAAGATCGGCGCGATTGCGCTCATTCCACTCGGCGAGTGCCATATGAAAGGCGTAGTTTGCCGTGCAGGTGCCGTCGGCGCGATGATGCCACTCGGCCAAGGCATCGGGCATGGTCACGCCGCGATCGGCCGTCGCGTAGTCCACGATGGTCGTCGTACCGCCGCAGGCAGCCGCGCGCGTGCCGGTCTCAAAGCTATCCGCTGTCCAATCCATGCCGGTCCAGCACTGCATGTGCGTGTGGCCGTCGATAAAGCCGGGAAACACCCAGCAGCCCGTGGCATCCTCGACGGTATCGCCCTCGGCCGGCTCAATCGCCGCGGCGATCCGCGCGATCTTATCGCCATCCATGGCAAGATCGGCACGGCGAAGCCCCTGTGGCGTCACGAGCGCGCCGTTTTTGATGATGATCATGTTGCTCCTTATCGATTCATACAGTTGGCCACGCGATCAAAATACGAGCAGGCCGCGATATGCTCCGCTATGCGTCGCTGTCCCTTGACGGTATCGACGTCCCACAGCTCGTAGGCACGCGCTTCGACCAGCGTAACGTCGACGCGACCTTTGAGAATCGAGCCCCCGCCGTCCTTGCCCTCAAGACACATAAGTGCATCGAACAGTTCCGCCGGAAAGAGCACCGGACTCGAAGGCTCACCGTTGCACGCAAGACGCACCGGATGTTTGCGGCCACGCTCGTCAAATGCACGAACCATAGCCTCAAAAGAATCCGAACTCACGAGCGGCTGGTCGCCCGGCAAAAAGAGGCAACCTTTCCAGTTGCGTTCGACTCCCCACGAAAGGCCCGCACGGACGCTTTCGCTGCGCAGTTTGCCATCGTGCAGCACGCACGGGCAATGCTTGTCCTCGCAAATCTGAGCGACCTCGGGCCAACGCGTCGAAACCACGACGTCAAAGCCCCGGGGAACCGAATCGATGGTCCGGGCAATCAGCGGCTCGCCATAGGTATCGGCAAGCATCTTGTTAGAGCCAAACCGCTTGCCCTCGCCCGAAGCCATAATGACGCATCCAAGTTTCATGGTGATACCTCCCCTGAAACCATCGTACCCATAACTCGCGCCGCGGGTATCCACATCGAAAGCGCTTATCCCGCACGCCCGCGATGCAAAAAAGGGGCACCCCGCCGGTTGGCAGAGCGCCCCCTTTACATGGCTTACCTCAACCCGGCTTTAGGCCTGGAGCCAACGGGCGGTGTTGCGCTCGTCGAGGGCCTTGAGGGTAGCGGCGGGATCGGCAACCTTCTGCAGGAACATCATGGCTGCGATGGCGTACGGCTTGTAGCTGGCCTCCTTGTACATGCCCACGCGGTGCATGTCGAAGACGTCGGCGTTAACCTCGCCGTGCTCGCAGGAGACACCGGAGATGTCGGCGGGCAGCGGGTGCATAAAGATGGTGTCCTGGCCGTTGGCAGTCTTCTCCATGAGCTCGGTCGTGGAGCACCAGTCCTGATGGGTGGCGTTCTGGGCGAGCAGCTCCTTCTCGAGCGCAGCGATGCCGGCGTCGTCGCCCTCGGCGTACAGGTTGGTACGCTTCTCCATGGCGGCAAACGGAGCCCAGCTCTTGGGGATCACGATGTCGGCGCCCTCGAAGGCCTCGGCCATGGTGTTGACCTGCTTAAAGGTGGTGCCGGACTCGGCGGCATAGCCCTTGGCGCGCTCGACGACCTCGGGCATGAGGTCGTAGCCCTCGGGGTGGGCCAGGGTGACGTCCATGCCAAAGCGGGGCAGCAGGCTGATCAGCGACTGCGGGCAGGACAGCGGCTTGCCGTAAGAGGGCGAATAGGCCCAGGTGACGGCAACCTTCTTGCCCTTGAGGTTCTCGAGGCCGCCAAACTCGTTGATGAGGTAGAGCATGTCGGCAGAGGACTGCGTGGGGTGGTCGGAATCGGACTGCAGGGAGATGAGCGTGGGACGGTGATCCAGAACGCCGTCCTCGTAAGCCTGCTGCACGGACTCGGAGACCTCGGCCATGTAGGCGTCGCCCTTGCCGATGTACATGTCGTCGCGGATGCCGATGACATCGGCCATGAAGGAGATCATGGTAGCGGTCTCGCGGACGGTCTCGCCGTGAGCAATCTGGGACTTCTTCTCGTCCAGGTCCTGCAGCTCGAGGCCGAGCAGGTTGGCGGCCTTAGAGAAGGAGAAGCGCGTACGGGTGGAGTTGTCACGGAACAGGGAGACGGCCAGGCCCGAGTCGAAGATCTTGGACGAAACGTTGTTCTCACGCAGCTCGCGCAGTGCGTCGGCGACGATGTAGAGAGCCTTGAGTTCATCGGTGGTCTTGTCCCAGGTGTGCAGGAAGTCGCTGCCGTACATACCCTTAAAATCGAGGCCGTTCAGCTGCTCGACGAGCTCGGTAAACTTAGCGTCCATGGAAATGTCCTTTCTAAAGATGAAACGATCGCAGTGAGTAGATGTGCTCCGGCATGCGCGTGTGGCTAGAACATGCAGAGCACCATGACGAGGACCCGCCACCGTTGAGGAAGCATGGGAGATAACGACCGCGGGCCCCAAGTCAACAGGAGGCGCCGGAGGCATAAACTGTCCCCGGCTCAACAAAATCGAGGAATGGGACTAGTCGATCTTGTTGTTGGTCAGACCGGCGCGGAACACGGTGGCGTCGCCATCGGCCTGGCTCGGATCGTAGAGGTTCAGGGCAGCCACATACATGGCGGCAGCGGTGACCAAGTCGTCCTTGTAGGTGACCTCGTTGGGAGCATGAGCCTGAGACTCGGCACCCGGGCCAAAGCCCACGCAGGGGATGCCGTAGCGGCCCTGGATGGAAACGCAGTTCGTGGAGAAGGTCCACTTGTCGCACAGCGGGCGACCGGTGCGCTTGTCCATGCTGGGCTCGCAGCCGATGCGCTCGTCACCGAACATGGCCTTGTGGGCGTCGACGAGGGCCTTGACGTGCGGAGCGGTCTCCTTGTTGATCCACGTGGGGAAGTAAGCCTCGGTCTCGTAGACCTCGCCGGTCCAGGACGGACGGTCGTACATGTACATGGAGACCTTCACGTCGTCGCCGTACTTCTTGGCGGCCGGCAGGTTGCGGATCTCGTCCAGGCAGGACTCCCAGGTCTCACCGGCGGTCATACGACGGTCGATGGAGATGGCGCAGGAGTCAGCGACAGCGCAACGGCTGGGGCTGGTGTAGAAGATCTGGCTGACGGTGCAGGTGCCGCGGCCCAGGAAGCGGGCATCCTCGAAGTGCTCGGGGTTGTACTTGGGGTCGAGCATCTTGACGAGACCCTTGATGTCGGTCGACTCATCACAGCCGTTGTTGTTGAGGGCGCGGACGTCGGCGATGATGTCGGCCATCTTGTAGATGGCGTTGTCGCCGCGGTCGGGAGCGGAGCCGTGGCAGGAGGTACCGTGAACGTCGACGCGGATCTCCATGCGGCCGCGGTGACCGCGGTAGATGCCGCCGTCGGTGGGCTCGGTGGAAATGACGAACTCGGGCTTAATGCCGTCCTTGTTGTAGATGTACTGCCAGCACATGCCGTCGCAGTCCTCTTCCTGGACGGTGCCGACGACCATGATCTTGTAGCCCTCGGGGATGAGGCCCATGTCCTTCATCATCTTGGCAGCGTAGGTAGCGGAAGCCATGCCACCCTCCTGGTCGGAGCCGCCGCGGCCGTAGATGATCTCGTCGGTCTCGTAGCCCTCGTAGGGATCGGCATCCCAGTTCTCGATGTTGCCGATGCCGACAGTGTCGATGTGGGAGTCGATGGCGATGATCTTGTCGCCCTCGCCCATAAAGCCCATGACGTTGCCCAGGCCGTCGACCTTGACCTCGTCATAGCCAAGGCTCTCCATCTCGGCCTTGATGCAAGCGACAACCTCACCCTCCTCGCAGGACTCAGAGGGGTGGCTAATCATTGCGCGAAGAAAACGCGTCATATCAGCACGATGGGACTCAGCAGCGTTTTTAATTGCCTCGAAATCGAGTTCCTTAGTCATAACAGTCAACCTTTCTACAAGGGTTTACCTACAGGTAGATATTTCAGATAGATCACTTGTGCCAAGCAGCGTGAGGTCGAGTACCCGGCAAGCAAGTAAACGTAGGAGGCGGACGGAGGACTTTGCTCCGTCGCGAGTTCCGCACGAGCCGGAGAGCACTTAATGTGCTCTCCGTGCGAGCAGGACTGTCCGAGCAGGGAGTAAAGTCCTCCGGCTGCCTCCGGACAGGTCAGTCTGCTAGCAGGTCGGATACTCGCCCTCCCAGACGATGCGACGGTACTGATCCGGGTCCGTGTCACCTTCCGTGGAGAAGCAGAGCACGGAGCTCGTCTTGTCCAGGCCGATGAGTTCCTTGAGCTCGGCGTACTCGGGATCGAGCATGAGAGTCTCGACCAGGCCGGTGGTCACAGCGCCGGACTCGCCGGAGATGACGCGCGGGTCGCCCTTCTCGGGAGCGCCCAGGGTGCGCATGCCGCGAGCGGTGACCCAGTCGGGGCAGGACACGAAGGCGGTGGTGTGGTTGCGCAGGATATCCCAGCCCAGGATGTTGGGTTCGCCGCAGCACAGGCCGGCCATGATGGAGGGCATGTCGCCGTCCACGATGCGCGGATCGCCGTCGCCGGCGGCAGCGCCCTTGTACAGGCAGGCGGCAGGCGCGCACTCAACCACGACGAAGGTGGGCGGGTTATCGGGATACAGGTTGGTGAAGTAGCCCACCACGGCGCCGGCGAGCGAACCCACGCCAGCCTGGACAAACACGTGCGTCGGGCGGTTGATGGCCATCTCGCGCAGCTGCTCGGCAGCCTCGGAAGCCATGGTGCCGTAACCCTCCATGATCCAGGACGGGATCTTCTCGTAGCCCTCCCAGGCGGTGTCCTGAACGATGACGCCGCGCTCGCAGGCGTCGGCCTCGGCGGCGGCCATGCGCACGCACTCGTCGTAGTTGACCTCTTCAATGGTCACCGTGGCGCCCTCGGCGGCAATGTTATCGAAGCGGGGCTTGGTGGAACCCTTGGGCATGTGCACGACAGCCTTCTGGCCCAGCTTGTTGGCAGCCCATGCCACGCCGCGGCCATGGTTGCCGTCGGTGGCGGTAAAGAAGGTAGCCTGGCCAAAGTCCTCGGCCAGCTGATCGGAGGTCAGGTAATCGAAGGTGCAGTCGGCAACGTCCTTGCCGGTCTCGTCGGCAATGTAGTTGGCCATGGCAAACGAGCCGCCCAGAACCTTAAAGGCGTTGAGGCCAAAGCGATAGCTCTCGTCCTTAACGCACAGGTTGGACAGGCCCAGGCGCGCAGCCTGACCGTCCAGGCGGGCAAGCGGGGTGACGGTATATTGAGGGAACGACTGGTGGAAGGCACGGGCCTTCTTCACGTGGTCGAGACTCATGATTCCCAAGTTCTTGTCATCGCTCTTGGGCATCGTGTTGCCCGCCCACTGGATCTTATCGGCCATACGGTGAACTCCTTAAGTCCTCTCTTGCCGGCCCCCGCATACGCGTTTCAGCCCGATCCCATTCACACGGCTGAACTTTTATGCGGATGCCAAACAAAAAGTTTGTTAGTAATGTTCTATCACACTTTTTGATTGGCATACCTAACGAATTGTTTGTTGCCGTAATCGGTACTTTTTCGTCCCCGAACGGTCATGAATTGCCTTGTTGATGGATTTGTTTGCGGTCAAGTGTGGTTTATGGCACAGTGAGCCCAAACTAATTTTTAGGAAGGCACCCATGACCCCGTCACAGATTGAGTTTTATAAGCGCCTTGCACACGGCCTGGCGCTCCAATTTGGCCCCAACTGCGAAGTCGTCGTCCACGACCTGGAAACCGAGGACGTGGACCACTCCATCGTAGTGATCGAAAACGGCCACGTCAGCGGGCGCAAACTGGGTGACGGCCCCAGCCATATCGTGTTTGAGTCCATGCACGAAGGCGCCACCGACGTACACGACCGCGAGCCGTACCTCACTAAAACCACCGACGGTAAGCTGCTCAAATCGTCGACGATCTTTATCCGCAACGATGAGGGCAAACCCGTCGGCATTTTGGGCATCAACTTTGACATTACGCTTATGAAGGCTTTTGAGCGTTCGCTCGATGCCTTTACTGGCACCGGCGGCACGGGCTATACCGAGCCCGAGCCCATTACCAAGAACATCGGCGACCTGCTCGAGGACCTGCTGCACGAGTGCGAGCAGTTTGTGGGCAAGCCCGCGGCACTCATGACCAAAGACGAGCGCATTCGTGCCATTGGCTACCTCGACCGTCGCGGTGCCTTCCTCATTTCCAAGTCGAGCGAGCGCGCCTGCGAGTTCTTTGGCATCTCCAAGTACAGCTTCTATAGCTACCTCAATGAGGCCAAGGCGGCGGCCGGCGACAAGTAGGCACTCGCCTGGATTGCCCCTCCCCTTTTGGGCGCGAGTTCTGGAAAGCACGAATCCAAGACCGGGCCGCTTGGGAAGTTCCATATAATCGATGTCATTAGTATTTCGAAAGGATGGGACAGAATGGCGTTAAGCAAGGCATCATGCACCGGTCGCGGATTGATTCCGGCAATTGGTGGACATGTGCACCGCATGTTCGATGAGAGTGAAGACGACCTGTTTTCGCTGAGCCTTGACGACGTGATGGATGATCGCCCGTGGACCGCCGACGAACTCATGGGCGGCGGGGCTCGCCCGTCAAGTCCCAATCCCGCACTTGCGCCTAAGCCCGCATCTGCGCCGACTCCTGCGCAGTCGCCCGCACCCACTTCGGCGCCCACGCCCGCTCCCCGCCCCGCAAGCGACCCGTCCGAGACGGCGGCATTTCTCGCTGCAGCGACGCAGGGCAAATCGGCCGACAGCACCGTTATGTATAACGCCCAGCAGTTGCCCGTTCCTGCGGCGCGCAAGCCTCCGGTCACAAGGCTCGATGAGCCCGTTGCCCATCAGGTTACCCACGATTCCTGGGCTGCAGCCGATCTGGATGAGACCTCTACCGGCATGCCGGCGCTCGATGTTCCAGTTAACCCGCTTTTTGCCGCCAACACGAGCGCCGCGGACTATGAGGGCGGTGCGGCATATTCCGATTATTCCGATGGCTATG
Source organism: uncultured Collinsella sp. (assembly GCA_947001545.1). Lineage (GTDB taxonomy): Bacteria > Actinomycetota > Coriobacteriia > Coriobacteriales > Coriobacteriaceae > Collinsella. Next base: position 10,874 of record CAMQHB010000050.1, read on the forward strand.
CTGGCAACGGTCGCATCGAGACCGAGGATTATGGCACCGCATCGAGCGATTATCTCAACGATCCGTACGCTGCCACGCCCGCACCGGAATATGACCCGGAGGCCGCGTCCGCGCCGGCGTATACCAAAAGCATGGGCGAAGAGCGCTTCGCCGATTATTACGCCGAGGAAAAGGCGCTGCGTTTCTCGGAATTTCCGCAGGCAGTCAAGGTTGCCTTTATCGCCATTATCATTGCCCTGCTCGGTGTCATTGCGTTTGAGGGATTCCAGCTGTTCCGCGGCCCCACCCAAGCGGAGTCGGAGACCCAGCAAAAAGAGGACGATAACCAGTACCTGGACATCAACACCCTCAAGGGCGACCCCAACGACGGAGACGACGAGTAGCGAGAGCTGAAGGCGGCCGCAGGATCCCGCATCCAGCACCGGCTTCTAAGTGCTGTTTTGTCATCCAGCTACACTTTTCCGAAGTTTTAAGGTGCCTATTTCGACACTTTTCCGGATTTTATACTCTGTCCCTCCAGATGCGCTTTACGGTGCAGGCGTTGGAAGAAGGGCCATGTGCCGCTGGCGGCCCACATGTTCTGCAGATCAAGCTGCTCGGAGACGGCGCGCGCGAGCCGTCCAGCTGGAAGCGTTTTTCCGACGGTGCGTTCGTTGGGGACGGATGCGGCCCCATTTGCCGCGAGTGCTTCTGCGAGGGCGCCGAGGTGTTTTTGGATCTGTGCCACGACGCCGTCGAGGCTGCCGAGCTGCGCCAGTGGAGTCAAAGGGAGTACGAGCTGCTGAGTGCCGCGCGCGGGATTGCGAGGGTGTAGGTGGGCAGATAAGCCATCGGCAATTCCGAGATGGCAAGGGCCGAGAATTAGATTCCCGGCCCTTGCCTAGCACTGCTTTATAAGATCGAGTACCGCGGGAATGTCATCGGCATTCCGAAGGGCAACATAGGTTGGTAGGCCCGGGCCAAATCCACCCTGCGTGCGTTTGTCCTGGCATATGTCCTCTGGATCCGTTAGATCATCCACACTCTTTGCCAGGCCGACGGCAATCCAACCACCGTTGCTGGTCCTGCCTTCTAGCACGGCATGCAGTTTTCGCTTGCCCGACCTGAAGCCCACATAGTACTTGGCTATATAGGACTCCCACGAAGGGTTACCACTCAGAACGGACTCGCGTACCTCATCGAAAAGTTTCTGGTTGAGTCCGCCTTCAGCAAAAGTGGGGTGATTCTCCTGCAGAGTCCAGACAGGAGCCTCGCCAGACTCCCCGCGAGAAGGACGGTACTTGTCGACGACATCTGCCGGAAGGTCGGGATATTTCCATATCTCACATGCCTCTTTCGCCAGCTCGTCCGCGCGCTGCCCAATCTCCGCCTCGCCCCATTTTTCATGCGAGGCGATCGACTTGTTCAGGTGGAGCGGACTGCACTTAAGCCCCACGCCAGGAAGATTGAGCTTGTCCGAGAACGACCGGTTTGAGTACTCCTGGTTGTAGCCCGTCAGCGTTAGATTTCCCAAGTTATTGCACAGCCTGTCGTGGACGTCTTCCCAGTTCTCGCCAAGCGATTCCTTCCAGCCGTGCTCATCATCAATCGTCTGGGGCATGACGTGCTCGATCTGGTAATCGTCAGCCGAGATGGACTCCTTCGGGTGGTGCCAGTTCTCCATGCGCTCCAGGTAATAGCGCTTTTTGGAGAAGCGGTTGTAGCAGTCACGCGTCTTAAACTCCTCGACAAAATGCTCGTCTGTCGGGAAGTACGCAGTCATACCGCTACTGTGGATAAGGAGCATCGCCGTAACGTACTCCTCTATATCGTCCTGTTGCTCAAGATTGCGATACATGCCGGCAAAGAAATTATTTAGACCCGTGGTAAGCCTGCCGCAAACCGCCCGCCTGAACAGAAACGACTCGATGGTCTCGCAGATACGGAGAAACGCATTGCGGTCTAGTCCATTCCCCTCGTAAACCGAATAAAGCAACATTAAGAGGGGCCTTATCTGCTTCACGTCGAGGCTTACGATTCTGCCGAACACTCGGCGCAGTCCGTCGTCCTTCTCCTTACCAAGGAACAGACTGGCGTATCTATGTGCATACCCGCGCAGCTCCTTAAGCAGGCCCTCGGTGTCACCATCGTAGTCGTCGGCGAAATAGCGCTTAAACTCGTAGTAGGCCTCGTTCTCCTTCGGCATCCTATTGGGAACTTTAAGCCACAGCCAGTACCAGATAAATGCATTGAACTCGTCCTCGCCGCCTTTTCCGAACAAGCACTCGAGTGGATGCCAATAACCCTCATAAAGCTTGGTCTGTTCGTCGTTGGGAAGCGACATTAGAACGTAGTTACGGATGAGGTCAATGGGCGTGAGCGGCTTGCCCTTGGAGTTCATGGACTCAAATATGAGCTGGGCATTATCAACGCCAGCGGTGAGCTTAGTGTCGATGACCTGCACGCGGTTTAGCCCCGCCCAAAGCCTTGCCGGGTCAAATGATTTACCACGCATCTTCTCGCGGAAGAACGCATGGTTCTCGACAATCCGATCCGATTTTTCATCTGGCACGGGAGCCCCAGACACGATGGAGAACAGCGTCTCTTTATCGTCCTGCGAGAGCACCAGCTTGTAGCGTGCCAGACCGTTGTAGTCGTCATCGTTAAAGAGGTAATTTTTCCTCAGCGCCGAGATTTTGAGGTCGCCAAGGAAGCCAGCCTTGTCGGGGTTGCTCTCCAAATAGTCAGCCAAAGCTGCAATCATCAACGAAAACGTCGTCATGCGCTGCTGTCCGTCAATCAGAAGCACGCGCGAAATGCTCGTGGCAGAGCTCTCGGACTCGGGGATATAAAGCATTGACCCCACGAAGTGCGATACGCCATCACGACCCGCTCGCATGACGTCATCCCAAAGCACCTCGCACTCTTTTACACTCCACGAGTAAACTCGCTGGTACACGGGAATGACAAACTGCATCTTCGCCACGCCCATAAGGTCGAGCAGATTCGCCTCGGTTGCTTTCATTTACGCTTGTCCCCTTTCTTGTTTACGCCGCTTGCGGTCAGTCCCCCACTGAACGAAAGACGCTAAAGACCAGAGCATCGAAGCGCTGGAGCAACCGGGATGCTCGTCTCACTAGATTTTACAACGCTTGTCGCGAATACAGTTGAAAGCCAATCCGGTTCCGATGGCTCCCCCTATGAGAAG
>CAMQHB010000051.1:0-13013 GCA_947001545.1 uncultured Collinsella sp.
ACGGCCAACCGAAGTTGACCGTCTCAACAATCTTTGGGTGGGCCGTCAGGGGTTCAGCCTGCTTCGCAGGCGGCCGCTGCGGCGCTTTCGCGCCTTGCGCGCTGCGCTGGCAAACGCTCACGCGTTTACTCAGCTCCGCGCCCCGACGGGTTCGAACCCATGAAAGGGCGACAAAAAAGACGGCCAACCGAAGTTGACCGTCTCAACAATCTTTGGGTGGGCCGTCAGGGGTTCGAACCCTGGACCTTGGGATTAAAAGTCCCCTGCTCTGCCAGCTGAGCTAACGGCCCGCGGGTGGCATTGTACCACGGTCTGGGACTATTCCCAACTCCATTGGCCGTTCTGGAAAATCACAACTTCACGTCCATCAGGCGTAATGCCCGTAATATCGATGTCGTCCGTGCCGATCATAAAATCGACGTGCGTGCTCGAGACGTTAACGCCATGCTCCAGGAGCTCCTCCTTGGACATGTCATACCCACCCTCGATGCATTCGGGGAAACCGACACCTAGCGCGAGATGGCAGCTAGCGTTCTCGTCATAGAGCGTGTCATAGAACAGAACGCCGCTTTCGCGGATCGGAGTGTTCTTGGAAATGAGCGCGACCTCGCCCAGATGAGCGGCACCTTCATCGGTGTCAATAATGCTCGCAAGCGTTGCCTTGCCCACGCGGGCGTCGTAGTCCACCACGCGGCCGCCCTCGAACTTAATCCAAAAATCTTCGACTTTATTGCCGTGGTGGATGAGCGGCATGGCCGAGTACACGATACCGTCGGCGCGCATGCGATCGGGCGAGGTGAAGACTTCCTCGGTGGGAATGTTGGGGAAGAAGGGGTGTCCATCGGGCGTCTTGCCCTTGCCGCCGGCCCACTCGTGACCCTTCGTCATGCCAATCGTCAGATCGGTTCCATTTGCCGCGGTGTAATGCAAGTAGTCGAAACGATTGTCGTTCAGGAAACGCAGGTTCTTTTCGAATGCGGCGTCATGGAGTTCCCAGTCGCTCTCCGGGTCCTGGCCATCGGCGCGCGCGGTGTGCAGAATCGCATTCCACAGTTTATAGATTGCAACCTCATCGGCGTCTCCCGGGAACACCTCGTGCGCCCAAGCCACGACCGGAGCGCCGGCGATGCACCACGGATTGATGTTGTAATCCAGTCCACGGCGGAAAACTTTGCACTGCGTATTCCTCGCCTTTGATGCCGCGGCCGGCTTGGCTGGATCGATGACCTTGAGGGCCGCAGGATCCGCACCTTCGATAAAGACAAAGCAGGCACCATCCTGGGCCAAGGAATCCAGCTGCATGCGCTTCCACTCGGGTGTCTGCTCAAAATAGCTTTTCTCGACATGCTCGTACGTGAGCCTCGTCACGGCATCATCGGCCCAGATGACCGTCACGTGGCCGGCGCCGGCAGCATAGGCCTCCGCGACCACCACGCGCGCAAACGGCGCGCACTCAACCGGAGACTGAACGACGACTTCCTGGCCGGGCTTAACGTTTACGCCCTTGCGGACAACCAGGCGCGCATAGTTTTTAATCTTGGGCTCCAGGGACTTCATACCCTCCAGGGCCTCTTCGACCGTCAGGGCAGCTCGAATCATGTGCCACTCCATCTATCTATAGAACAGTAAAAAGGCGCGCCGCAAAAACGACGCGCCTTATATCTTAGCGATAAGTATGTATGCAAACGCTACTTCTTCTTGGAGTCCTTCTTGTCCTCCTCGGCAGCTGCGCGCTCGATAAGAGCGTTGAGCTTGTTCTCGGACATGCCCTCGGCCTGCGCGCGGTACATGTTGCGCAAGGGACGAATACGAGCGAAGTCGTAGATAAAGTCACCTAGGATGATGACATAGGACAAAACGATGCCGACCATCTGGACAGGGCTGGACACCATGCCAGCGGGAGCGAAGTACAGCGAGGCCCAAATTGCCACGACGAGCACCATGCCAATGGCGAGCACAATCCACCAGATGCGACGGCGCTTGGTGTAGTCCTCGTCCTGCTTGAGGAGGATATTCGACACCGTGTAGATGCGGTCCTCCTTGGCGCGCTGCTTAGCCTTGCGGGCGCGCTTCTCCTCTTTAGAGAGGCCCTCGAGGTTCTCGCCCTTCTCGAGCTCTTTGCGGCGTGCCTTAGACGAAGCCGGCACGACGCGAACGGAGCTCGCTGCTTGGCGGGCGGGCTTAGCAGATGCGGCAGACTTGCGCGCAACCCCGGTAACTTCGTGGGATTGCGTGCGCTTGTTCGTGGCGCTACGGGTACTCACTTATGCATTCTCCTTCATGCTTGTGAACTGGGAGCCCGTGATGATCTGGAAGGCCTCGCGATAGCGCTCGGACGTGCCATCGATGACCTCGGCGGGCAGGTGCGGGGTCTCCCCCGTCATATCCCAGTTGGCCTTGAGCCAATTGCGGACGAATTGCTTGTCGTAGCTAGGCTGGATCTTGCCCTCCTCGTAGCTGGCAGCAGGCCAGAAACGGCTGGAGTCGGGCGTGAGACACTCGTCGATCAGCGTGACCTTGCCATCGATGACACCAAACTCGAACTTGGTGTCGGCAATGATGATGCCACGGGTCGCGGCGTACTCGGCGGCAGCCTTGTAGATCTTGAGGGAAAGGTCACGAATCTGCGTGGCGATGTCCTCGCCCACGATCTCGCAGCAACGCTCGAACGAGATGTTCTCGTCGTGGTCACCGATCTCGGCCTTCGTGGACGGCGTGAACAGCGGCTCAGGAAGCTTGGAAGCCTCGGTCAGGCCCTCAGGCAGCTGGATGCCGCAGACGGTGCCGTTCTCGTCGTAGGTCTTCTTGCCCGAACCGGTCAGATAGCCGCGGACGATGCACTCGATAGGAATCGTCTGGGCCTTCTTAACCAGCATGGCGCGGCCAGCGAGGTAGTCACGATACTCAGCAAACTCCTCGGGGAAATCCGCCGGGTCGATGGAAACGAGATGGTTGGGGACGATGTCGGCAAACTTATCGAACCAAAATGCCGAGATGCGATTGAGTACCTCTCCCTTAAACGGAATCTCGTCGGGAAGAATGAAGTCGAACGCAGAAATGCGGTCGGTGGCGACCATCAGCAGGTTTTCACCGGCATCGTAAATATCACGAACCTTGCCACGGGAATCCGGACGACGCTCCATCGTTGTCACGTGAGTCACTCCTTACCTAAATACGACAGAAATGCGGGTTCTTTCCCGCATGTTTTCGCAAACTCGGAGCGGCAGGGACGCGGCCCCTCCTTCACCGAATAGCGAAAAGCTAGTGCTCCATTGTAGTAGATGCCGCGTCTGCCGTGTGCTCGCGGGGCAGATGAATTGTAAAAGTCGTACCCTTTCCAAGCTCCGACTCCACGGATATGTAGCCATGGTGACGCTCGACGATCTGCTTGGTCACGGCGAGGCCAACGCCCAGGCCGCCAGCTTCGCGGGCGCGGCTGGCATCGGCGCGCCAAAACCGCCCGAAGATGCGCGACAAATCGTCCTTGGCAATACCGATGCCGGTATCAGAAACGGCAATGCTGACGTGCTTGCGGTCACTGAGCACCGACACCACGACCCAACCGCCCTCGGGGGTGTAGCGCATGGCGTTGCTCATGAGGTTGATAACACATTGCGTGATCATGTCGGGATCGGCCTCGACGACATCGTCGTGACCCTGGGTCTCGTCCGCAAAACGCAGGCGCAGATCGCGGTCGACAAACAGGCGCTCCTGGGCATTAACGATGGAACGCACGAAAGGAACCATGTCCACCGGCTCAAGGTTGAGCGGAGCCGTGCTGTTTTCCATGCGCGACAGGTCGAGCATCTGCTGCACCAGACGAGCCAGGCGACGCGTCTCGGAAGCAACGGTTTCCAAATGCTCATCGTCGGTGGGATACACGCCATCCTGCATGGCCTCGACCGTTGCGAGCATGGCCATAAGCGGCGTGCGAAGCTCGTGTGCAACGTCTGAGGTCAGGCGCTTCTCGTGTTTCATATCCTTCTCGAGCGAAGTGGCCATCTCATCGAAGGTCTCACCCAGCTGATCGATCTCGTCATCACCGCGCAGTCCCGTGCGAGCCGACAGGTCGCCGTCACGGATTTGCTTTGCGGTACTGGTGATGCGATGAATCGGCTTGGTGAGCATGCGCGACACGAGCGATCCGATAACGACCGAAATGCAGATTGCAACAACCGCGGCGAGGGCCATGGCGTTAAAGGTCTTCTCCCTAAACGCAGAGTCCGCCTTGGTGAGCAGAGCGTCGGAGCCGATGGCCCACAGCTTTACCTGTCCGACATGCTCGCCGGAAGACGTTACAATCTCGACGTTAGCAACGCTATCGGAGTCGGTTGGAGCAGACGAGACCGGGCTATGCGATGCCCTCTTGCCGCTCGTGTCGTCGGTCATAGCCTGGTTTTCGCGTACATCGGCGGTGGCGCTTGCCGAGGGCCAGGAATCGTCATAAACGATCACGCCCTTTTTATTGACGACCTGCATACCCAGATCGTCGGAAACCAAACTCGACGTTGCGACCGTGCGCAGTTCTCCCGCGGTCCAAGAGCCGTTTTCCTCATATGAGGTTGCCAACTTCTCGGCAGCGGAATTTGCGATTTCGACGATATTGGAGCGTGTGTAATCCGAAAAGACCGTGCCCCACACAACAGAGACAACGCCCACCAGCACCAATACCGTCATGAGCGATGTCAGAGCAAAAGCAAGTGCCATGCGCGAGGGATAGCTCATCGTTGGCCGTGAATCGGAACGAGGCGTGTTCCAACTAGCCTTGGAACCCGCCTCGCTCTCCTGCTTGTGCTTTTGTCCGATTTCAAAGCGCGCAGGTGTCATATGTGATTTCCCTATTTCTCGTCCGACTTATCGGTCTTGGCCGGAGCCTCGAAGCGATAGCCGACACCATGGACGGTGTAGAGCCACTTGGGCTTCTTGGGATCATCGCCCAGCTTGGCGCGAAGATTCTTCACGTGGCTATCGATGGTGCGCTCATAGCCCTCAAAGTCATACCCGAGCACTTTCTCGACCAGCTCCATGCGGTTATACACACGGCCGGGATGGCGGGCAAGCGTGGTGAGCAGCTTGAACTCGGAAGCCGTCAGATCGACTTCCTTGCCCTCGACCAAGATCTTGTGGCCCGAGATATCGATGACCAGATCGCCGAAGTCGAGTACCTCGACGGCGGGCTCGTCGGCCTGATGGGCACGGCGGAACAGAGCGCGAACGCGGGCGACGAGCTCGCGCGGCGAGAACGGCTTAATCAGATAGTCGTCGGCGCCGAGCTCAAGACCGATAATACGGTCCTCGATCTCGCCCTTAGCCGTCAGCATGATGATGGGGACATCCGAGGTATCGCGAATGGTGCGGCAAACGCGCTCGCCGGGAATCTTGGGGAGCATAAGGTCGAGCACGACCAGGTCGAACTGATGCTTCTCGAACTCCTCGATCGCGGACTGGCCGTCGCCGACGCCCACAACCCAGTAGCCTTCGCGCTCGAGATAGGCAGCGACGGCGTCACGGATTGCCTTCTCATCCTCGACCAGCAGAATCTTTTTTGCATCTGAAGCCATAACACGGCCCCCCTGTCTCAATTAGCTAAGAACAAGCCCATTTTAACGCACCTGAGCCCGCCGGATGCCGCTATGACGCGGCAGCTCGGCGGGCGGTACTCACAATTACAACGCGTTTATTCCCCTGTTGGCGCCTTTTTAACCCCTCTAAGCTTAAAGAGAGAATAGACGTGCAGTGACCGTCTCTGGTATACCCTGGCTGTTGCGCACCGTGGCGTACGTAAGGAATGAGTCCGATTTTCCCGCCGTAGCTGGATAATCGCCATACTCCAAAGCGCGGTCGGGCGACAGCAGCGAGCCATAGGTCTTGGCAGAGGTGTCGATCAGGAAATGCGACGCCTGTACCTTAACAAGGTATTTATTCTTCTTGCCAGCCGCACATGCGAGCGGCTCGCGGGACAGGAAGAGGTACGGCCCTCCCTCATTACCGATATATGTGCCCATATTGCCCAGGCTGCCCACGCCACTATAGGCCGCCTCGATAGAAAACACGAAGGTATCGCCCATATATACGGCCTCGAAAGGCGAGACTGACGAGGGAAGGACTAGCTGGGCACGTTTGGTGTTGTTGCCGTCGGTCAGATCGATTGCCGTTATGCCGTAGTAGACGCCCTCGTCGTTGCGGACACGCGGCGAGATGGTCAAAATGCCGTCGCTCGCGCGCGGGGCCGATGCAAAGCGGCCCGTCGATTTCCAAATTACCTCGGCCTTGGATTCATCAAGCGAGCGACGATAGCAAAACGAATCACTACTCGTTTTATTGCCGCCTGCCGAAGGCATTTTATACCAGATGACTGATGCCCCGAACGCCGTAAACAGCGGCGGATCGTAGTCCTTGCCACCTCGATCGAGCTCAACCACGTCGCCAGAGAGCGAAGCGCCCGACAGATTTTGAGCGTAGAGCTTCCACGATGAATTGGCAAAGTTCATCTCAACCCACGCGAATACGCCGTCGCCGGCACGGACATCGTAGAATGCATATCCCGTGCCCTCGATAGGATCCTCGATTAATGTGGTAAGCGAGCCATCGCCCAGGTTGAGCACACCGAGCGTGTTGGCGTGCAGTGCCGATGCGGGCGCCATCATTGCCGCGGCGTAATCGCCGTCGCAGTAGTACAGCAGCGTACCCAGAGGCAGCGTCCACGACGCCGCCGGCTCAAGATCGATGTCGACTGCCTCGTACTCATCCGTAATCGAGATGATTTTGGAATCATCCTTGATAACCTGCGGCTCGCCGGCGGCATCATCGCTGGTGCCCGTTTTTTTCGAGCATCCGGCAAGCACCGTGGCAGCGCCCGCGGCAGCCCCACCGAGTACAAAGCCGCGACGCGATATTCCGTTCTTGATGTGATCGGCGATACCCATTAGGCGATCTCGGTGCGAGCGGCCTCGATAGCGCGTGTAAGCTGGTCGGCGCAGGAGGTCTTTTTCATACCGCAGGTATTACCGGCGAGAACCTCGATTACGCGATCGGCAGGAGCGCCCTCGACCAGCTTGGAGATAGCCTTGAGATTGCCGTCGCAGCCGCCGGTAAACTCAACGCCCATCACCTTGTTGCCGTCATCGGAAAGATCAAGGTGAATATTGCGAGCACACACGCCCTGAGGCTTGTAATCAAACGAAATCATGCGATCCCCTCTCAGAATGTTATTCGAGACGACTATTATCCCCGTCTTTCCCTAAATGCAACGAGGCGCTTTGCCGGCAACACACATTACCAGCAAAGCGCCCTAAAAAGCTAACGTTATGCCCGAACCTACTCGAAGCTCAGCTGCTCCAGACGATCAAAGACCGTGTCGATACGGGTGAGGAAGTCCCACGGATCAAAGATCTCGTCGAGCTTCTCCTGACTGACGGTGCAGCGCGGGTCGGCCTCGAGACGCTCCTTAAAGGTGGGGCCGGAGACACAATCCTGTACCTCGTGCCAGGTTGCCATAGCGTTCTCCTGCACAATGGCGTACGCGTCCTCGCGGGTGATGCCCGTGTCGACGAGGGCGAGCAGTACCTTGGAAGAGAAGATGAGGCCGCGGGTCTTATTGAGATTGGCCATCATGCGGGCGGGATACAGTTGCAGGCCGTCGATAACGCGAATGAGGCACTGGAACATGTGGTCGAGGGCGATGAAGCTGTCGGCCTGGGCGACGCGCTCGGCAGAGGAGTGCGAAATGTCACGCTCGTGCCACAGGGCGACGTTGTCGAAGGCAACCTGCGCGTTGGCCTTCACGACGCGCGACAGGCCGCAGACCTTCTCCATGGTGATGGGGTTGCGCTTGTGCGGCATGGCGGAGCTGCCCTTTTGACCCTTACGGAACGGTTCCTCGGCCTCGAGTGTATCGGTCTTCTGCAGATTGCGAACCTCGGTAGCGATGCGCTCACAGGTGGCCGCGGTGGTGGCGAGAACGCCGGCGAGGTAGGCGTGATGATCGCGGCTAATAACCTGCGTGGACAGCGGGTCGTGAACCAGGCCCAGGTGCTCGCAGACATATTCCTCGACAAACGGCTCGATGGAGCTGTACGTGCCGACAGCGCCCGAGATGGCACCAAAGGCAACGTTCTTGCGGGCATCCTCAAGACGGTCCAGATCGCGCTTGAGCTCCCAGGCCCAAGAGCCAAACTTCATGCCAAAGGTCATCGGCTCGGCATGGATGCCATGAGTGCGGCCGGCGCAGAGCGTGTTGCGCTCCTCGAAGGCGCGACGCTTGCAAATCTCGCCGAGCTTCTTGACGTCCTCGATGATCAGGTCGCAGGCCTGGGTGAGCTGGTAGCACAGGGCCGTGTCGCCCAGATCCGAGCTGGTCATGCCATAGTGAACCCAGCGGCTGGGCTTGGGGTCGCCCTCGGGAACATCGGCATCGATGTATTCCTTCATGTTGGTCAGGAAGGCAATGACGTCGTGGCGCGTGACTTCCTCAATCTCATCGACCTTCGCCTTCTCAAAGTTGGCATGGTCGCGGATCCACTGGGCCTCGTCTTTGGAAATACCGATCTTGCCGAGCTCCGCCTGGGCCTCGCAGGCCAGAACCTCGATTTCCTGCCAAATGGCGTACTTGTTCTCGAGGGAGAAGATGTGTCCCATCTCCGGGCGGGTATAGCGATCGATCATAGCGGCTCCTTTTTGGTTATTGGCACGTTGGTCGTAACCCAACCATTGTACCGTGCGCAGGTGCAAGTATGGGCAGCAGGCATTAACCTAACATTTTGGAATTGGAGCGAGCATGGGGACGTCCGCGCATTTGCTTCGCAAATACGCACCGGCTGCGGTCGGCAGACCCGGTCCGCGCACACGCACGGGCACAGCGGGTTGGACCCGACGTTCCCGAGGTCCCCCGTACTCGATGGAGCGGGCAACGGGACGTCTGCGTATTTGCTTCGCAAATACGCACCGGCTGCGGTCGCCTATCGGCGACCTTGCCTGCTCGCTATAAACGCTTCGCGTTTATTTAACGCTCGCACCCTGTCGGGTTCGAGTCCCGGCACTTTATTGAAAAAGGCACGGTAACGAAACGTTACCGTGCCTGAAATTCGAATGGAGCGGGCAACGGGACTCGAACCCGCGAGTGTCAGCTTGGGAAGCTGATGCCTTACCACTTGGCGATGCCCGCTTGTGTGTTGGCTAGTATAACGCGGTTGTCTTGTTCGATACAAGGGTGGTGATGCTTGTTTTAGCTATGGAGATTCGTTTGAAAATCGCGTCAATTGTGGAGATGAGGACCTTTGACCTCCTGTTCTCCTTATCTTCTACCTGCGCTTTTGCTTGATTGTTGTATTTGAGCTCGATTTGTCAGAAATCGGGCAAGCTTTTGGTCAGGCTCCGGTACTTACCCGCATGAACCTCGGGGGTAGCCTCATCCTACGCGTCGCAACCTCCCCATGCGGCGCACGAGGGATAAGGAGCAGCCATGTCCAACGCACCCACGCACTCTGTCCACAGCGCAATCGCAACAGGTCCGCTGCTCCTGCTCCTCTTCCTGCTTTTCGGCTGCCTGACACCGGGAGCCGCATTTGCCGTCGATGGCTACGATCAGCTCGGCTTCCGCACTATTAGCGATGATTGTGGGCCCTTCTTCATCGGCAAGTATGAAGCTCAAGACGCCTCGATTGCCTACTGCATGAACCAGGAGCGCCCCGGCCCCACCAAGCCGGGCGGCCCATGGCTCAACTTTGATCAAGGCTGGGTGTGGCTCGACGACGAGTTCGCGGCAATCGTTTGTCACGGATATCCTACCGCCACGTCGTTTGGCGGTTACCATCTTTCACCCGATCGCGCCCGCGCCGCAACCCAGCTTGCCGTATGGATGCTCAACGGCACTACCCATGTCGACGGTACTTACTCTTACACGACCGCTCAGGGCAAAACCAAGAGTGGGCACTTTACCACTGACAATGAAGTCGTGGCGGCGGCGCGGTGGCTCCACGATAGCGCAAAATCAGGAAGCATCAAAGCCGCTCCGCACCGCGCGCGACGCTATCTAGGAGCCGTATCGGGCGGCAGCAAACGTCAGGACATGCTCTATGTACTGCCGGCGGTCTCTGTTTCCTTCAAAAAACAGTCTGCAAACGCCGCCATTACCAGCGGAAACAATACTTATCAGTTTGACGGGGCAACATTCGATATTTTTGAGAGCGCCAGCGGCGCGCATGTCGGCACCATCCAGATGGACAGCAACGGTCGGGCGCAAGCAACACTTCTGCCCAACACGGCATACTACCTAGTTGAAACGAAGGCGCCGGCCGGCTATGTCCCCCGTCGTGATCGCATCGCCTTTACCACGGGGAATGACGGTGGACAGGTCGCCATTGATGAACAGCCCGGCACCGTCAACCTGCGTATCGTAAAACTCGATGCCGCGACGAATGCCGGCCCCCAGGTGGGATCTTCACTCGCAGGAGCAGAGTTCACGTGTGTGTCGCAATCAACCCCTGGATGGGCGCAGATCCTCACGACCGACGAAAGCGGTCGGGCTACCCTCGTCGATGTCCCCTTAGGAACCTTTACCATCTACGAATCAAAAGCCCCCGAGGGCTACCTGCCATCCAACGACAGCTGGACCTATACCGTTGGAGCCGACCAGCTCGGCGATTCAGGCGTGGTCGAGATCGAATCTCGCATTTCCGATATCCCCATTGCGTTTGACCTTGAGATTTCCAAATTCAAGGATTACGGCAATAGCGACCAATCCGGCCTGGAGCAACCGGCGGGTGGTGTTGTCTTTGAGGTTGTCAGCAACAGTTCTCAGCAGGTTGTTGGCACACTGACCACAAACATCTATGGCTTTGCCTCCACCGAAGATCAGCCCGAAGCATGGTTCGGCACAGGCAAGCGACCCGCCGGTGTCCACGGAGCTGTCCCATACGACCGTGCCGGCTACACGATTCGCGAGGTTCCGGAAACCGTCCCCGAGGGTTTTAAACGTGCAGGGGAATGGACCGTCGGGGCCAATCAGATTTCCAACGGCGCCGAGCTTCAATATATCGTGGACAACCACGCGCTGTCGACGCATCTCCAGATTGTAAAACGCGATGCCCAAACAGGCGCTTCTGTTCCACTAGCCGGATTCACCTTCCAACTCCTCGACAGCAATCACGAACCTGTCTCACAAACTTGCTGGTATCCAGCACATAACGTAATGGACACCTTTACGACTGACGCGACCGGGACCGTCACACTGCCCGAATCGCTCGTGCCGGGCACCTATTATGTACGCGAAACCTCGGCCAAAGAGCCCTATCTTGTCGGCGAGGAGATCGAGGTAAACATACCCGCCGACATGAACCTAACGCCCGTTGCAATCGCCTCGTATTATGACCACGCCGCGACCGGAAACATCAGGATCGTTAAAACCGATGCCGTAGACGGCAGCAGCCTCGCGGGCGCCGTCTTTGAGATCCGTGCCTCGGGTGATATCGTGCGCCCCGACGGTAGCATTGCCGCGCTCGACGGTGAGACTGTCGCTACCGTCACGACGGATGAAACTGGAGAAGCACGCGCGGACGACCTCCCGCTGGGATCTGGCACCGCACGCTACGAGGTTGTCGAGACTCAAGCGCCGGCAGGCTTCTTACTCGATCGGACATCCCATATTGTCGACCTTACTTATGCCGACCAGAAAACACCCGTTGTAGAAGCACGGCTTAACGTATCCGACGATTACACCAAGGTTGATGTCTCCAAGGTCGATGCAAGCGGTGAGCAGGAAGTGGAAGGCGCACAGCTCACCTTATATGGTCCCGATAAAACCGAAATAGACTCCTGGACCTCATCCGACAAGCCGCACCGCGTCGAACATCTTGCACCTGGCACCTACTCGTTGCGCGAAATGATGTCTCCGCGGACCTATGACCTTGCCGAGGAGATAACGTTTGAAATAAAAGATACGGGAGAAGTCCAATCCGTCGCGATGAAGGATGCGCCCATCGAGATCAAGGGGCAGGTCGACAAGCGTCAGGAACTTGTCCAACCTATCGAAAAGGGCCTGTTGGCTAACGGCGATGGTAAAAACCGCGCCACGACGCAAACCAATAGTGATGGGCTTTTCTCCTATACCATCGATGCTCGAAACGATTCCGCTACTTGGGTTGATGAGTTTACGATTACCGATGATCTTGAGTGCGCCAAAGACGGCACGGCGAGATTCATCTCAATCGAAACCCCCGTCGCCATCGGCGACCTCAACGGTCTGTGCAACGTGTGGTATCGCACGACGCCGTTGGACTCGACAGACGTCGATGAGCCGGCGAACGCGACACTTGACGATGGACACGAAAATCCTTGGCTTGAGTCCGACGAAGTAAAAGAGAGCCTTGGTGAGGACTGCCGCCTCGTCGATTACGACGGCTGGCGCCTCTGGAAGGCGGATGTCTCGACCACGGAATCCACCACACTCGAGGCGGAAGAGCTCGACCTTGCATCCAATACCGTCGTAACAGGCATTCGAATTGAATACGGTGCGGTAGCCGCCGACTTTACGACTCGAAGCGATGCGGATTCTTGGACCCGCGATGATCTCAAAGATGAGCACGACGACCTTGACGATGCCAAAGCAATCCTTGGCACAGACGCTCGGGGCGCAGTCGTACACATGCAGGCAACGTCGGCTTATACGCCCCAAACCGCACTCACCAACAGCGCGCGCGTCGATCTTTGCCGCAACGGTGGCGGCGATAAACTTGAGTCACATGACGAGGACAGCGTCATTCAACGCTGTACCCTACCGCAGGACCTACCGGCAACAGGATCAGTTCCCATCGCCGCTTGCATCACCGCGCTCCTGACCTCGGGTGCCGCAGCCCTATGGTTCGCTCGCCTTAGGTCGATCCCAAAGAAGCGCTAGCGCGATGAAAAAGCGGGGGCGCCCCGCCCCCGGGGCGGCCCCGGTGAAAAAATTTAAAAGCCGCCCCAAAAAGGGGGGCCCAAAAACCCCCACAAACCATTGCCGGGGGGGCCGACGGAAA
>CAMQHB010000052.1:0-12934 GCA_947001545.1 uncultured Collinsella sp.
CGTAGCGGGTGGTTTAAAGCTGGCCGCTGCGCGGCCAGCGGACTAAAGTCTTGAAAATAAAAAACCGCCCCGTATGGAGCGGTTTTGCCCTTTATATATCGAGCGCCTCGGCCATCGCTGCCGTAGTGATTGCCGTGGTTCCACAGCAACTGCCCACCATTGCGGCACCGGCATGTCTCCATTCGATGCATGCGCGCGCGAAAGCTTCGGGGTTCTCGTGCCATACGGGGCCATCCTGAGTCTGGACCGGATCGCCTACGTTGGGACGCACCGTGACGGGAGTAGTCGCCGATGCAACCATCCTGGGCACCGCCGCGTTCGCAGCCGAAAGCGAACAGCAATTAACACCAATCGAGTTTGCGCCGTGTTTTTCGGCGTACAAAACGGCTGCCTCGATGTTGAGGCCATCGCCCAACAGGTCGCCTTTTTCGTCAACGACAAAACTCACCAGAACAGGCATGCCGTCGGCGGCATCTCGAGCGCCGGCAAGCATGGGCTGCAAATTACGGATAGACGTCACCGTCTCGATCAGCAGACCGTCAACGCCAGCATTGAGCAAGGCGTGCGCCTGTTCGCGCGCAATGCCTCGGATTTCACGATACTCGGCAGAGTCCTCGGCAAACCACTCAATACCGATCGGGCCCATCGAGCCCAGCAGCAGCTGAGGGTGCGCCTGGCGGGCATCGTCGACGGCCCCGCGATTGACCTCCGCCACGGACGGCGAAATCTGGTCGTGCTTGAGGGCATAGCTCGATGCCTGAAAGGTGTTGGTAATGAGCACCTGCGCGCCGGCGGCGACATACAAGCGATGGATACGAGAAACGGTCTGCGGCTCTGCCAGATTCCAAAACGCCGGTGGAATGTCGGCGGCATCGTACTCACTCAACAAGACACTGCCCATGGGACCCTGCGTCAACAAGGTCTCGCTCGACAAGCGGCGCGTAAGTTCCTCGGCACCAAAGCGGTTGTAATAACTCGTATCCATATATATCCCGCTATTCCTCGACGCTGATTCCTTGCTTTTCGAGATAGGCGAGCCAGCGATTCATCGTGTCCTCGGATAGCGCATGCTCCATCATGCAGGCCTCGGAATCGGCACGCTCAAATTCGACGCCGAGCTCCTGAACCAAAAATGTGCGGATGAGGCGATGACGGTACCAGATAGCCGTGCCAACCTCGCGGCCGCGATCGGTCAGAATTACCTTGCCGTAGTGCGATTGCTCGACAAGCTCGGATGCCTTGAGCGCCGAAACCGCTTTATTGACCGATGCCTTGGAGACGCCAAGGCGCTGCGCGATGTCGACCGATCGCACGCCGTTGGTTTCCCCCTCTTCGCTTTCAATGCGAACCATGCACTCCAAGTAGTCTTCGTTCGCCACCGTCAGATGTAGTTCGCGCGAGCTATTTGTCGTATCCATGATCTTCCGTCCCTTCTGCATTCAATGGCTGATTCTACCCCATCCAAGCGTCGTGGTATGCCGTGGCATACCGTGCTAGAGTTCTTGTTGCACACGACGACCAAGATTGGAGCGGTCTTTATGGAAAACACCACCACGAGCCCCGATGTCCTCGAGCGCTTTTTGCGCTACGTCCAGATCAACACGCAGTCCGAGGATGCAAACTGCGACCAGGTACCCTCGAGCGCCGTTCAGTTTGACCTTGCCAACGTGCTGGCTGAAGAGCTGCGCGAGCTTGGTGCGGAAGATGCCCACGTGACCGAGCACGCCTATGTCTGCGCGCATATCCCCGCAAGTGTGGGCGCTGAGGACAAGCCCGCCCTGGGCCTGATCGCCCATCTCGACACCACCGAAGTTGCACCGGGCGCCGGCGTGAAGCCGCACATCGTACACTACGAAGGCGGCGACCTGGTCTGCGGCGCGGTTGACGGTAAGCCCGTTGCCATGAGCACCGCCAAGCTTCCCGCCCTGAATGACCTCGCGGGTGAGGACTTGGTCTGCAGCGATGGCACCACGCTGCTGGGCGCAGACGACAAGGCGGGCGTCGCCGAGATCATGTCGCTTGTCGCGCGTATCGCTCAGGACCCTTCTCTGCCCCATCCCGCACTCGGCATTTGCTTCTGCCCTGACGAGGAGATCGGCCACGGAGCCGAGCTGTTGGATATCGATACCTTTGGCTGCAAGTACGCCTACACGGTCGACGGCGGCCCCATCGGCGAGCTGGAGTGGGAGTGCTTCAATGCCGCCGAGGTGACCGTCCGCTTTGAGGGCCAGTCCATCCACCCGGGCGACGCCAAAGGCCGTATGGTCAACGCAGGCAATCTGTTCTGCGACTTCAACGCATTGCTCCCCTACGTGCAGCGCCCGGAGTATACGGAAGGCTACGAGGGCTTTTATCACCTTGAGGGTGTATCTGCGACCGTCGATCACGCCACAGCGCGCTATATCGTCCGCGACCATGACGCCGCCAAGTTCCAGCAGAAACTCGACCTTATTGATGCCGCCGCCTCGATGCTCAACCAGCGTCTGGGTGAGGAGCGCGTGACGGTCGAGATTAAGCAGCAGTATCGAAATATGGCCGAAATCGTTCGTGACTATCCCGAGCTTATTGATGTTGCCAAGGAAGCCTACCTTGCCTGCGGCGTTGAACCCCAAGTGCTGCCGATTCGCGGCGGCACCGACGGTGCACAGCTGTCGTTCCGCGGTCTGCCCTGCCCCAACCTTTCCACCGGCGGCTATTGCTACCACGGCGTCAACGAGTTCGTCCCGGTCAGTTCGCTCGTCAAGATGACCGACGTCCTGCAGGAACTCGTCGCCCGCTTTGCATAAGCCTGGCTGCATAAGCCCAAAAGACGAATCGCCCCGTCCTCAACCGAGAACGGGGCGATTTTTTTGCTGCAACGAGAACAGGTTGACGCACGCCAGCCTCTTAACGCAAGGAGTGTCCCAAACTGCCGGCACATAAGGAACGTCCCCAAGTGCCAAGTGGACTACCCAACTGCAAGTGACGACATCGCTGGTTGAATCAACGTCAGCGAGCGACGTCCAGAGCGAACAAGTTGGCATGAAAAAGGCAGGGCATTGACCTTCTGGTCATGCCCTGCCTTTTGAATGACAAATTGTCGCTCTGGGCGGCGCGCAGCGTCAAGCGGTTACGCGGTTGGGTAAAACCGCGTAACTTAGTAGTTGGCTTCGTAGCCGTTGCCGTCGCCGGTGGGCTCTTCGTAGTAGTCCGAATCGCTCGAATCGCTTGAGTCATCGGAATCGTCAGAGCTGACCGATGAAGTTGCGGTACCGTTTGCGTAGTCGTCAGACGTGTTGTTGTTCAGGTCGCCGATCGTAGAGCTGGAACCGTCGGAAAGACCCATAGTGTTGGGACCCTTGGGATCCTTGCCGGCATCGACGCGCTCCATCATTTCCTTGAGCTCGTCCTCGTAGACAAAGACGTAGCTCACACCGTCGATCATGGTGCTGTCGTCGGCGTACGAGGGCAGGTTGGCCGAGTAGATACCGTCGACATCCATACCGCGCATGGCGTTGACCGTAGCCACGATATCCTGAACGCTCATATCGGTTACGAGCATATCGGACAGCGAATTAACCAGGCCAAAAATCTTCGTGGCATCGAAGTTATTGAGAATCTGGTTGGCAAGGGCGCCAAGCACCTGACGCTGGTGGCGCATGCGCGTGTAATCGCCGTCGGCATAGGTGTAGCGGCAGCGGGCATAGGTAAGGGCGGTGGCACCGTCCATATGCTGCTGGCCAGCGGTAATCTTAATATCCAGGTGCTCGGGGTCGTCAACATCATCGGTTGCGTTAATGTCGATACCGCCAACCGAATCAATCAGCGCCTGCATACCGTCGAAGCTGACCTCGGCATAGTGGGAAATCTGAACACCGCACAGCTCGTTGACCGCCTCGACCATGGCCTCGGCGCCGCCAACGGTATGGCAGGCGTTGATCTTCATGGTCTCGCCCTTGTACTCGACCTTGGTGTCGCGCGGAACGGAAATGAGCGTCGCCTGCTTTTGCGTGGGGTCGATGCGTGCCAGGATAATCGAGTCGGCACGATACGTATCCTCGCCCGGACGGCCGTCGGTGCCAAGAAGCAGCACGTAGAACGGATCCTTTGCCTCATCGGTGTCAACCAGAACCCGACGCAGATTGTCGGTAATGACATTAGAATCGCCGAGCTTGCCCATAATGGTGGCAAACCACAGGCCGGCAGCGGTAGTGGCACTCAGCAGCACACCAAGCACGACAATGAGCGCGACGTGACGAATCGTGTGGCTACGACGACGTTGACGAGCGCGCTCGGAATAGCGAGCCACGTTATCGCGACTGTAGATCTTGGCCTGCGCACCAGTTGAGGGTCTTCGGGCGGTGGTATCCGCGAGGGGCTTTTTATTAAACATAGGCAACCTGTATTAGTAGATGACGGGATCGGGGACGGAAGCATGCTCGACATGCGCGCCGAGCGCCTGCAGCTTTTCGACAAACTGCTCGTAGCCGCGCTTGATGTGATGGATGGCCGAAACCTCGGTCGTCCCGTCGGCGATCAAGCCCGCTACGACGAGGGCCGCTCCGCCACGCAGATCGGGCGAGGTAACCTGTGCACCCGAGAAGCCCTTAACGCCATGAATCATGGCATGATGGCTCTCGATACGAATGTCGGCACCCATGCGCACCAGCTCAGAGGCAAACATAAAGCGATTCTCGAAGATGTTCTCGGTAATAACGGAACTGCCGTCGGCAAGGGCGGAGAGCACCATAATCTGCGCCTGCATGTCCGTCGGGAAGCCGGGGAACGGAAGCGTCTGGATGTCGACCGGCTTGATACGCTCGGCACGGTTTACATGGACGCCATCCTCGACGCACTCGCAGTCGATACCCATGAGCTCCATCTTCTTGAGCACCATGCCCAAGTGAATGGGGCAAAAGCCCGTGACATCGACACCGCGATCGTCGGCCATCAACGCACCAGCAACGATAAAGGTACCGGCCTCGATGCGGTCGCCCACTACGCGATGGGTAACAGGATGCAGCTCTTCCACGCCCTCGATGGTCACGACGGGCGTACCCGCGCCGACAATCTTAGCGCCCATCTCGTTGAGCATGTTGGCGAGATCGACGATCTCGGGCTCGCGGGCGGCATTGTCGATAACCGTGGTGCCCTGCGCGCGCACGGATGCCATGATGAGGTTCTCGGTCGCACCGACGCTGGCGAACTCGAGCGTGACGGTGGTACCGCGCAGACCTTGGGGCGCATTAGCGTTGATGTAGCCGTGGGCGGTATCGAACTCAACGCCCAGGGCCTCAAGACCAAGAATGTGCATATCGATCTTGCGAGCACCCAGGTTGCAGCCGCCCGGCATGGCGATCTTGGCGCGATGGAAGCGACCCAGCAGGGGTCCCATCACGGCTGTGGAAGCACGCATCTTGGCAACGAGCTCGTAGGGGGCCTCCCAAGAATCGACCTGAGAGGTATCGATCTCGAGCGTGTGCTCGTCAAGGACATCGATTGTGGCGCCCATACCCTTGAGCACCTTGCCCATCACGTGGACATCGGAAATATCGGGCACGTTCTGCAGCGTCGTCTTGCCCGGCGCCAGAAGCGTTGCCGCCATGAGTTTGAGCGCGGAGTTCTTGGCGCCCGAAACGGGCACGGAGCCTCCGATGGCGTGGCCACCCTCAACGCGGATAATATCCAAGGTCTACCCTTTCAAAAAGCATGCCCGGGATGGCTGGGCCATCCCGGGCATGATGTGTTCGCAAATGGTCGAACGCTAAATCGTTTGACTATTGGGCAAGCTTGAGCTTACACCATGCGATTTCATTATAGAGGTAGGCGCGGCGTGCATCATCCTCCGACAAATTACCCAGCTTCTCTTCAAAACCTTGAATATCAGCTTTAAGCTTGTCGGCATCGACGGTCGCCAAATCGCAAGCGCGCTCGGCGAGAACGGTCACGACATCGTCCGCAACCTGGGCATAGCCGCCGGCCACGGCAAACGTGTGGTCGACAGTGCCCATGGCCTTATCGGAAACGCGAACGTAACCGCGGTCGATCGTGCAGATCTCGCTGGAGTGAGCAGGCAGAACGCCAAACTCGCCATCCGTGGACGGAATCGACACAAACGCAGCGTCGCCCTCATAGGCGCAGCTCACGGGGCACACGATGCGGATACGCATAACCTACTTCTCCCCCATCTTGCGGGCGCGCTCGCGCACGTCCTCAATCGTGGAAGCATAGCGGAAAGCCTGCTCGGGCAGGTCATCGGCCTTGCCGTCGACAATCTCGGCGAAGGAGCGGACGGTATCCTCGACGCGGACGTAGACACCGGGGTTGCCGGTGAACTTCTCGGCGACGTGGAAGGACTGCGAGAGGAACTGCTGGATCTTACGGGCACGGTTGACCGTAAGGCGCTGCTCCTCGGACAGCTCGTCCATACCCAGGATGGCGATGATGTCCTGAAGGTCGGAGTACTCCTGCAGGAGCTCCTGGACCTTGACGGCGACACGGTAGTGCTCCTCGCCGACGATCGAGGGATCGAGAGCGTCGGAGGAAGACGCGAGCGGGTCGATAGCCGGGAACAGGCCGAGCGACGAAATACTACGCGAAAGAACCGTGGTGGCATCGAGGTGCGTAAACGTCGTGGCAGGCGCCGGGTCGGTCAGGTCGTCTGCGGGGACGTAGACAGCCTGGACGGAGGTAATGGAGCCCGTCTTGGTCGAGGTAATGCGCTCCTGGAGGTCGCCCATCTCGGTTGCCAGCGTGGGCTGGTAACCAACGGCGGACGGCATACGGCCCAGCAGTGCGGAAACCTCGGAACCTGCCTGGGAGAAGCGGAAGATGTTGTCGATGAACAGCAGAACGTCCTGGCCACGATCACGGAAATACTCAGCGGTGGTAAGGCCGGCCAGACCGATGCGCAGACGCGCTCCGGGCGGCTCGTTCATCTGACCATAGACCAAGCAGGTCTTGTCGATAACGCCAGACTCGCTCATCTCGAGGAACAGGTCGGTGCCCTCGCGGGTACGCTCGCCGACGCCGGTGAACACCGAGGTGCCGCCGTGCTCCTGGGCGAGGTTGTTGATGAGCTCCTGAATCAGAACGGTCTTGCCGACGCCGGCGCCGCCGAACAGGCCTGTCTTGCCGCCACGGATGTAGGGCTCGAGCAGGTCGACGGCCTTGATGCCGGTCTCGAAGATCTCGGTCTTGGTGGTGAGCTCGTCGAAACGGGGCGCTGCATGGTGGATGGGGTAGAACTCCTCCACCTCGGGCATGGGCTTGCCGTCGACGGGCTTGCCCATGACGTTCCAAATGCGGCCGAGCGTCTTGGGGCCAACGGGCATCTTCATGGGCTCACCGGTATCGGTGGCGATGAGGCCGCGCTGCAGGCCGTCGGTCGAGGACATGGCGACCGTGCGGACGACGCCGCCCGGAAGCTGGCTCTCGACCTCGAGGATCGTGCTCAGATGACCGATCGGGGTCTCGGCCTCGACCGTGAGCGCGTTGTAGATCGGGGGCACCGCGCCGTCAAACTTGACGTCGACGACAGGGCCGATGATTCGCACGATGCGACCATCACCGGCAGTCGTCTTCTTGGTGGCTTCCTCGACCGCAAGCTTTACGGTGTTATTAGCCATTACTGTTCCTCCAATGCTGAGGCTCCGCCGACGATCTCGTTAATCTCGGTCGTGATCGAAGCCTGGCGCACGCGACTATACGTGCGGGTAAGGGTCGAGATGATCGCGGTGGCGTTTTCCGTCGCGGAGTGCATGGCCTTGCGGCGTGCACCCTGCTCGGCAGCCGCCGAATCGATCAGGGCCTGGTAGATGACCGTCAGGATATAAGACGGCACAAGCTTGCCGAGAACATGCTCGGGAGAGGGCACGAACTCGAACGTGGACGAGATGCGCTTAGGGGCGTCGGTCTCGTTCTTACGCGGACCGTGGGCCATAGCGATCATCTCGGGGTCGAGCGGCAACAGATGCTCGACGCGAAGCTCCTGATCCACGCGGTTCTTGGCGTGGTGGTAGACAAGCTCGACACGGTCAAGCTCACCGGCACGATACGCATCGCAGATATGAGAGGAGATCATGCGGGCCTGATTGAAATCGGGCTCAGAGGAGTTGCCCTCAAAGTGCATGACGACGTTTTCGCGGTCACGGAAATACGTGGCCGGTTTGCGCCCACACGCGATGATCTCGCACTCGATGCCGTCGTTCGCCCAAGAAGCGGCGAGCTTTTCGGCCGTGCGCTCCACCGTCGTATTGAAACCGCCGGCAAGGCCGCGGTCCGAGGCAATAACGACAATCAGGCCATGCTTGACGCTCTCATGCTTCTGCAGCATGGGATCGGTGCCCGAACAGGAGGCGTCGCCGGCGACCGTCAACATGACGTCGGTCAGCGCCTCCTTATAGGGCTCGGCCTGCTTGGAGCGATCGAGGGCACGACGGATCTTGGCCGTAGAGACCATCTCCATCGTGCGCGTGATCTGCTTGGTCGTGGTAACCGAGGAGATTCGCTTCTTAATGTCGCGAAGGTTGGCCATGGGGCTTAGTTCTCCTCTGATCCAGAAACATCCGAATGGTGCTTGGCCATGAACTGCTGCTTGAAGTCGCCGATGACGCGCAAGAGCTCAGCCTTGGTGTCATCATCGATCTTCTTGGCGCGAACCTTATCGAGCAGCGAGCCAAAGCCATTGTCCATGTACTCGATGAGCTCGGCACGGAAAGGCAGCACGTCGGCAATCTCCAGGTCATCCAGGAAGCCCTCGTTGCCAGCGAACAGCGTAACGATCTGCTCGCCAACCTCAAACGGCTTGTAGCGCGGCTGCTTCAGGAGCTCGGTCATGCGGGCACCATGGGTCAGCTGCTTCTGAGTAGCCTCGTCGAGGTCGGAGCCGAACTGCGTAAAGCCGGCGAGCTCCTGGTACGAAGCGAGGTCCAGACGGAGGTTACCGGCGACCTGCTTCATAGCCTTGGTCTGCGCGTCGCCACCGACGCGGGACACGGAAATGCCCACGTCGACTGCCGGGCGCTGACCCTGGAAGAAGAGCTCGGACTGCAGATAGATCTGACCATCGGTAATGGAAATGACGTTGGTCGGAATGTAGGCCGAGACGTCGCCGTCCTGGGTCTCGATGATCGGCAGTGCCGTCATGGAGCCGTAGCCGTTCTTCTTGGACATCTTGACGGCACGCTCGAGCAGACGAGAGTGCAGGTAGAAGATGTCGCCAGGATAGGCCTCGCGTCCGGGCGGACGATGCAGCGTCAGCGACATCTGACGGTAGGCCACGGCCTGCTTGGACAGGTCATCGTAGATGACGAGCACGTGGCCGCCGGGGTTGGTCTCGCTAGCGGGCTTGCCATCCTCGCCGTTGTACATGAAGAACTCGCCGATAGCGGCACCGGCCATAGGCGCGATGTACTGCATAGGGGCGGAATCGGCAGCGGTTGCCGAAACGATGATGGTGTAGTCGAGCGCACCGTGCTGAGCGAGGGTCTCGCGGATGTTGGCAACCGTGGAGGCCTTCTGGCCGACGGCGACATAGATGCAGACCATGCCCTTGCCGCGCTGGTTGAGGATAGCGTCGATGGCGATGGCGGTCTTACCGGTCTTACGGTCGCCAATGATGAGCTCTCGCTGACCGCGACCAATAGGCACCATGGAGTCGATGGCCAACAGGCCGGTCTGAACCGGCTCGCACACCGGGGTACGGTCGATGACGCCGGGGGCCTTGAACTCAATGGGACGACGGTGCGTGGCGACGATGTCGCCCAGGCCGTCGATGGGCTGGCCGAGCGGATTGACGACGCGGCCGAGCATGGCGCGGCTCACGGGGATATCCATAATGCGGCCAGTGGTGCGGCACTCGTCGCCTTCCTTGATGGAGTCGACGGCACCAAACAGAACGGCGCCGACCTCGTCACGGTCAAGGTTCTGGGCAAGGCCGAAGACGGTCTCACCGGTATCGGAGCTCTTGAACTCCAGAAGCTCGCCTGCCATGGCGCTCTTGAGGCCGGAGACGCGCGCGATGCCGTCGCCTACCTCGTCGACCGTTGAAACCTCATGCGTATCGACCGTCGCGGAGAGGCTCGTGAGCTGCTCCTGCAGTTTCTTGGCGATATCCTGGGCATTGAGGGTTTCGGACATTAGGCTTCACCTCCGTACGAATTAGCAGAGTTTGCGAGGGTCTCCTGCGCGATACGCAGCTGCGTCTTGACGGAAATGTCACGACGCTCGCCGCGGGCCTCGAGCACTAGGCCGCCCACGATAGACGGGTCGACCTGCTCGATAAGGAATACCTTGCGGCCGAAGTCCTGCTCGCATTTCTTAGTGATGGTTTGACGCAGCTCGTCGTCGAGCGGGATCGCCGTGGTGACGGTCACGCCCACTACATCCTCGTCTTCCTCGGCAACATACTTAAAGGCAGCTGCCACCTTGGGAAGAAGGTCGAGCTGGTCGCGCTTGGACATGGTGTCGAGCACGGCGATGATCTCGGGGCTGGCAGAAGCCAAGCGCTCGATCATCTCGAGGTCCTCGAACACATGGTTCTCGGCCTTAGCGGCTTCCAGAAGGGAGCGCGCGTAGGTCTCGAGCACCTTGTCCTGATAGCGGCTAGTCGGCATTCAGGCTACCTGCTTCCTGGATGTAGCGCTCGATGAGCTTCTTCTGCTCGGCCTCGTTCTCGAGTGCCTCGCCCACGATCTTGGTGGCGACGGCAACGGACAGGTCGGCGATGGAGTTCGCGGCACCGGCGTAGATGGACTTGCGCTCGTCCTCGACGGTCGTATGGGCCTTGGCGATGATCTCCTCGGCCTCCTTGTGAGCAGCCTCGATGATACGGGCGCGCTCGGACTCGGCGTCCTTACGGGCCTCGAGAACGATGTCGGCAGCCTGACGACGGGCGTCGGTGACGATCGAGTCGGACTCAGCGCGCTTGGCGATAGCCTCCTGCTTGGTCTTCTCGGCCTCGTCGAGGCTCTCCTCGATCTTCTTGCCGCGCTCCTCCATGGTTTTCATGATGCCCGGCAGGGCGACCTTGGCCAGCACGATCCAGATAATCAGGAAGGCGATAAGCGCCGGGATGAACTCCGCCATCTTAGGGATGAGGATGTCCGCACCGGCGGCGCCGTCCTCGGCGAACGCGGAAACCGGCATGAGCAGCGCGGCCGCGGACGCGGAGAGTGCGATCGCGCTCTTCTGGGATGAAAGATTCATACTTGACGCTCCGTGCTATTTAACGATCAGCGCGACAACGAAGCCGATCAGAGCCAGAGCCTCGCCGAAGGCGGAGCCCATGATGAAGACGGTGAACACGCGGCCCTGGACCTCAGGCTGACGGGCCATAGCACCCGTAGCACCCAGAGCAGACAGGCCGATAGCAAGACCAGCGCCGATAACACCGAGACCGTAACCGATAACTCCCACGATTCCTCCTTTGTCGTGCGTGTCTTATTTCACGCAGGATAACCTTTTTATAACTGCCGGGCTCCATGGGTACGGGCACCGGCGGTTTAACGAATTGCCTTACCTTTAAGGCGCGAACGGAAGACTACTCCTCCTCCGCGACCTCCTCTGCCTCGGAGACATACACGGCGGTAAGGACCGTGAAGACGTAAGCCTGGATGGCGCCGACCACAAGCTCGATCGCATAGATCAGGATGAGGATGGCAAGCCAGGCCAGCGAAGGCAGGGCGCCGACGGCGTGGGCCGCGGAAACCTGCTGAAGCAGCGGCTGCATGAACATGCTCGCCATGATGGCGAACGAGCCCATGACCACGTGTCCTGCGAACATGTTGCAGAACAGACGGACGGCGAGCGTGATGAGGCGCAGGAAGGTCGAGAAAAGCTCGACGACCCACACGAGCACGTTCATCGGGAAGCTCACGCCCTGCGGGGCGAGGCTCTTGATGTAGCCGATCACGCCGTGAGCCTTGCATCCGTAGTAGATGAAGTACACGAAGGCGAAGATGGCGAGCGCGGCGGTGGAGCCGATTGCACCGGTGCCGGGCTTCATTCCCGGGATCAGGCCGATCATGTTATTGATCAGGATGAACAGGAAAAGCGAGCACAGGAACGGGAAGTGCTTCTTCCAGTTCTCACCCACGACGCCCTTGCCGATATCGTTCTCGACGTACTCGATGATGTACTCGAAACCGTTGACGAAGAAGCCCTTGGGAACCAGGGTCTGCTTCTTCTTGAACACGGCCAGGACGATCAGGAGCACGATCGTGGAGACGATCAGCCAAAACGAGTACTGCGTGATGCCGCAGCTCAGATCGCCCACGACAGGGGTGGAGCTGAACTCGCTGACCAGATGATTAATCTCATCAGGCAGCTTTTCAAAAATTTCCACGACTTACCTTTCGACCTCATGAGGATCTCGCAGCGCCTTGGCGACGCGAACCGTGCAGGCGGCCATAAAGGCCACGAAGCCGATCGCCTCGCCCAAGAGGAACATGCGAAATGCCTCTCCGAACAACACAAACACAACCAAGGTAAAGACGAGCAGGGCGATTGCCGAGACCGCCAGACTCACCATACCCTTGAGCATGTCCGCATTATGTTTATCGTCAAGAACCGGCTTGAGCGTAAAGACAAAGGGAAGGAAGGCAATTGCGCCCGCGATGGCGCCTGCAACGATAGCGAGCAGATCGGCTATCTGAAACATTGGCGTCCTCACTTTCCTTTTTTAACGCCTCACAGAACAGTTCCCGCCAAACATTGGTGACTATTGTACGAGCCAATCGCTAAAGTACAACCGAAAAAGCATCGGTTAATACGCACCTGTTCGTTTTCTTAAGACCTTCTTTATGCCGCAGGTACGGTAATACGTTTTTCTCGAACCCTGCAGGGCAAAACGTCCGTTAACAGGAGTGGGGGGGGGGGGGGGGGGGGGGGGGGCGCCCCCCCCGGGGGGGGGGGGGTGGGTAGCGCCCCGCGGGGGCCCCGCCCCCACCGCGGG
>CAMQHB010000053.1:0-12600 GCA_947001545.1 uncultured Collinsella sp.
TTTAAATCTTTGGGCTGAATTCTCGTTTAAAACCCACCTGCGCTATTAAACGGGGGGGGGGTATTTTCCCCCCCGCCCCCCCCCGCTCATTCTTCAAGCGCTATTTCTGCTATTTCTACCCCGTCCCCAAATGGCAGACGGCATGGCTACTCGTCCTGAGGTTCCTCGTCGGAGCTTGGCTCGGACGCCGACTCAGGTGCAGGTGCCGGCTCAGGCTCAGGCGCAGGCTCGGGCTCAGATGCCGTCTCAGACTCGGGCGCCAGTTCAGGCTCGGGCGCCGGCTCAGGCTCGGTCGCGGGAGCGGGTGCAGGTGCCGGCGAAGCATCCGGAGCACCGTAACCCGAAGGAGCGGACTTCTTCTCGAAGGGCAACACAAAAGTCAGGACGTCGTCCTTATCCTCATCGGCCCACTCGCTTGCATAGCGTGCGGCCCAATAGCCAACGGCACGGTGCTTGAGCATCTTGCCAAAGACCGTAAGAAATACGGTGACGAAAGCGACCAGCACCAAGAACAGCGCGAGCGTGACGCCACCGCCGGTAACAATTGCCTCAATACCCGTAGGACGATAGTAGTAGCTATACATACCGACAGAGGCAATGGCGCCAAAGACGACCGTCAAGATCCATGTGACAACGTTGGCGACCAGGCCCGTCAAAAACTCGGGAAGGAACGAAGCACAGAACAGCTTGGTCTTGTTGTGCTTAAACGCCGCCCAGACCTTATCGAGCGAAAACGCGCTCTCGACACGCCCGGTCACCGCAAAGTGCATCACGGCGATGTCGGCGAACATCTTAAAGAAGACACCCAGAATCGCCGAGGCAATTAGCGCCAGGACAAGCAGGCCAAGCGAGCCAAACAGCGCAGCCTCGAGCGCATAAGAGCCGTAATAAGAATACGAGCCCGCAGCGCCAATTACCACGCCCTCCACCAGCGAAAGCACTACACCGATAACGGGAATGGCAGCGATAACCTCGAGCACGACCGAAATAACGCTCGAAAAGACTCCGAGACCAAACGACGTGGAACGCATCAGCGGACGATCCATGCCGTCATCGATCTTAAGCGACAGATCGCGACCCCACTCGATGCCAAAGCCGGAACCGCACACGCTCGCAATGCAAGCTGCCAAAAAGCCGATGGCAGCCGCAATGCCGCCAATAACGGGAATAAACAACACGAGCACCGACACAACGCAAATCAGCGCCGGCAAAAACGCGATTTGGCATACACGCTGAAGCACACCCGGAGTCTTGGTCATATCTTGGAACGCCTGAGCCACACAGCCCTTTGGCGCATTCGCCACGGGCGGTTGCGGAACAAACTGCTGAGGCTGAGGTTGACCCTGAGGGGCGGAGGCTGCAGCACCGGCATTGGGGGCACCACACACGCCGCAGAACTTGTCGTTATCGCCCATAGGGGCGCCACACTGCGAGCAGAACATCGAAATCATCCCTTCGTATCTAGAGCGAATCACCTGGATCGCAAACGATGTCTTTGGCATCATTATTGCCCAATGTGGGGTCAAATACTCAAAGATGACCGATTTGCAAGATACACGGCGCCAGCAGGCGGTTCGTTGAATACGTCTGTGCTAGTTCGTTCCGCGGAAGCCCTTGCCGACAATCTCGGAGCTGTCGACGATCGTGATAAAGGCACCCGGATCGACCTCGCGCGCATAACGGCGCAGCTGCACGGCCTCGCGACGGCTCAGCACGCTCATGATCACCGTCACGCACTTGCCCGAGAAGGCACCGTAGCCGCGACTGATGGTCGCCGTACGGTTGAGATGCTTGACGATAAACTCCTCGACCTTAAGGGGCTCGGAGCAAATGACCGTGCAGACTTTGCGCAGGTGAATGCTCTCAATGGCTTTGTCGACCACAAGCGTCTTGGCAAACAGGCCGAGCACGCAATACAGACCGACACGCGGGCCATACAAAAAGGCCGCGATGGTCACGATGCCGATATCGACCAGCAGCAGGGCGCGACCAATCTCGAGCGTGGTGCGGCGCTTGAGAATCATGGCAAGAATGTCCGTGCCACCCGTCGAGGCGCCGATGTCAAAGACAATAGCGCTGCCGAGCGCCGGCAAGATGACGGCAAAGCACAGGTCGAGCCACATATCACCCGTCAGAGAGACATCGGTCGGAATGAAGAGCTCAAACAGCGAGACGTAGGCGGACAGCGCAAACGAGGCGAAGACGCTCCAAAGAATCGCCTTGCGCTCCAAAAAGATAAAGCCCAAAACGACGAGAACCGCGTTGATAATCCACATAAAGACGCCGACGGGCAGAGTCGGGAACAGCGTGGACAGAATGACCGACATGCCCGAGGTGCCGCCAAAAGCAAAGTGATTAGGGGTTTTAAACGCAACGATGGCAAAGGCCGTAAGAATCAGACCCAGATTGAGCTCGGCAAAAAAGCGCGGGAAGCCTGGCTCCTGGCTGCGCTTTTGGCCGGCACGCTCGCCGCGCTCGATATCGGTGCGATCGACCACGCGCTCCATCGGCACTACGGGAGGACGATGCATCTCCTCGGCAGCACGCGATGCCGCCTCTGCCGCGGCGGCCTCAATTGCCCATGCTTTGCTTTCTGTCTCGTGCTCGTCGGCCATTACGGCAACTCCTCGTTAACAATTTGGAAACAATGCGCCCATTAGGGTAACGCGGAACGTGAGGATTGCAACCCTTAGTTAGACGAGCGGTATGGCTACATCGGGAGCGTACAGAAACGGGCGGCCACGCTTTTGCTTGCGCGGTCGGCCGTTTAACGTTTTCGCAGATAAAACCTGCCAAAACAAACCTGTCTTTTTTGGAAGGTTACTCGTGCTGGCTGGTGCGGTGCTCGTACTCCTCGGGGGTGATGACGTCCTCGATGCGCAGGTTGACGCCCGCCACCTCAAGGCCCGTCATCGCGGCAAGGCGCTCGGTGACGCGTGCCTTGACATCGTCGAAGATCGCGGGCGCATAGGCACCGTACTCGATAATGACGGAGATGTTGACGACCACGCGATTGTCATCGGTGACCTCGACCGTCACGCCCTTGGTCAGATTCTCGGCACCAAACTGCTCCTGCACAAAGTGCATGAGGTTACCCTTCATGCCCAGAACGTGCGGAACCTCGCGGGTGGCCATGGCAACGATCTTCTCGATCACACCGTTGGAATAGGTCAGCGAGTCCTCGGACTCGTCCGCCTCTTCGTCGTCCTCATCCTCATCGGACTCGAGCGTCACATCCTCGGCTTCGGCGACGACCGCCTCGTTCTCCTCGAGCTCGGTATCGGCTACATCGACCTTCGTATTAAAAGCCATGGTTCCTCCTTATGCCCGCCGCGGATGCGACAGTCGAATACGTATTAGCGGCCGCTAAACAGACGGCCGAAGAAGTTGACGATACCGTTCTCGCCGTCGCGAATTTGGCCGATCACGGCGCCGATCAGCACGAAGAATGCAATGACGAGCGTGTCCCACAGGCCGAGCGTGAGCACCAACACGGCAAGGATAAAGCCAGCGACGGCACCGAGCGTGGTGTTGGGATGACGCACAGCATAGCTCCAGATGGCAGCGCCCGTACCCTTGATGAGACCCATAGCCTCGTCAAAATCCGCGGCCGCCGCGTCTTGTAACTCAGTTGCCTCTGCTTTGGAATCAACAGGTTCGTTCGCCGGCGTGGCGCTCTGGTCAATCGTCAGGCGCGGCGTACGAGCGGTCTTATCTTGATTGGTATCACTCACCGGAAACCTCCACGGTCTGGACGGTAGTCTTGGACGGCAAAAAACGGACGCGCGTGGTCGTACCCGGCGTGCCGAACATGGTGTCGCAAGCTTCCTCGATGCGCTGCTGCATCGCGGTAGCCAGAGATGCCACGTCCTTATCGTCAAGCGCGATAGCCTCGACCTTAAAACGGACATGCGAATCGTCGGAACCTTGGACGCGGGCCTCGACATGCTCGACCATCACGCGGTCGTCGCGCTCGGCAGCAGCCCTGGCACACGAAGAAAGCGCCGCGAGCGTGACCTCGATATTGCGCTCCCCCGCCGGATGCACGCAGGACGGCTCGCGACGAGCAAACATCAGGCGGAAGAAGCTTACCAGTACGCCAATCGCCACAACTCCGCCGCATGCCGTCACGACAATGCGCGGCATGGGGTCGCGCATCAGCAGCATAAAGCGATACGTATACGGCCCCCAAAACTGGCAGACAAGCGTACCCAGCGCCACGATGGCGGCGGCAAGATACACAATCGCTAGGGCTCGTTTGAGTACGCGCACGTGGCGCTCCCTTCAAATCTCGGCTCTCGAAATGCAAAACGGTTCGCATCATTATAAAAGAGCCGGGTCCGGTGCTCTACGCACGCGGATCCGGCTCATCTATTCCACGAGGCTTGCATGCTCGCTTCATTATGCCCAGATATGCACGGCTTAACCCGTGCGGGCGCTACTCCTCCTCGAGGGCAGCGATAACCTCGTCGGTCATGTCCATGGTGCTGTAAACATCCTGGACGTCGTCGAGCTCCTCAAGACGGTCGATGAGGCGCTGAACCTTCTTGGCGTCGGCGCCGGAGACCTCGGTCGGGGTGGTCGGGACCATGGTGGTCTCGGAGCCCTTGACCTGGACGCCCTGCTCCTCGAGCGCCTTGGAGACAGCCATGACCTCGTTGGCAGTAGTCCAGACGATCCACTCCTCGCCGGCATCCTCGTAGTCCTCGCCACCGGCCTCGGCGATGGCCATCATGAACTCATCCTCGTCACCGGCAGCACCGTTGGCGATCATGGTCTCCTTCTTGGCGTTCTCGTCCAGGATCTCCTTGGCGACGACGATCTGGCCCTTACGCTCAAACTGGAAGGCGACGGAGCCGGAGGTGCCCAGGTTGCCACCAGCGTGGGAGAAGGCGGAACGGACATCAGCGGCGGTACGGTTGCGGTTGTCGGTCAGGCAGTCGACGTAGACGGCGACACCGGCGGGACCGTAGCCCTCGTACACGATGTTCTCGTAGACGGCGGCATCGGCACCCGAACCAAAAGCCTTGTCGATAGCGGACTTGATCTTGTCCTTAGGCATGGACTGAGCCTTGGCCTTGGCAACGGCAGCGGCGAGGCTGGCGTTGTTCTCGGGCAGCGGGTCACCGCCGAGACGGGCAGCAACGGTGATGTTGCGGCTGAGCTTGGAGAAGAGGGCGGAACGCTTGGCGTCCTGCGCGCCCTTACGATGCTTGGTTGTGGCCCACTTAGAGTGTCCGGACATACGTGTCTCCTATCGGTTTCGACCTAAAGCCCAGCGCAGATGCTCGGGCAATATAAACAAACGTCGTTATGATATACCTACTGGCCTGCGAGATAAACCCCAAAATGAAGGCGTCGTGATGATGTCCCCTTTGGTGCAAAGAAACCTGACCCTCAATGCACCAAGTTAGGACCAGAGGAGATCGCTGCGGGTGATGGTGGCGCCGATGGCGAAGGGCATGCAGGCGATGACCGGATACAGGTAGCGCATGTAAGTCGAGCCGTTGCACGGGCCAATCAGGCACACAGCGAGCACGCCCAACAGCGGCACCCAGATCGCCAGCGCACGCCATGAATGACGACGCAGCAAGTAGACCACCACGGCGATCATGATCCACACATAGGTGGCCGAGCTCATGGTGAGCGAGATAAAGGGAACACGCTGCACCGCCACACGGTACAAATTGATCAGGTGGTCGCACCAGCGCACCACGTTGCTGTCAACCGGATGGAAGTCGAAGTACTTGAGGTTGTCGGGACGCGCCATGATCTCGGCACTACGCGCCGTGCTGTAGACCCAGGCATCGCGCGCGCTCGGATAAAAATAACCATAGTAGTTATTGATAAGCGCCGAAATATAGCACTCGGGATCCTTCTTAAACATCTGAGCCCATACCTCAAAATAGGCATCGATGTCCTCCTGCGAGGCGTACTCGTTAAAGCAGTTCTTGACGGCATCGGACTTGTCGGGGTTGTAGCGGCGGCCTAGGTTCTCGTACTTGAGTACGCAATCGATCACGGCACGTTCTT
Source organism: uncultured Collinsella sp. (assembly GCA_947001545.1). Lineage (GTDB taxonomy): Bacteria > Actinomycetota > Coriobacteriia > Coriobacteriales > Coriobacteriaceae > Collinsella. Next base: position 6,034 of record CAMQHB010000053.1, read on the forward strand.
CGTCGGTCACCAAACCGTCGCAAGGAGCCTCCACGATGGTGCCATCCTCCTTAACCGTAGGGTTGACGCCCGAGTTGAGGCCGTCGTGCTTTTGGACGAAACGAGCCGTCTGCTGGAACGGAATCGAAAGGATTTCGCGCTTGGAACCAGGTGTGATATCGTGCGCCGGCATAAAGACCTTGGTGAAGTACATATTAGAGGCAAGGCAGAGCGCGAGCACCGCGAGGACACCGACCCAGCGGAAACGCGGGATGACGCCTGAAGGCGCAGCACCAGTCTGCTTGGCTGCACGACGAGTCACATGCACGTCCCATGCGCAAAACGCCGCTGCGATTACGCATGCCGCCAGGGGAAACACCAGGCCGCCGTTGCGCAGGAACGTGGAACCCATGGAGCCCAGAGCGAGCAGCAGCCAGTCGTGGCGCGCAAAGAGCACGGGGGCTTTCTCGCCCGCTCGCTCGACATTGGCATCACGACGGGGCAAGCCACATGCCACGAGCTTGACGGTCTGTACCAGCAGCACCAAGAACGCGTCGGCAAAGAGCACGTCTTTGGTGAGCAACGCCGCGTAGTTAGAGAACATCGGCATAAACGCAAAGAACAGCAGGATCGCACCGCGAACCGGCAGGCTCACGCCCAGTTTGCGCAGCGACGAAATGGAATAGGCCATGCAGGCGGCCGTAATGACGAACTGAGCACAGGTGTAGATGGCAAGACCTGCGTTGGCGCTGTTGAACAGTGAAAGCCCCAGCTGGACGCACGAACCGATGATAGCCGTGTGCACCACGGGGTGATGTCCGTTGAGCAACACATTGGGATTGAGCAGACGCAGGTAGTCACTCGTGCCGTTGGGGTAGTTGAACCACTGGCGAATCTGCGCACCCGTATCTCCCATAAAAAGGCCGGGCAGCGAAGCGATAAGCGTGGGCGCCCAGGCGATCATAAGCACCAGGAAGGGGCCGGCAAAGGGATGGACCGAGAGCACGGCGTGAGTCACACGCCATACGCGGCCAAAGTGCGCTTCGGAAAACGGAATGCGCCGAGAGCTCAGCCAATCCAGACACTCAAAAGCCAAATAGAAGGCCACGATCGCTAAGAGCATCCAGCCCGCGCCGCCAATCCAGGCGCAGACGATGCGGGCTTTGTCGCCAAGGACAATCTCGGCCGAGTCGGTGAGGTCGTAGCTGCGGCCGAACACCATGCAGATGGCGAAGAACAGCGACGGCAGAATGATCGATGGACGCCAGGTGTCGCCACGGCCAAAGAACACGTAGCGAAACGGCAAGGTGAGCAGGCAGGCAAGTGCAAGCAGCATGACCGCGTCGGTATGGCCGGCAAACGAAAGGAGCACCTCGTAGCACACGTACAGCATGCCCGAGGCTTTGGGGTCAATCGCCAAGACTGCGTTGCTCGACACCGGGGCGGGATCGATGGAAAACGCCGTGGTCGCCAACAGCGCGAGCAAAAATGCGATGAGCGTCTGCTTGGCGGGGTAGCGCTTAAACCAGACGATGCGGGCAGCGTCGCGCGCAGCCGTTGTGGAGAGGTCGGAATCCTTCACAGTCCGAAAGCCTTTCTAGAAACCTATCAAACTCGGCAAGACCACCACAAAGGTGCCTGTCCCCTTTGTGGTAGTTAGGCGTCGAGGTAGATGCGCTGGGGCCGGTTGCGGCGACGAGCAAAGATGATGAGCGCCAGGCCCGCGATTACGAGCGGCAGGCTCAGCAACTGGCCCATGGTGATAACGCCACCCAGTAGATAGCCCAGCTGCGCATCGGGCACGCGCACAAACTCAATGAGGAAGCGGACGATGCCGTAACCCATCACAAACACGCCCATAAACGTGCCTTGGGGCAGTAGCGGCTTTTTGCGGCTGAGCACCTGCAGAATGCAAAAGAGCACGATGCCCTCAAGAAATGCCTCGTAGAGCTGGGAGGGGTGACGCGGCATATCGCCCGCAGTCCCGCCAAAAACCACACCCCAGGGCAGATCGGTCGGCTTGCCCCACAGCTCTCCGTTGACAAAGTTGGCACAACGACCCAGGCACAAGGCCAGCGGCGCGCCTATGACGGCAAGGTCTGCCAAAGTCCATGCATCGAGCTTATACATGCGGCACACAATGATGCCGCCGATAATGCCGCCCACCAAACCGCCATGGAAGCTCATGCCGCCCTCGTTGGTGGCAAAGATCTCGAGCGGGTGCGCCCAGTAGTAGCCATCGCCGTAAAAGACGACGTAGAACAGGCGCGCACCGATAATGAGGCCAAAGACCACGCCGACCACGACACTCGTCAGGTCATCAATCGTGATGTTAAAGCCCCAGCGACGCTGCGTGCGGTACATGACGATCGCCGTGAGCAGGGCGCCGACCACGTAGGCCAGGCCGTACCAGTAGATGGTGATGGGGCCCGCCGAGATCGCGACAGGATCAAGCATATGGTAGAGGTCGTTGAGCATGTCGACCCTCCTACTCCCTACATACAAATGCGGCCGCGGGCCTTGCGCTCGCAGCCGCATATTTGGGCGTAACGTCTATGCGGAGTATGCCGTCCGCAGCTTTCGCATCTTAGAACGGCGCGTACTCGTCGTACAGGTCGTCGGTCTCGCCGGAGGCATTGACCTGCTCGACACGGGTAACACCGGGCACATGCTCCTTCAGGATGCGTTCAATACCCATGGACAGGGTCAGCGAGCTCATGGGGCAGCCGGCGCAAGCGCCCTGCAGCTCCAGTTTAACGACGCCCTCGTCGTCAACGCCCACATACTCCATATCGCCGCCGTCGGCCTGCAGGTTGGGGCGAATCTCTTCAAGAACCTTCTTAAGCAGCTCTTCGTTAACAGCCACAGGGGCTCCTTTCTCACAATAACGCGGGCACGCCCGCGGACAGAAGCTATGTTACTACAGCCATGTACCCGCTCACGAGCCGTCCATGCGCGCAGACGCGACTTTCACGAGTAGTCAATTTGGGACGGGGCTCTTTGAGCTGCGTTCGTCGCCAGATAGCGGCAACGCATATTACTGCTGAGCTTGTCCCCCGGTACCAATCTGGACATCGACGATGACCTGGCGGTAGCTGATGCCGCAGGAGTCGAGAATGCGGCGGCTGATACGGCCGTCATCGGTGTCGGCATACTTATTGTCCAGGTAGACGACCTCGCCCACACCCACCTGTGCCAGGATCTTGGCGCAGTCGTGGCACGGGAACAGCGTGACGTAGACCGTGGAACCCTCAAGGTCTTTGAGCGAGCCGCGATAGTTGAGCACGGCGTTGGCCTCGGCATGGACTACGTAGTTATGCTTGTCCTGCAGCGGGTCATCGCTCGTGCCCCACGGGAAAAAGTCGTCGTTGAGCGCCGAGGGCGTACCGTTGTAGCCCACCGAAAGGATGCGGTGGTTGGTGTTGGCGATGCACGCACCCACCTGCGTGTTGGGGTCCTTGCTGCGGCGCTGCGCGGCGATAGCCACGCTCATAAAGAACTCGTCCCAGCTAATGACGTCCAGGCGCTTGCCTGACGAAGTTTGATGAAGATCGTCCGACATGGCAGACACCTCCGAAATCGCAATAGTTTGACCCATTGTAGCAGGTGGAAGGTGGAGACGTTTTTGTCCCATCGCCCCCATCGCTACGCGCGGCGTGGCTTTTGGTTGATGTGGTAGAGCTCGGCGAGACCCCGCAACGTCAGCGCATCGTCGACCGTCAGGCTATGGCCGACAAGGGCCGCAAGCGCCTCGGCATCGTCGCCGGTAATGACGATGGGCACGCTGCCCTCCCCCGCGGCCTTGGTCGCGCGCATCTCGGCGAGCACCATGTCGAGCATGCCGTCGATGCGGGCCACCTCGCCCAAGACCACGCCCGAGCGCATGGCCTCGCGCGTGTTGCGACCGATCACATGCGTGGGTGCCGAGGGCTCGACCTGCGGCAGGCGCGCCGCAGCGGCCGAAAGCGAGCGGGCGCCAAGTGCCAGACCCGGCGCGATGACGCCGCCGACAAAGGTTCCGTGCGTATCGATGACCTCGATATTGGTCGTAGTGCCCAGGTCAATCACGATGCACGGAGAGCCATAGACGGCACGAGCCGCCACGGCATCGGCGATGCGGTCGGGACCGATCTCGGCCGGGTCGTCGTAGTGCACGGGCATGCCGGTCTTGAGGCCCGGCCCCACGGTGAGCACGCGTCCCGTGCAGGTACGGGAAAGCGCCGCCTTCCAGGGGCGTTCGAGCGCCGGCACCACGCAGCTCAGCACTGCGGCCGCGGGAACGAGTGCACCCGGCATGACCGCATCGGCTGCCAGTGCGCCCATGACCTGCGCGAGCCTCATGCGCGCCTCGTCTGCCGTAATGCTCGACGGCGTCGTGATCTCGCACGTCGCAAGCGGGCATTCCTGCGCCGCGGCCGAATCCTCGGCAAACAGGCCAAAGCGAATGAACGTGTTGCCCACGTCGACCGTTAATATATATGCGCACCCATTAAGCATCGTCGGCGCTCCTTTCGTCTGCCCAGCAGTATATCGCCTACCTAAACCAGTCATCCCAAAATGACTAGCTTACGGCTATACTGGTGCGCGGTCGCGCGCGAGCTCACGCGGCGGCCCTTGGTAACCCGACTTCCCGCGCCGTATCCGTAGCGGCGCTCCCGGGGGAAGCGGATATACGCAAAGGAGTTCTAAATGAGTAATCCCTCGAACCGTGCTTCGATGCGCGGGCAACTCACGCTGCGTGGCGTCGTCATCGGCGTCCTTGGCTGCGTGATTATCACAGCAAGCTCGGCCTACACCGCCCTCAAGATGGGCGCACTCCCCTGGCCGATCGTCTTCGCTGCCGTCATCTCGCTGTTCTTCCTGAAGCTCATGGGCAACGCCAGCCTCAACGAGGCCAACGTCACCCACACCATCATGTCCGCGGGCGCCATGGTCGCCGGCGGCCTGGCGTTTACCATCCCGGGCGCTTGGATGCTTGGCTATGCCGACCAGATCAGCTGGCTCGACATGTTTATCGTGGCACTCGCCGGCACCATCCTGGGCCTGCTGGCCACCGCGCTCATCCACCGTCACTTTATCGTGGACGCCGCGCTTGAGTTCCCCACCGGCAACGCCGCAGCTCAGACCCTGCGCGCGACCGAGGCTGGCGGCAAAACCGGCAAGCAGCTCTTTGGTTCCATGGCCATCGCCGGCATCTATAGCGTGCTGCGCGACGCCCTGGGCGTGGTGCCCAGCATGCTATGCACGCTCAACATCCCTGGCGTGACCTTTGGCATCTACAACTCGCCCATGCTGCTCTCCGTCGGCTTCCTCGTGGGCTTCGCCCCGGTCGCTTTCTGGTTTGCCGGCGCCCTGTTGGGCAACTTTGGCATCATCGTGACCGGCGCCGCTGCCGGCCTGTTCGACGTTGTGACTGCACAGGGCATCGTCAAGTCCCTGGGCATGGGCCTCATGATGGGCTTTGGCGTCGCCGTCGTCCTCAAGGACATCCTGCCGCAGGTCGCCGGTATCGTCCGCGGTCTTGCCGCCGACAGCTCCACCGACACCGACGAGCAGTCGCTCATCTCGGGCTCCCTTAAGCTCGACGCCGGCATCATCGGCCTGGGCGCTGCCGCCATCGCCGTGATCATCGCCATCGTGCTCGACCTTGGCCCCGTTCCGGCCGTCATCGTCACGTTGTTCACCTTTGTCACCACCATCATGAGCGCGCAGAGCTGCGGCCAGACGGGCATCGACCCCATGGAAATCTTTGGCCTCATCGTCATGCTCATCGTGGCTGCCTTCGCACAGATCGCTCAGGTCAAACTGTTCTTTATCGCCGGCATCGTAGCCGTGGCGTGCGGCCTTGCGGGCGACGTCATGAACGACTTTAAGGCCGGCGCCGTGCTGGGCACCAACCCGCGCGCGCAGTGGGTCGGCCAGGCCATCGGCGGCATCGTGGGCGCCCTGGTCGCCGCCGCCGTCATGGTCGCGCTCGTCACCGCCTATGGTCCGGACGCCTTTGGTCCCGACAAGAGCTTCGTTGCCGCACAGGCAAGCGTGGTCGCCACCATGGTCTCGGGCATCCCGAGCGTGCCGTGGTTTGCGGGCGGCTTTATCGCCGGCATCGTCATGTACTGGCTCGGCATTCCGGCCATGATGATCGGCCTGGGCGTGTACCTGCCGTTCTATATGTCGCTCACGGCTTTCCTGGGCTCCTGCGTTAAGCTCGCCTACGACAAGTGGGCCGCTCACCGCGACGCCGAGGCCGGTCTTTCGGACGAGGAGGAGGCCGCCAAGGACGCCGCCTTCCAGGAGCAGGGGCTGGTTGTCGCCAGCGGCCTGCTCGGCGGCGAGTCCATCGTCGGCGTTATCCTGGCGTTTGTCTCCGTGGGCTTAAGCCTGCTGGGCTAAGTCGAGCAGCTGCTCGACAGCAACCATATTGCCTACGGCTTGCCCGGTCGGTAGCTTTTGCGGCTGCTGACCGGGCTTTTTGATATCGAAACAAAGAAAGGCCGGCGCGCTGCGTTTAACACCGCGCCGGGCGTTTTGGTTGGGGGACGGGGAGGGGCCGGGTTTTATTTGAAGTTGTTGGGGCAACATACGGGG
>CAMQHB010000054.1:0-12565 GCA_947001545.1 uncultured Collinsella sp.
CCCCCTTTTTTTTAACCCCCCCACCCCCCCACAGCCCAAAATCCCCCCCGCGGGGGGGGCCCGGAGTTGTTTAACCCCCCCCGCCCCGCAGCCGCAAAGCGGCGAGGACGTGCCCGTGGAAACCCCGCAGGCGGTCGGGCCCGGACAGGTACGTTACTCCTTCTCGACCGCGCGCATGATCGCCTTGTAGATCTCCATAAGCGGGATGATCAGGAAGGCCAGACCCAGCGCGGCAAGAACGCCCTTGAGCTCAAGCGTCACGGGGCCAAAGAACATCTCGGCAAGCGTCGGCTGCACGGTCACGATCACCGTCAGCACCAGTGCCAGCGCGGCGGAAGCCCACAGCCACTTGTTCTGCTTCTTCATGGTGAACAGCGACGCACGACGGCTGCGCATATTGAAGCAGTGGAAAATCTCGACCATGTTGAGCGTGATGAACGCCATCATCACGCCTTCCTCGTCGGCATTGCCGGCGATCATATCGGCGATGTGGATGTAGCCCATGTCAAAGTACACGCCCACAAAGAAGCTCGCCAGCACCAGCACGGTGATGATTAGGCCCTGGACCACGCAGTCCAGACCCATATGTCCGGCAAAGACGCCGTCCTTGGCGTTGCGCGGCTTGCGCTTCATGATGTCGCCCTCGGCGTCCTCCATGCCCAGCGCGAGCGCGGGGAAACAGTCGGTGACCAGGTTCACCCACAGCAGCTGCACCGGCTGGAAGATGGTAAAGCCGATGAGCGTGGCGATGAACACCGAGAAGACCTCGGCAAGGTTAGCCGAAAGCAGGAACTGGATGACCTTGCGGATGTTGTCGTAGATGCGACGGCCCTCTTCGCAGGCACCGATGATGGTAGCGAAATTGTCGTCGGCGAGCACCATGTCGGCGACGTTCTTGGTGACGTCGGTACCAGTAATGCCCATGCCCACGCCGATGTCGGCGCGCTTGATGGACGGGGCGTCGTTGACGCCGTCGCCCGTCATGGCCACGATCTGGTCGCGCGACTTCCAGGCCTCGACGATGCGTGTCTTGTGCTCGGGCTGGACGCGGGCGTACACGCCGTAGTCCTCGATGTGCGCGTCGAGTTCCTCGTCGCTCATGCGATCGAGGTCGGCACCGGTGATGGCATGGCTGCGATCGGTGACGATGCCCAGCTGCTTGGCGATGGCCACGGCGGTGTCGATGTGGTCGCCCGTGATCATGACGGTGCGGATACCGGCATCGTGGGCCTCGCGGATGGCGTCGGCGACCTCGGGGCGGACCGGGTCAATCATGCCGGACAGGCCGCAGAAGACCAGGTCGTGCTCGAGCGCGGCGGGGCTGCAGTCGCTCGGGACCTCGGTGTAGGTGCGGCTCGCCAGCGCCAGTACGCGCAGGGCCTCGTCGGCCATGGCCTTGTTGGCGGCCACGAGCTCGGCGCGACGCTCCTCGGTCAGGGGGACGACCTTATCGCCCTCGTAGATATGGGTGCACAGGCCGATCACCACGTCGGGCGCGCCCTTGGTGTACTGCTCATACTCGCCGTCCAGGGTCTCGACGACCACGGACATCATCTTGCGGCCCGAGTCGAACGGGGCCTCGCCCACGCGCGGGTGCTCGGCAGTCAGGCCAGTAAGACCAGCCTTGCCGGCATCGTTGACGAGCGCGCACTCAGTCGGCTCGCCCACGGCCTCGCCCAGGTCATCGTCCCACTGGGCATCGGAACACAGCGCCATACCGGCCAGGAACTTCTCCTTAGGCGCAGCGAGCTCGTGCTTGACGACGGTCATCTTGTTTTGGGTAAGGGTACCGGTCTTGTCGGAGCAGATGGTCTGCGTGCAGCCGAGAGTCTCGACGGCAGAGAGCTTGCGGATGATTGCCTGGCGCTTGGCCATCTTGGTCACGCCAAGCGATAGCACGATGGTCACGACGGCGACCAGGCCCTCGGGGATGGCAGCGACGGCGAGCGAGACGGCAACCATAAAGGTGTCGAGCAAGGCTGTCGGGTCGGTGAGGACGTTGCCCACGCCGTGACGGATGATGTCGACGCCAAAGATGACGACGCAGATGACGATAACCATGATGGTAAGGATGCGGCTGAGCTCGGCAAGCTTCACCTGCAGCGGCGTGAGCTCTTCCTTGGCCTCGGCCAGGGCGCCGGCGATCTTGCCCATCTCGGTGTTCATACCGGTGCCGACCACGACGGCGCGACCGCGGCCGTATACCACGGTGGAACCCATGTAGCACATGTTCTTGCGGTCGCCGAGCGCCACGTCGTCGGTGCCGGCGGCGAGCTCAATGACGTTGGCATGCTTCTCGACGGGCACGGACTCGCCGGTAAGGGCGGCCTCCTCGATCTTCATCGTGGCGCTCTCGAGCACACGGCAGTCGGCCGGGACGGAGTCGCCCGCCTCGAGCATGATCACATCGCCGGGCACGAGCTCGGCGCTCGGCAGGTGCACGAGCTTGCCGTCGCGCAGCACCTTGGACTGCGCCGCGCTCATCTCCTGCAGGGCCTCGAGGGCCTCCTCGCTTTTAGCCTCCTGGACCACGCCCAGCACCGAGTTGACGATAACGACGAACATGATGATGGCGACATCGGCAAAGTCCGCCTCGCCCTTGACCATGCCCGTGAGCGCGCTGATGACGGCGGCAACGATCAGCATGATGACCATGGGGTCGGCCATCTGCTCAAAGAAGCGCTTCCACAACGGGGTCTTCTCGGCTTCCTCGAGCTTGTTAGGGCCTGTCTTGGCGAGGCGCGACGACGCCTCGTCGTTGCTCAGGCCGAGGTTCTCATCGACACCTTGGTCGCTGAGCACCTCCGCCGCGGCGGACAGGTATTCCTTTTGCATATAGAGTCCCCTCCTGGGATTCGGGCCACTCAGCAGATTGATGCCCGATCATAATTCCCAGGAGAAGGGCAAGGGCTCATCAAGGCTGCCGTGCTGAGCGGCAGTTGATAGTGGAGCTATGATACCCCAAAGCAACGCGTCTAGCCAAAACAATCCATTTGGAAATAGGGTCCATTCGCAACGATGCAGACCGTATGATGTTCAACATTGATAAAACGTTTTTTCTTCGGTGCATCATCAAACTGAAATATCGCCCAGATAGCAGCGGTTAGAACGGTTGGTAAAGTTTTTGCATATACCGTTTTTTCGCAAAAAATGAACTTCTAATTCGGCATACGGTCGATTTTTTGGGGTATTCGGTCGCCATTTCGTTATAATCATCTCAGTTTTATTTCTTATGGTTTATCTATCAGCGCAAGACGATGTCAGATGGAGGTCTGAATGTACAAGCGCACCAAGATTGTATGCACCATGGGTCCCGCCTGCGATAGCGACGAGACCATCCGCGAGATGATTAAGGCGGGCATGAACGTCGCCCGTTTTAACTTCTCGCACGGATCCTACGACGAGCACCACGGTCGCATCGAGCGCGTCCGTCGTATTTCCAAGGAGCTCGGTCTGCCCGTCGGCATCCTGCTCGACACCAAGGGCCCCGAGGTCCGCACCGGCCTTCTGGTCGACGGCAAGAAGGTTGCCGTCAAGACCGGCGATAAGATCGTCGTCACCGCTCAGCCCACGTCCGAGGATTTCCACGGCACCTCTGAGCACATCTCCCTCGACTACCTGGCTCTACCCTCCGAGGTCGAGAAGGGCTCCCTTATCCTGATCGATGATGGTCTGGTTGCCCTCGAGGTCGAGTCCGTCGACGGCCAGGACATGACCTGCGTCGTCAAGAACGACGGCCTGATTGGCGAGCGCAAGGGCGTCAACATGCCCAACGTCAACATCTCGCTGCCCGCCATCACCGAGCGCGATCGTCAGGACATCCTCTTTGGCCTGACCGAGAACATCGACTACATCGCCGCTTCCTTCATCCGTGACGGCGAGTCCGTCCGCGGCATCCGCGAGCTTTGCCGCGAGAACGGTGGCGAGCACGTGACGATCTTCCCGAAGATCGAGTGCGCCCTGGGCGTCGAGAACTTCGACGAGATCCTCGAGGCTTCCGACGGCATCATGGTCGCCCGTGGCGACCTGGGCATCGAGATCAAGCCCGAGCTCGTTCCCCACATCCAGAAGGAGATCATCGCCAAGTGCAACGCGGCCTACAAGCCCGTTATCACCGCTACGCAGATGCTCGACTCCATGCAGCAGAACCCGCGCCCGACGCGCGCCGAGGTTGCCGACGTTGCTAACGCCATTTACGACGGCACCGACGCCGTTATGCTTTCCGGCGAGTCCGCTGCCGGTAAGTACCCGGTCGAGGCCGTCAAGATGCAGGCCAGCATTGCTCTCGAGGCCGAGAAGTACCTCCCGGCCCACGCTCCGCTCGAGGTTCCGGCCGACGCTCATGGCACCCGCGTTGTTAACAACGTTGTGGGTATGTCCGCTGTGAACATGGCCACCACCGTTGGCGCCAAGTGCATCACCGTGCCGACGACCACCGGTCGTACCGCTCGCCTGATTTCGCACTTCCGTCCCAACATGCCGATCTGCGCGTTCTCCCGCCACGAGTGGGCCGTCCAGCAGATGATCATGTACTGGGGCGTTATCCCGCATCAGGCCGAGATTACCCAGGGCACCGTCAACGGCACGATCGTCAAGGCGATCGAGACCGCTAAGGAGCTCGGCTACGTCGAGGCCGGCGACCTGACCGTCGCTACCGCCGGCGATCCCCGCATGAGCGTCCAGCTCGAGGACAAGGTCTCCTCGACCAACGTCGCTTACGTCGCTCAGGTGCGCTAAAACGCACTTGCAAGCATACTTGCATTGCAAAGGGCCCGGAAGGCTTCGCCTTCCGGGCCCTTTTTCTGTGCCAATGCCGCCGCACGGCAAAACACGCACTCATTTCTTTACCAAAAGCGCGAAATCCACCCTTCGAGGCCCAAAAAATAAAGCCCCAAGCGCTAAAAGTGTTCGCCCGGTGGCAAACCCACACCTCACACAGGGCTGATAAATCGTTTTAGCAAGAACCAAATCGACCTGGTTTTCGGAAGTATGCGGCAAATTCTGGAACCTCCGAGCACACCCTGTTTTTTCGCAACAAAATGCCTGATAAACTAGCCTCAAAAGCCAGGTCCGCTCATAGGGTTCAGATTTTGCCGCATACTTCCGGATTGACGCTGGCATCACTCGCTTCAAAGAGATGATTTCGGCCAGGAGGGCATTATGGACCTGACGCTTTGTGGGCAATCCGCCTTTAACTACTACCGCATCCCGCCGCAGGTATTAGGCCTTTACCCCGCCATTAGCCTTGGCAATATGGATCGCAGATGTTGTGGCCTCGGAAGTCATGCAGTTGTAAAAGACCTGCTTCACGCACCACTTCACAGGCTTGTATTCACTCGGGCACAATCCGGGTCGCGAAGCCTGTTTAAATCGCACCTCCTGACCCAAGAACCACCTCCGGGGTCGTTTAGGCAGACTGAACATGGGTTTGATGTCACGTCACCGGAGTTCACGCTGCTCAGCCTTGCCACGCAGGTCTCACGCAACCAGTTACTCATGGCGTGCTACGAGATGTGCGGCTCCTTTGCAGTGTTTAAGCCCTGCGAGCGAACGCAACAACAACTCGATGAAGCTATTTCGCTTAAGTTCATTCCACCCAACTGCGGCTGGGAGCGAGTTAACGACACCAAGGGCAATGACACCAACTTGTGGAAGCGCACGCCGCTTCTTACCGCAACGGATATCGCCGCGTTCGCCAAGCAAGCCGCAGGCCTGCGCGGCGTCAAACAACTGCGCTGGGCGGCCGAGCACATGACGGGGCAGGCCGCCTCGCCCTTCGAAGTACAGACCTCCACGCTTATCTCGCTCCCCCGCGACGAGGGCGGCCAGGGCATCGAGATCGCCAACAACGCGCGCATCCCGCTCAGTGAAGCCGCACGTTCGCTGTATGACAAAACCTGCTGCTACGCCGATATCCTCATCGAAAGCGCCACCGACAGCATGGGCGTCATTCTGGAATGCCAAGGCCGCTCTGCCCACGACAGCGAAGCCGCGAGCCTCTCCGATGCCGAGCGCGCCACCGCACTCACAAGCATGGGCTACGACGTCATCCAAATTACCTATGACCAGATCAAGGAGAAGAAGAGCTTCGACCACATAGCCGAGCTCATCCATAAAAAGGCCGGGCTTCCCCACATCCCAAAGACAAAACAGGAGCGCATTGCCGAAGATACCTTACGGCAAGAGCTACTTGTCGATTGGGTTGAGCTATTCACTGCCGGGCCGGCCAGCTAGCAGCTAGCAATCAGGGGCAGCGCAGGCACATCGGGCGATTCGACACGGGCGGCAAAACCCGCCTCGGTCAGCTCGATCACCTCGGTAAACGTCGCGTCGAAGAACTCCTCGGTCAGCAGGCGGTATGGCGGATGGTCGGGCTCACCGGGGTTTTCTCGCACGATCTCGTGCATAACGCCGATGGTCTTGAGCACATACTCCTTATGGATGGGATACTGCCCAAAACGCGTCGCCGCAGTATACAGGCGATCGGTCGCGCGCGGAATCGAAACAATGCCGAGCGTCTTGCCAAACCAGTCAAAGTCGCCTTGCTTTTTAATGCGGAACTCCTCGCACGGCTTGCCGCCGTGCGCCTCCAGGTACTGATTCACGCGCGTATTCCATACGGTATCGGCCACCAGATGCGACCAGACACCCAGCGTCAAATCGAGCAACGACTGTGCCACATCTTCGGACGCAAGCGAGAACTCACAGGCGCCGGGACCGGCAACCGGCTCGGTATCCTTGTAGCGCTGGGGATAGTGCACGCGGTTCAGCCGCTCGCGTTCCTCGATAATCGAGGTCGCCGCGGCCGGCGCACCGATGGGCGAACTTTTAAGCAACGGTGCCACATAGGTATCCCAGAACTCACGCTCACGAGGCTTAGGGATGGGCTCAGGCTTGGCAAAGTGCGTAATGCGGTACGGAATGGGATCGGCGATGCCAGGGACCATATAGCCCACGAAGATATCCGGAACCACGCAGCCAAACAAAAAGGCATTGCGGTCGCGCACGCTATTGGCAAGCGCACCGGTGCGCTCCAGCAAACGCTCCGTCTGAGCGATATGAATGTTCCAGCTTGGCATAGCCACCCCCATAAAAACCTGGATAACTATACCATCACGGCAAAGCCGCGCGGGCGGCTACGCACGCTCTACGCAGCAACTAGTCCGTAGCACCGCTTTCGGTTCCATACGACGACGAAGACGCCTCGACCACATGGTGATATCGATCGATATAGATTGCACGGGCACCCAGGCGTCGCACCAAATCCTGGTGATGCGTGCTCATCAAGACCGTCTTACCCGCCGCGACGTAGGCCAGCAAGAAGTTGACCACGATGTCGCATGAATCCTCGTCGAGCCCATTGGTGGGCTCATCGAGCACTAGGATATCGGGATTCATCGATACGACTGCCGCCAGCGCCACACGCTTCTTTTGCCCACCCGAAAGCTGATAGGGCGAGGCATCGACCAGATCGGCAACCTGGAACAGCTCCATGGCATCGCGGACGCGGCGCTCGAGCTCGTCTGCCGGCAGCCCCATTTGAGCCGGTCCAAAAGCGACCTCCTCACCGACCGTGGCGCAGAACAGCTGGGCATCGGCGTTTTGGAATACGAAGCCTACGCGCTGGTGGAACTTCTGAGCAGCAGCAGAATCCTTCAGATACGCCGCATCGACCACGCGTCCGTCAAACAGGTATGCGCCGGCATCCGCGAGCTCAAGGCCGTTGATAAGACGCATGATTGTCGTCTTGCCGCAGCCGTTGGGACCGAGCAGAGCAACGAGCTCCCCACGGTCCACCTGCAGTGAAACGCCATCGACGACTGTATGGCCCGCATAGGAGAACACCACGTCGCGCAGCTCGATGAGCGGCGCGACCCCGGCGCCGCACGCACCGTTCGTGCCCGCCGCACTATTCATATCGATCGTCAAAACGTCGCCCTTCCCCATTTGCATCCCCAGCCGGAACCAGCAGCGCCTACAGCACGGCGCACAACACTGCCAGCAGCGCCACGCCGGCCGCATAGGCCGCATCGCGCCAGCCAAACCTGGCGCGCGCGGGAGCCGGATACGCACCGGCAAAGCCGCGGCAAAGCATGGCCTCGTCCATCGCGCGGCTGCATTTCATCGCCTTGATAAAGGTCATGCCTATGATACCCGCGATCGAATCGGTACGCGAAAATCCCTCAGGCGCACGGCCAACGCTGCGCAGCATGACCGATTCGCACAGATTGTGCGCCGTTCGGCCCAGCACCTCGATGTGCTTGAGCGCCATATCAAACGTAAAGATGACCTCGTCGGGCAGATGTAGCGTCTTGAGCGCCGCCGACATGCGGTTCCAGGTGAGCGTCCACGAAACACCCAGCACGAGCGACACGTTAATGAACGTCTTGAGCGCAATTTTGAGCATGGCGCCCGTAGCGGAAGCGCCCAACAGCAGGGCAGGCAGCGCCAGAACCACGGCAAACCCCGCGGCAGCCAACGCCGGCACAAAGGTCGCGCGCAGCCCACGTACAGGGCGCACGGCAACGAGCACCAACGCGATAGCCGCCATCAACATGAGGTACAGCGGGCTCTGCGTCAGACACACGCACAGGACGCAGACGAACATCCCCACCAGGCGCACCGGAGCCGAAACGCAAGAAAGGGCGCGGTCGACCATCGACCCGCCCTCGTGCGCGCCCCCACCCAGGCGAACCCGCTCAAGCAGGCTCGCCAGGTGCAGGACATTCTTTTGCATCACACGATGCCGAGCCCCCGCGGGCTCGTATCGCTCCTCGGCTGCAAGCCAGCTAGGCAGCTCGGCTATTGCCATGAGCACCGCTTTCCTTAACCGTCAGCGAGATCAGACGGAATGCGATAGTGAGCACCGCCACGCCAATCACGCCGGACAGGATATACATGGCAGCCTGACCGGCAAAGCCAAGACCCTGCTCCTCGGAATAGGCCTGCAGGTAATCACCCGTAGGCAGAGCGTCGGCAAAGGTCGGGGTATCAAGGCCGACCGAAGCCTGCAGACTGTCGTCACCAGCCTCCTGAACGGCGGTCGCGGCGCCCTCGGCGTCCCACTCGCCCCATGCGGCACCCGTGGCCAGCAGGCCCAGCGGTGTGGCCACGACAAGCACGGCGACCAGGATGAGCGTGGGGACCAGGGAAGTCTTCTTGGCAGTACCATCGCCGGCAAGCTGTCCATCGGCGGCTTCGGGGCCGACGATAACGCCCGGCGCCGTCTTCTTGATAAAGCCGTAGATCGCGGCAGTCGCCACGCCCTCGACCACGCCGGCAACCAGCATATGCGGGATCATCATGGCAGGAATAGCAATAGACAGCGGGAAGGGGCAGTACAGCGGCGCGCCCGAAGCGTTGGTAAAGAGCATCGGCTGAATGCCAAACTCGATGGCAGCGCACAGGGCAGCCACGCACAAGCCGATCCAGCCGCTCACGATGGCAGAAACCGAAGTACCCCAGCTCTTGTCGTGCAAACGGCTGTTGAGCGCACGGAACACGATGGCCGCGGCAAACGGCAGCACGAAGGCCATGTTAAAGCAGTTGGCGCCAAAGGACAGGATGCCGCCGTCGCCAAACAGCAGCGCTTGCAGCGCCAGCGCGACCGAAACCGCGATAGCCGCGGCCTCGGGGCCCAGCAGCAGCGCGATGAGTGCGCCACCAACGGCGTGGCCTGTGGTGCCGCCAGGCAGCGGCACGTTGAACATCATGAGCAGGAAGGAGAACGCGGCGCAGATGCCCAGGAACGCCATGTGCTCGCGATCGAGCGTGGCGCGCACCTTTTTGATGCAGTGGATCCAAACGGGCACCATCGCCACCGCCATAACGGCATCGGTCTGCGGGGACAGATAATTATCTGGAATGTGCATGTACGCCTCCCGGTTATCGGCGCACGGAATTGCAACGCCGCTTGAATCACCTTTCCAGTGTTACGTAATGTCAGATTCGTAACACTCCGCGGGCTATCATAGCAAAACGGCGCACTGCCGACAAAGCAGCACGCCGTTATGTAATGCGCGTGTCATATATGCAGGCTCAACGGTGCCTTATACCGAAAACAGCAGTCACGTAAGACTCGGCGGCAGCCGACGCTGGCCCATATCCGGCGCAGGACCTAGCCGCGGACCTCGCCGTTTACGCCCTTGCACACCTTGGTGACGATCTTCTGGTGCGCCTTTTCGACCTCTTCGCTGGTGAGCGTGTGGTCGTCGGAGCGATACGTAAGCGCAAAGGCCATGGATTTCTTACCCTTGCCGATGCGGACCGGATCGCGGTAGACATCGAACAGGCGCACGCCCTCGAGCAGCTTGCCGCCGGCACTCGTAATACGACGCTCAAGATCCTCGCAGGTCACAGTGTTGTCAACCACGATAGCGAGGTCGTGCTCAACGGCCGGGTACTGCGAGAACTCACGGTAGTTATCCTGGTTGCGGGCGCCCTTGATCAGCTTGTCCAGGTCAAGCTCAAAGGCAACGACGACCTCGTCGATGCCCATAGCCTCGCGCGCCTCGGGGTGGATCTCGCCAACCCAGCCCAGCACGGTACCGCCCGAGAGCACCTCGGCAGCACGACCCGGTTGCAGGAAGGCATAGCTCTCGCCCTCGACGGGACGGAAGCGAACCTTCTCGATGCGCAGCTGGGCAAGCAGCTCCTCAACGATGCCCTTGCCAAAGAAGAAACGCAGCTTGCGGTACTTCATGCTCCAAGACTGCTCGCTCCACTGGCCCGAGAGCACACCCGCCACGGACTTGGTCTCCTTGGGCAGGCTGGCGTTCTCGCGGCCATGGAACAGGCTGCCGACCTCGTACAGGTGCACGTTGGGCGTGCCGTGGGCCTCGTTGTAGGCCACAGACTGCAGCAGACCTGGCAGCAGCGAGCGGCGCATCTCGGTCTGCTCGGCCACCAGCGGGTTCATGAGAACCACGGGGCAGCCGCGGCCCTCGGTGGACATACCAATCTTCTCCAGGTCGCCCGGGGCGGCAAAGCCAAAGGTCGTGGTCTCGTTGAGGCCGCAGGCGCGCAGGATCTCGCCGACCTTACGGGTGAGCTTCTGCTCGCGGGTCAGGCCGCCGATGTGGTTCTTGGCAGCCGGGATGGTCGCCGTAACGCGGCCCATGCCCCATAGGCGCAGAACCTCCTCGATCAGGTCGATCTCACGCGGCAGGTCGGGACGGAAGCTCGGCGGGGTAACCATAAAGTCCTCGCCGTCGCGCTCGACGGTGCAGCCCAGACGGGTGAGCGAGCGCTCGATAAAGTCGGGCTCGATGTCGGCGCCGCAGATGGCGTGCACGCGGGCCAAGCGCAGCTTGATGCTATCGATGGTCTTGGGCGCGGGGAAAACGTCGACGTAGCCGGGAGCGACCTCGCCGCCGGCGATCTCCTCGATGAGCGCGCACGTGACGTTGGCGACATCCACGCAGCCGGTCTCGTCGACCTGGCGCTCAAAGCGAATGGAGGCGTCGGAGATCAGCGAAAGGTCGCGGCTGGTGTGCGAGGTGCGACCGGCGTTGAAGCAGGCGCTCTCGACCATCACGTCGACGGTGTCGTCCTCAATCTCGGAATCCATGCCACCCATGACACCGGCCAGCGCCACGGGACGCTCGCCGTCGGTGATGAGGCCCATACCGGCGTCGAGCACGCGCTCCTCGCCGTCGAGCGTCGTGAACTTCTCGTCCTGCTGGGCGGCGCGAACCACCACACGACGGTGGCCATCGCGCTCGGCAAAGGTGTCCAGGTCAAAGGCGTGCAGCGGCTGACCGGTGAGCATCATCACATAGTTGGTGATGTCGACGATGTTGTTGTGCGGGCGCACACCCAGGGCGTTGAGGCGCTTGACCATCCAGTCGGGCGACGAGCCGACCTTGACGTTGCGCACAATGCGGGCAACGTAGCGGTCGCACAGGCCCTCGTCGGCAATCTCGACGGAAAGCTCGTCGTCGGTCGCGCGGCCGGTCTCGGCTTTGATGGCGGGCAGCTCAACGTGGAAATCGCGATCGAAGATGGCGCCGGTCTCGCGGGCCATACCGATCATAGACAGGCAGTCGGGGCGGTTGGGCGTGATCTCGCAGTCGAGCACGGTATCACTCGAGCCCACGTACTCGGCAAACGGCATGCCGCAGGGCGTATCCTCGGGCAGGATCATGATGCCGGAGTGGTCGCCACCCAGGCCGAGCTCGCGCGCGGAGCAGTTCATGCCCATGGACACGACGCCGCGAAGCTTGCTCTTCTTGATCTTGACGTCGCCGGGAAGCACGGCGCCAATCATGGCCGTGACGATGTGGTCGCCGGCCTCGAAGTTCTGCGCGCCGCAGACGATCTGCAGCGGAGCGGGGTTGCCGTCGGCGTCGAGGTTCTTGTCACCCACGTCGACCGAGCACACATACATGTGGTCGCTATCGGGGTGCGGGGTCTTGGTGAGCACCTTGGCGGTCACCACGTGGTCGAAGGACTCGCCCACGGTGTCGATCGCCTCGACCTCGGTGCCGGTACGGATATATTCGTCCGAAAGGGTCTTGGGATCCTCCGGAATATCGATCATGGTCTTGAGCCAGTCGTAAGAAAC
>CAMQHB010000055.1:0-12193 GCA_947001545.1 uncultured Collinsella sp.
CCCCGCCCCCCCCCCCCCCCCCCCCCCCCCCCCCCCCCCCCCCCCCCCCCGGGCGGGGGTCCTGTGTAGTCACCCTTTAGGCGGAACTCTCCTAATTATTTGGATGAGTCGTTTACTTACTTGTGCTGTTACCGTCTTCCCGCTGTTGTTGGGGTATGCTTTGTTCGTATGTAAACGTTTGACATGTTGATGGGGGAGGGTGCTATGGCTCGCGAGGGCGCTCGTTCTAAGGATTCTGCTAAGCCTGGCATCAAGGAAGTTGCAGCGGTGGCGGGGGT
Source organism: uncultured Collinsella sp. (assembly GCA_947001545.1). Classification (GTDB taxonomy): domain Bacteria; phylum Actinomycetota; class Coriobacteriia; order Coriobacteriales; family Coriobacteriaceae; genus Collinsella. Next base: position 279 of record CAMQHB010000055.1, read on the forward strand.
TTCGCCTACTACGGTATCTCGCGTGCTTAATAATCGCGGCTATATTAGCCAAGAGACCCGCGATAAGGTCCATGCCGCGATGGAGCGCATCAACTATACGCCCAACGATATCGCCCGTGCCATGCTCAACGGTCGCCTGAATCTTATCGGTATGATCGTTCCCTTTGTGAGCAGCCCGTTCCATGCTCAGGTTGTGCAGGCGGTCGAGCGCACGTTAGCGGAAAACGGCTTTAAGATGTTGCTGTGCAACAGCGCCAATCGACCCGATCTTGAGCGTTCCTATATTGACATGCTCCGCCGCAATATGGTCGACGGTGTCATCGTCAACTCCCTCAATATCGGTGCCGAGGCATATGCCGAGATGGGCTTGAGCCTGGTTGGCATCGACTGCGATCTCGGCGAGGGCTCTGTCCAGATTGCAAGTGACAGCTATGGCATCGGCGAGCTCGCCACGCGCCGTCTGATTGATGACGGCTGCAGGCGTATCCTGTGCCTGCGCAGCAATAGCCGCATGCGCATGCCTGCCAATAAGCGTACCGATGCCTACCTCGATGTTGTTGAGCAGGCCGGTTTGTCCGCGCTTGTCCGTGAGGTTGAGTTCGTTAAGCCCGACGACGAAAAGGGCGCGGTCGTTGCGAAGATCCTCGATGAGAACCCCGATATTGACGGCATCTTTGCGGGAGACGATACGATGGCGGCCATCTGTCTCAACGTGATGAAGCAGCGCGGCTTGAGCGCTCCAGACGATATTAAGGTCGTGGGCGCGGATGGTGCCCGCCGAACTATGACGTTTATGCCTGACTTAACAACCGTACGTCAAGATATCGATCGCATCGGAGAGCTCGCGGCGCAATCCATCATCGCTCTTATTAACGGCGATAATCCCGAATCGAATATCAAGCTCCCCGTTGAACTCATTGAGGGCAAAACCGCGTAGTTCATCCCGTGCCAAAAGAATTCCTCAAACGCCTCTGATGACCGTTCACCGGCATATGTCAACCGTTTGCCGACGACTGGAACTGCGAAAAGACGTATTGGTGTGAAAACGTTTGACATATGAAAACGATTGACATATCTTGCCATTGTACCGAGTTAGTATGTCGTGGAAAGGAAGTCTCGGATGCACAAGGTGTATTACCAGCCTGAGGGAATTTGGGTAGGCGACATCATGCCGTACGGCGAGGACGGCACGTTCTATCTCTATCATCAGCGTGACACGCGTAACCCCGAACCTTTCGGAGAGCCGTTTGGCTGGGCACTCGCTACGACCAAGGATTTCGTCAACTACAAGGACTTTGGCGAGAGCCTTGAGCGCGGCGGCGACGAGGAAGTCGACCAGTACATTTATGCCGGCACGGTGTTTAAGGTGGGCGACAAGTACCATGCGCTCTACACTGGTTGCAATCGCGATAAGGTCCGCGCACGTTTGATGAAGCAGGTTCTTCTTCACGCGACGAGCGACGACGCCGTCAAGTGGGAGAAGAACATCGCCGAGACGCTGCTTCCGCCCCAGGAGGGTTACGATGACCGCAACTGGCGCGATCCCTTTGTGCTTTGGGATGAGGAGAACGAAGAGTACATGCTCATCCTCGGCACGCGTGTGGGCGAGGACAAGCGTCTGATGACCGGCCGCCTGGTCAAGTTCACCTCCAAGGATCTGACCAACTGGGAGTTCCAGGGCGACTGGTGGAACCCGGGCCTGTACACCATGTTTGAGATGCCTGATCTCTTTAAGATGGGCGACTGGTGGTACCTCGTCTTTTCCGAGTACAGCGACGGCAACAAGACCCGTTACCGCATGTCCAAGTCCATCAACGGTCCTTGGATTACCCCCGCTGACGACTCCTTCGACGGCCGCGCGTACTACGCCGCTCGCACCGCATTCGATGGCGAGCGCCGCGTTCTCTTTGGTTGGGTCCCGACGCGCGACGAGGGCGGCGACCCCAGCTCTTACCTGTGGGGTGGCACTTTTATGCCCCTCGAGATCGTTCAGCGTGCCGACGGAACGCTCGGCACCAAGCTCCCCGACAGCATGCTTGGCGCCTTTGGCGAGGCTAAGGCAGTCGAGACCTTTGAGCTTTCCTGCGAGTCGGGCAAGGTCGAGCAGGTGCTCGCCGCGGATGCCGGCTCCACCTACTTGCTCGATGCCGACATTGAGCTCGGCGGTAACGCTGCCGGCTTCTCGGTCAAGTTCGCCGAGGACGCCGAGACTGGTCTTGCCTATGAGTTCCGCGCCAACCTGCGCGAGGGCAAGCTCGAGTTCACGCCGGCTCCCCAGTACCCGTGGTTCCAGGTCAACAACATGGGCCTCGAGCGTCCGTTGTTCTTTAAGGGCGAGGGCACTCACCATGTGCGTCTGGTCGTCGACGACGACATCGCGACCATCTTTGTCGATGATGTTGCGCTCAACGCTCGCTTCTGCAACAAGCAGGGCCAGGGTGTGGCGCTTACCGTCACCGACGGTGCGCTCAAGTGCGCAAACGCAACGATCGCGTCTCTGTAGCGGCAACGAACCGTTTTATGATTTAGAAAAGGAATGGAGAGGAACATGGACTACAAGGCAGTGTCCCAGCAAGTCGTCGACAACGTCGGCGGACTGGAGAACATCGAGGGCGCCACGCATTGCGTGACCCGTCTGCGTCTGGTGCTCAAGGATACGAGCAAATACAACAAGGCCGAGCTCGAGAACATCGATGGCGTCAAGGGCGTGCTGTACAACAGCGGCCAGCTCATGATCATCTTCGGTACCGGTACCGTCAACAAGGTTTACGATGAGTTTATGGCTCTGACGGGCGTTAAGGAGATCAGCGCTTCCGAGGTCAAGGGCGCCGAGGCGGACAAGAAGGGCAAGTTCTTCTCGGTCCTCAAGGTATTCTCGGACATCTTTATCCCCATCATTCCCGCCTTCGTCGGCGCTGCAATCATCATCGGCCTTAAGTCGCTGATCGTTGCCAACGGCCTCTTTGGCATGGAGGGCAGCCTCGCCGATCACAGCGAGTTCCTCAAGAACCTCGCAAGCTTCTTTGCCATTATCGCCACCACGTTCGACTACCTGCCTGTCCTGGTTATGTACAGCGCAGTCAAGCGTTTTGGCGGTAACCCGATCCTGGGCATCCTCGTCGGTATCGTCATGGTTCACCCGAGCCTTATGAACCGCAACACGTTCGTTATGGACCCGACGGGTGCTGAGTACTGGAACTTTGGTCCGCTCTCCATTCCCATGGTTGCTTTCCAGGGCGGCGTGTTCCCTGCAATTCTGACCGCCTGGTTTATGGCCAAGGTCGAAAAGATTGCCCAGAAGTACATCCCCGAGGTCGTTTCGTTCGTCTTTGTCCCGACCGTTACCCTGATTCTTGCTAACGTCGCCCTGTTCACCGTGTTCGGCCCGCTCGGTAACCTGATCGGTGACGTCCTCGCCGGCGTAATCGATATCCTGTACAACAGGATGGGCGTCTTTGGTGCCTTTGTCTTCGCCGCGTTCCTGCAGCCGCTCGTCGTTACCGGTACGCATCAGTTCATCCAGGGTATCGAGGCAAACCTTGTTGCCACGACTGGCTTCAACTACATCCAGGCCATCTGGTCGGTTTCCATCATCGCCCAGGGCGGCGGCGCCATCGGTATGTACCTCATTCACAAGAAGCACTCCAAAGAGCGCAACATCTGCATGTCGTCCTTTATCCCGACGCTGGTCGGAATCTCCGAGCCCGCTATCTTTGCTGCAAACATGCGCTATTCGATCATTCCGTTCATCTGCGCATGCATCGGTGCAGGCTGCGGCGGTGCCTTCGTCAAGCTCTTTGAGGTGCGCGCTATCGGTCAGGGTCTGACCGGCGTGCTTGGCCTGCTCATCGTCACGCCCGAGACCCTCGTGTGGTATGTGGCTGGCAATCTCATCGCCTTTATCGTGCCGATCGTCTTGATCTTTGCCTACAACAAGGCAAAGGGCGTGCCGACCACCGATGAAGAGGGCGCTGGCGCTGGCTTCGACGTTAGCTTCTAGTTGAGCCGTTCAGTGTAATCTGAGGATAAGTTCATTTGAGGAAGGGCGTTCGACTCGTGTGAGTCGAGCGTCCTTCCCCATAGACGAGAAAGTCAACGGCGATGTTAAATCAAAAAAACAAGGTGACACGCGCGGACTATGAGCAGTGGCGTGCCGGACAGGATGAGACGGCGGCTCGCATCGCGTCCGACCCCGATAGGCTTCTGTTCCATGTGGAGCCTGAGCTTGGCTGGCTCAACGACCCCAACGGTTTGGTTCAGATTGGTGATACGTATCACATCTATCATCAATACGATCCTTTCGATGCTGCGCATGGCGGTCCAGTGCTTTGGAACCATCTGACGACAAAGGATTTTGTGACGTACGAGAATCACGGCCCCGTGCTGTTCCCCGATTCCGATTTGGATTCGAGCGGAGCGTATTCTGGTTCTGCCTTTGTACGTGATGGCAAGATTCACTACTTCTATACCGGCAACGTCAAGCATTTTGACCGCGATGATTACGACTACGTGTTGACGGGCCGTGAGCAAAACCAGATTCATATGGTTGCCGAGAATCCCGACGAATTGGGCGAGAAGCGCATGGCTGTTGGACCAGTCGATTACCCCGACGATATCGGTACGCACGTGCGCGACCCCAAGATCCTTGAGCACGATGGTATCTACTACATGGTTCTGGGCGCTCGTACGAAAGACGACCGTGGCTGCGTGCTTGTCTATACTTCGCGTGATTTAGGGGTCTGGAGCTATGCGACGCGCATTGAGCTGGACGAGAACTTTGGCTTTATGTGGGAGTGCCCCGATCTGTTTGAGCTCGATGGCGAGCTTATTCTCGTTTGCTGTCCGCAGGGTGTGCCTGCCGATGGTTGGCGTTACCGCAATCCGCATAAGTGCGTGTGGTTCCCTATCGAGGCCGATTGGGAGGCGCCGAGCTTTAAAATCGTCGGGCAGGGCATGCCCCCGATGGTCGATGCCGGTTTTGATTTCTATGCTCCGCAGTCCTTTGAGGATGCTGCAGGCCGGCGTTTGATGATCGGATGGTCGGGTTGCCCCGATGCGACGGCAGAAAACCCGACGGTGGCGCGCGGGTGGCAGTGCGCGTTGACGGTGCCGCGAGAGCTGAGCATGCGCGATGGTAAGCTCTGCCAGCAGCCGGCGCACGAGATTGAGAGGATGCGCGGCGACTGCGTTCGCGCGACAGGCGGTGAAACCGTTGAGGAGCCGGGCCGCCTGTTTGATCTTGTGGTTTCCTGTGAGGGCGCCAAGATGGTCGAGCTCGAGATTCGCAAGGGTGTCTTTGTGCGCTATGCAGACGGGATGCTTACCCTCGACATGGGTGACGAAGGCTATGGGCGCGACCAGAGGTCGATCGAGCTCAGCGAGCTTCGCGACCTGCGCGTGCTTTCGGACACTACGATGGTCGAGATTTTTGCAAATGGCGGCGAGGCGGCACTTACGAGCCGTACCTATTCGCCGGCGGTTTCGGCGATGGGGTTGCATGCCGAGGGTGCGGCATCGATGAATTTCTACCGCCTCGTGCATTAACCGTGCATGGGGCACGATTGGACTTGCTGGGCGAAATGAATCGCAGTTGCCGCGGCCAACTACCGTTTATCGCGTATAGCGACCGTTTGCGGAGTAAGTAACACTTAGTAATAAACCGTGTAGAATCTCAGGTTAGCACGGAGTTTTCCAGGGAGACGCTGTCCTTTGTTGTGCGCAAGGGGCGGCGTCTCTTTGGCGCTTGGACGCCGTTGTGCAACAGTGCGGCGGCGCGTGCCATGTATTGAAAAGCCAATGTCGAGATGGGTCGTGATAATAATGGGCAAGTACGTAATCGTGGTTGAGTCTGGGTCGGATGTGACGCCCGAGCTCTGCGAGCGCTACGGCATCGTGCGCGTGCCCATGCATGTCACGATTGGTGACGAGACCGTCGAGGACGGCTCCATCGATCCGCTCGAGATTTACTCGCGCTGCAACGAGTTTGGCGTAATGCCCAAGACCAGCGGCTGCGCGCCTGCAGATTTTGCGCACGTATATGACCGTATCCATGCCGAGCAGCCCGATGCGACCATTCTGCATCTTGCGTACTCCGAAGTCACGACTTGCTCGCATCAGTCCTCCAAGATTGCGGCTAAGGGCCGCGACTACGTATTCTCCATGGATACGCGTTTTGTCTCGGTGGGCCAGTCGCTCGTTGCCGTCGAGACCGCCAAATACATCGAGGCTCACCCCGATGCCACCGTCGACGAAATTTTCGCCTTCACCAATTCGGTGATGGACCGTGTGCTGCTGGGCTTTGTTCCTACCGACCTAGCCTTCCTTAAGGCGGGAGGTCGTCTGTCCAACGTGGCATTCCTTGGCGCCCACCTGCTCAAGATTAAGCCCTGCATTGAGGTGACGGGCGGTAAGTTTGTGGCGACCAAGAAGTTCCGCGGCTCTATGCTCAAGTGCGCCCGCGCCTTTATTGACCACATGGTTGCGAAGGGCGAGATTGACTACTCGCACATTGGCCTGGCGTATTCGGTAGGCCTTTCCCAGGAGCTGCGCGACGACATGGAAGTCTATGCGCACGACCTGGGCTTTAAAGACGTTACCTGGACTCAGGTCGGCGGTGTCATCTCGAGCCATTGCGGCCCGACCGCCTTCGGTGCGGTGCTCACGCTCAAGGCGTAAAGGCTGTAGGCGAGCATTCTTCGCCTTCACATCTCGACATGGGCTCCCGTCACGGTAATGGGGGATAGATTAAAACGTGCCATTCTAGCCCGAGACGTTTAAACGCAAACGTATGGGCTAGAATGGCTCTGACATTTATGTAGCTAAAATCAAAGAGAGGCAAGGTAGCGGGAATGGCTGAGATGACGCTCGAGGGTGTGGACGCTCGTCCTGAGGACTCCGCGTTTGCCCTGGGCCGCGTGCATTCGATTGAGACGATGGGAACGGTCGATGGACCCGGCATCCGCTTTGTGGTGTTTGTTCAGGGCTGCCCCATGCGTTGTGCGTATTGCCACAACCCCGATACCTGGTCGGTTAACGGCGGCACCATGGTGACCGTCGAGCACCTGATGGACGAGTTCCAGAGCAACCATGAGTTTTACCGCAGCGGCGGTATTACGGTGTCCGGCGGCGAGCCGCTCCTGCAGCCCGCATTTTTAGCCGACCTGTTCCGCGCCATGCACAATAACCCTGATGGTCGCGTGCATACCTGCTTGGATAGCTGCGGCTATGCGTTCGATCCCACGCATCCCGAGAAGTTCGATGCCGTACTCAACGAGACCGATATGGTGCTGCTCGACATTAAACACGCCGATCCCGTCGAGCATAAAAAGCTGACCGGTTGCGATCCCGCACGCATTCTGGCGTTTGGTGATGAGCTTGCCCGTCGCAAGATTAAGGTCGTTATCCGCCACGTGGTGGTGCCCGGCATTACCGATACGGTTGAGGAGTGCGAGGCACTCGGTCGTCTGATTGCCCCGTGGCATAACGTGGTGGGCCTGGAAATGCTGCCGTATCACACGATGGGCGTCGTCAAGTACGAGCAACTGGGGATTCCCTATAAGCTCGAGGGCGTGCCCCAGATGGATACCGCGCGCATGCCCGAGCTGCGCAATGCCGTTATGGCCGGTATGAAAAAGCGCCGTGCGGAGCTCAGGTCGGCCATCGGCTAACAAGCCCGTCCCAAATTGACTACCCTTTAAGATGTGCAACAAGGCGGGTTGGATCAGCGAGGACGGTTGCTATTCGACATGCGATGCGGGCCTTATCGACATCGATGGCCGTACCTATGTCATGAGCGTCATGACATCGATGCCGTGGAGCGACCGCTCGAGCGAGGTTACGGCTGCGATTGCAAAGGCTCTGTTTGATACGCGAGCTGCGCTGGCTTAGCGTGTTCGTTTGGCGAGGTCAAACAAAATGCTGGTACCATACCTTGGTTGAGAATTTCGTATAGGTTTGGGGAATGGTATGGCTACCATCGCGATTATCGGTGCGCTCGAAAAAGAGATCATGCAGATTAAGGAAGAGCTGAGCGACGTTTGCATGGTACAGGAGGCGGGCTTGAACGTTGTGACCGGCGGGCTCGACGGCCTGTCGATTGTCGCCACGACGGCGGGTATGGGCACGGTGAACGCTGCCGCCGCAACACAGCACCTCATTAGCAAGTATGCTCCGCAGGCAGTTGTGCTTTCGGGTATCGCGGGCGGTTTGAACCCCAAGCTCCATATCGACGACGTGGTCATCGGCAAATGCCTGCGCTATCTGGATACCGATACTGCGCTTATCGCCGAGTCTGCACCGGGGCTCGAGGAGTTTGGCTCGACGCCTGCGCTGGTCGATATTGCTGCCGATGTGCTTGCTGAGCGTGGGTTTGTTGATGCTTCGACAAATGCAGCAGCTTCGAACGAGGGCGCAAAGCAGTTCCTGGTCGGCACGATTGCCACGGGTAACCGCTTTGTGACGGGCGCCGCCATGCGCAACGACGCTATCGAGGCGACGCATGCCGATTGTGTCGGCATGGAGGGCGCGGCAATTGCCCACGTCGCAACCAAAAATGGTGTCGATTGCCTGGTACTGCGCGCTATCAGCGATAATTGTGACGAGGCGTACGATGCGATTTGCGACCGCGAGTTCGACCTGTTCGAGTATGCCCGCACCGCGAGTGGCATTACGCTCGATATCGTTCGCCGCATCGCTGCTATCTATTAGCGCGCTTTTTTTGTAAGAACCTACGACCAAGGAGTGTCCATGGCCGATTCCATTAACTACCAGCTTGCCAAGTTCGTTGCCAGCTATGGCAAGGTTTCGCAGATTCCCGAGTCCACTTGCCCCGAGGTGAGCTTCGTCGGCCGCTCCAACGTGGGCAAGTCGTCGATCATGAACAAGCTTTTTGGCCGCAAGAACCTCGTCAAGGTTTCGAGCACACCGGGCAAGACGAGCAACATCAACTTCTTCGAGGCCGACGACGTGCACTTTGTCGACCTGCCGGGTTACGGTTTCGCCCGCCGTTCCAAGGCCGAGCGCGACCGCTGGGCCGAGCTCATCGGCGACTTCTTTGACTCCGAGCGCAGCTTTAACCTGGTCGTATCGCTGGTGGATATTCGTCACGACCCCAGTAAGCTCGACCATGACATGATCGACTACCTGCAGGGCAACGAGTTCAACTTTATCGTCTGCCTCACCAAGGCCGACAAGCTCAGCCGCACCCAACAGGCCCGCCAGGCAGCAGCCATCAAAAAGCAGCTCAACGTCCCGGCCGAGAACGTGATCATCACAAGCTCCCAAACTGGTACCGGCATCGACGAACTCAAGCGCCGCATTGCCGAGGCCTGCCTCTAGTAAGGGCTCTTGGCAGGCAATAGTTTGCATCTATCTATATCACCCCAGTGATAGTTATTGGTACACTATCGCTGGGGTGATATTTTTGTTTGGAGGTCGATATGGAGCTTTGGCACGGGTCGGAGGTTGTTGTCGAGCATCCGTCGTTGGGTAAATGCAGACAATTCAATGACTATGGGTGTGGGTTTTATTGCACGCCACATGAGGAAATGGCAATGGAGTGGGCATGTCGGACCGAGTCCGGTGGTATCGCGAATCGATATGAGCTCGATATGGATGGCCTTGCGGTCTTAGACTTGGAGTCCGGGGAGTTTTCAATTCTCAATTGGCTTGCGATTTTGGCTAACAATAGGGAGTTCAATGTTTCGACACCGCTGGCGCGCGGAGGACTTCGCTATCTGCTGGATAACTGCCTGATTGATATTTCTCCCTATGACGTAATTCGAGGTTATCGCGCCGACGATTCCTACTTTTCGTTTGCAAGACAGTTCGTTAACGGCATGATCTCGCTTAGGCAGCTGCAACTCATTATGCGTTTGGGCGATTTGGGCATCCAATACGCTCTTATGAGTGAGCGTGCGTTTTCAGCAATCAGATTCCGCGAATGGAGGCAGGCGTTGGGATCTGAGTATTATCCCAAGCGCTTTAAGCGAGAGCAGAACGCGCGGCGCAAGTACCTGGAAACTGTGAATGGATTCGACTCTGAGGGTGTCTACATTAGGGATTTAATGACAGGGAGGATTGATTTAAATGATCCAAGAGTTAACGGATTGTGGGCCGAGTAGGACATACCCCGTCTACTACCTCGAGGATGCAATGAGCAACCTCGGCGACTGCTTCGACTATGCCGTGAACGACTATGGAGCGGAAGGGTCCGAGGTCGCTGAACTCTTTTGTCTGAGCGGCGTAGCCCGTGAGTTTGAGCGTGGCAACGCATGGGTCGTATCGGGAAAATCGGGCGTTGAGCTATTCGCGCTTATCGCCGAAAGGTCGGGCTACCAATCAAGGCCGATGCCAAATCGAACCTACCGATTCGAAAAGACACCGGAATATTGGACAGGCTGGATATTGGCATACCTTCAGTGGCGCCTAGGAGAGTCTTTCGAAGACCTGCTGCATATCGTTCCGTTTGACGCACTGCGCAGTCTGTACTATCCCTGGCACGAAGCCTCGGAGGAACGCGTGGCTCGCCTCGTCTGCGATATGGCGAAAAAAGCGTCCAGGCAAACCAAACTTGCGTTAGCAAGAAAGAAGCTTAAGAAAACCCAACAAGACCTAGCATACGAATCGGGTGTGTCACTCCGCTCAATCCAAATGTACGAGCAGCGCCAGAGAAACATCAATGAAGCTTCGGTAACAAGCGTAAGAGCCATAGCAAAAGCCCTCCACTGCAACATCGAAGATCTCCTAGAGCCAGTCTTCGAATACAAAGAAACAAGCGCCGCCTAAAGGGGATTCTGGCCACTGATTGCTCAACTTGTGGTTCACCAAGGGCAATTTGAGCAGCGAAGCCGGCTGTCTCGTTGGAGCGTGCAGGCCTTGTTGATATTTAAATCCGCTTTCATATTGAAATGCCCCGCCAAGCTAAAGTGCTCGGCGGGGCAATTTTCGATTGACGATGCTGCCAGGGGTTGAGTTTTAATATATCGCGAGTAAGAGGCGTCTGAATTTAGTAATCAAAGAAAATTATTCAATTCGAGCGCTTAGCCAGTACTCTCCATTCGAAGCTACGATTGCATACGTAATTCCATTTTTGACAGTTGGCGTATCTACGCAGGCAGCGCCAATCTCCTTAGCGTCGGAAAATGAAAGTGTTGGATCAATCGCTTGTATGGTTGCTAATGCTGTCGCCGCGGCATAATCTGTATTTTCGAAGTACATGACTATGTTTTTGAAGCAGTTTTCGGATCCAAGATAGCTGAATAGTAGTTGACTGCTCGAGTCCGAGAAAAAGCCTCCAATACCGGCAAGCGTAGAGCCATTTTTTATCTGAAGCTCGAGTCCCGTGCCGCTATCGTCTAGCTCGTAACTCGCCTTCATGCTGCTGCAATTGGGGATATTGGAGAATTTCTCGTTAAGTCGATCAATAAAGCCTTCAGGTGAAATTGAAAACTTTCCGTCGCCAAGAAAAGATGTGATTTCCTTCTCGTTGCGGGTGTCAACGACCTCTCCGCATCTCTCGCATTCTCGTATTTCCTTCGAAGTGGCATCTACGTAGTCGACTTCTTTGGTCCACGAGCCCGGTTGGTGTCCGAGTGGCTCCCCTTTCGTTTCGCCGCAACGCTGGCAGGTCTTCGGTGTCGTACAAGTTGCTTCTTCCCATTCGTGCCCGAGAGGTTCTCCCTCGGTTTTGCCGCAACTTTTGCATACACGAGGGCTAGTGCAGGTTGCATTGGCCCATAGTTTGTGGCTACAAAACAATTGAGGAAACAGCATGGGCAAACTGAAGATGATGACAACTGCCACGGCAGCTGCGATTGCCGCTCGTTTTTTCTTGCCTAATTTATGAATGGCCCGCGTTAGAAGGATCGCGTGCCGAATGTTGGTGTAAGGGCCGCTTCCCTGGCCGTAGAAAGCAG
>CAMQHB010000056.1:0-12105 GCA_947001545.1 uncultured Collinsella sp.
GGCCCGACCGCGTGCGGGGTTTCCACGGGCACGTCCTCGCCGGTTTGCGGGTGGGGGATGTGCCCTTAGGAACCCCCGCCCGGCGGGGGGGCCCTGCGGTATCCTTGCTGGCTTTTCTCCCGTGCGGATGAAAAGGGCTGAGGGAAAGTTTGTGAGCTGGTCGGGCTTTGCCCGGCCAGCTCTTTTTGATTTAAAATACCTGCCCAGTTGTGATTTATGGTGCTGGGAGGCGTTTGTGGGCAAGGCTAAGGCTAAAGCGAAGAAGAAGACGACGGGGGCGCGGGCTAAGCGCGATCGTCGTCGGAAGCTTGCGACCGAGGCCCCCGCGTCTGCCGAGGAGCTGCTGGCAAGCGTGCCGGGACTTGACGCGCTGCAGGATGTTCCGGCGTTCGATGACCTGCCGGTCGATGAAGCTCAGCAGGCGGCATTTGGCGGCTTTTGCGCACATGCTGAGGAGCCCGAGCAGATGCAGCTTGGCGCCGTGGTGCGCTTAGATCGCGGGTTTCCGCTGGTGGCGACGGCCGACGATACCTTTCGTGCCGAGCATGCCGTGGGGTTTGCCAAGTCGCGCGGCGAGGACGAGGTGCTGCTGCCCGCCGTGGGCGACCGTGTGGCGGTGCGCCGCGCTCCCGGGCACGATATGGGCGTGATTGAGTGCGTGCTGCCGCGCCGTACGAGCTTTGAGCGTTGGCGCGGCCGTGCCCGTGGAGAGCGCCAGGTGCTCTGCTCCAACGTGGATAGCGTGCTAATCGTGCAGGCGCTCGGTGCCGGTGAGGTGCTGCTCGACCGCGTGGCGCGCTCGCTGGTGTTGGCGCTCGACTGCGATGCCGAGCCGGTGGTGGTGCTCACCAAAGCTGACCGCTGCGATGCCGAGGAGCTCGAGCGCGATCTGGACCGCGTGCGCCGCCTGGTGGGTCCGGACGTGCGCGTGATCGTGACGTCCTCTGCCGAGGGCCGCGGCCTAGACGAGGTCCGTGCCTGCGTGCCTGCCGGGAGCTGCGCCATGATTCTGGGCGAGTCGGGTGCCGGCAAGTCGACGCTGCTCAATGCACTGCTGGGCCACGATACGTTGGCGACCGGCGGTGTGCGCGAACGCGATGACCAGGGCCGTCACACTACCGTCGCGCGCGTGATGGTGACGCTGCCGGGCGACGCCGGTGTGATCGCCGATGCCCCGGGCCTGCGCAGCCTACCGCTCGTGGGTCACGAGCGGGGTCTGGCGCGCGCCTTCCCCGAGATTGTCGAGGCATCGCGCGCGTGCCGGTTTGGCGATTGCACACATACCCATGAGCCGGGTTGCGCCGTTCGCGAGGCCGAGGACGCCGGGCAGATCGACAGTCTGCGTCTGGAAACGTTCCAAAACTTGGCGTCATCCATGCGCGTGAGCGCTCAAATGCTCGATCCCGATGTTCATCTGTAATTGATTTTTCCTATGACAGCCGTCTCCCAACTGTTCGGGAGACGGCTTTTTTCCTGCGGAAAAGCCTCGAAACATGCAGTTTGTTGACGTGCTGACCAAAACCTTGCCACGAGCTTGACGGGCTGGTCAGCTTTTGGTCAGCGATTGGTTTGACATCGAAAACCAAGATCGCGATTGCGCCGCTTTGCACTCTGACCGCCCAGACAATGGTGGTACGGGCATTCGCCCGGCACTGCCATGAGAGGAGCGGCCGTGAACAAGAGCAAGCGCATCGCCATCAGTCTGGTCGCGGGCGTGCTCGCTGCTCTGCTCTGCATGGTTTACGGCTCGTCGATCCGCTCGCAAGCCGAACAGGTCCAGGCTGAGACCTTGGCCAAGTACGGTGGCGATCGCGTCGAGGTATGCGTCGCGGCGCGCGATATCGATGTGGGCGAGACCCTCGATGAGACCAATGTCATAACCCAGGAATGGCTGACAAGTCTGCTGCCGCGTGACGCGGCGACCGAGCTGCGCCAGGTGCGCGGCGACGTGACGACTTCGCGTATTCCCAAAAACGCCGTGATCTGCAATGTCTACACCAAGGCCGAGAGCCACAAGCTCGAGGTGCCTAAGGGCAAGGTCGCCGTTTCGGTGGCGGTCGATGCCGAGCACTCGGTCGGCGGTGCTACGGGCGTGGGCAGCTACGTGGATGTGTATGTGCAAAAAGACGGCGTAACCGATCGGTTGTGCGGCGCGTACGTGATCGATACCAGTGAGGATTCCGGTGCCACGCGCGAGGGCAAGATCGAATGGGTGACGCTGGCGGCTGACCCCGAAGACGTCAAGGAACTGCTGGGGGCATCGGGCAAGGGAACGGTCAGCTTGACGATTCCCGCCACGGCGCGCGGCAAAAAGAGCGGAGGCGACGAGTGATGAAGGCGATCTGGCTTGCGTGCTGCGCGTGCGGCGATTACGGGCTGTTGCAGCGGGAAGTCGAGGGCCGTGACGCGGGTGCACAGGTGCTTCGCGTGGGTGACCTGGACGGGCTGGTTTCCATGGCGCGGGCGTTTCCGTCGCGTCGCGGAGCTGCCATCATCGCGGCGTCTCTGTTTGATACCGAAGATGTGCGCAAGACTGTTGCGCGCCTGACGGCCGAAGGCCGCGTGAGTCGCGTGGTCGTCTTGATAGAAGCGCTCGATCCGTCGGATATCGAGGGGTTGTTTCGCGCGGGGGCGACCGAGGTCATCGCTGCGCACAGTATATGCGGCAACGGGCGCGCGGGCGAGGGAGCGGTTGATTCCGATCGGCGCATGACGATTGAGCCCGATGCTTTTGTTGATAGGGAACCCGGGGCGCCTCGCGCTACAAGAGGCCCGCGTGTTGATGATTGTGGAAAAGCGGAAGCCGAGCATGGTCGGCGCCCCCGGAACCCCCTTGTATGCGATGACGCTGGAGGGCCGGCGCAGCATGCTGGCGACTCCCCGGCTGTAGATATGGGATACGTGCACGGCGTGAATCTGGCGGATGAACTCGACGAAGTTGAGGGCTTTGCCGGGTGCGGCGAGTTGTCGCTGATGCAGCATGAGCAGATTGCGCAGAACGAGCCTGCCTCGCAGACCGAACAAGCCGCCATGCCGGCTTGGACGCAGCGTGTAGTTGCGGCGGGGGAGACGGGGACGCTGTCACCGACGCCCGCCCCGCCGCCTCCGATGCCGCCGGCAGACGCTGCCGCTTCGCCGCATCGAGCTCCGGTCGTCTGCGTCATTTCGGGCTCGGGCGGTTGCGGCAAGTCGACGATCGTTGCCACCATGGCACACGCATCGTCGCTGTTGGGCTTGCGTGCCGCCGTGCTCGACCTGGACCTGATGTTTGGAAACCTTTACGACTTGTTAGGCGTCGATGCTCCGCGCGATATGGCGGCATTTATCGAGCCGTCGGCGGCGGGCACGCTCACCGAGCCGGATATCGTAGCCGCATCGATGCGCGTCGCCCCGGGCGTTACGCTCTGGGGTCCCGTCGCGGCGCCCGAGCAAGCCGAGCTCATGGCACGTCCGGTGGAGCTACTGCTTGATGTTCTGCGTCGCGAATCCGACGTGGTCTTTATCGATACCTCGGTCTTTTGGGGCGACGCCGTGGCGGCTGCGGTGGCGGCGAGCGACCGTTGCCTGATCGTTGGCGATGCTGCGGTGTCGTCCGCGACATCGGCGTCGCGCGTCATTGAACTGGCAAGTCGAGTAGGTGTGCCGCGCACGCGCATGAGCGCCGTGTTCAACCGGTTCGGTGCGCGCGGGGCAGACGAGGACGTCGCCATGCGCTTTGAGATTGCCTGTGCGTTGAGCTCCAAGATTCGTATCGCCGATGGCGGGCAGGATCTCGCCGCGCTCATGGCGTTTGGGCGCGCTGACGAGGCAGTGGGGCAGACTAGCGCTTTTGCGACCAGCGTGCGCGAGGCCACGCGCGAGATGCTCGTGGAACTGGGGTGCGCCGTCGGCCCTTGGAGCGATATGGTCGCCGACCGTGCAACGCGCACCGAACGCCCGCGTATCCGCCTTCCCTGGTCGCGCGAGGGTGATTAGCGATGAGCCTGCAAACGAGGATTAAGGCTGCCGGCGCTGCAGCGGCGGCAGCGCCTGTAGATGCGGGGCGTCGCCGCGCGGTGAAACGACGCACTAAGCGCGCCGTGATGGACCGCATGGGTTACGACGAAGTGGCGCGTATCAGCGCCTATGTCGACCCGGTACTTGCCCGCTCGGAATTGCGTCCCGCGGTGGAGGCGGCGCTCAATGTTGAGGAGCCGACCGATCTCGCGACGCCCGAGCGCGAGACCATCATCGACGAGATTTTGGATGACGTAGTGGGCCTGGGGCCGTTGCAGCCGCTCATCGAGGACGACACCGTTACCGAGATCATGATCAACGGCTGCCGCTCGGCTTTCTTTGAACGCGGCGGCGTCTTGCACCCCATCGAGCATGCGTTTGAGGATGATGAACAGATCCGTGTGCTTATCGACCGCATCATCTCGCCACTTGGCCGCCGTATCGACGAGCGCAGCCCCATCGTCAACGCCCGCCTCAAAACGGGCTATCGCGTCAACGCGGTGATTCCGCCTGTGGCGATTGACGGACCGATTCTCACCATCCGAAAGTTCTCGGACCGCATCTGCTCGCTGGACGAGCTTGTGGGGCTGGGGTCGCTGCCGCTTTGGTATGCGCAGCTGTTGTCGTGCGCGGTGTCGCTGCGACAGGACCTGGCGGTTGCGGGAGGCACGGGATCTGGTAAGACCACCCTGCTCAACGCGTTGTCATGTGAGATTTCCACCGGCGAGCGCATCGTGACGATCGAGGACTCTGCCGAGCTCAAGTTTGCGCATCATCCGCACGTGGTGCGTCTAGAGGCGCGCGAGGCTTCAATTGAGGGCGAGGGCGCGGTGACGATCCGCGACCTGGTGACCAATGCCCTGCGCATGCGCCCCGACCGCATCGTGGTGGGTGAGGTGCGCGGTGCTGAGTGCTGCGACATGTTGCAGGCCATGAACACGGGCCACGACGGGTCGCTCACCACACTTCATGCGGGCTCAGAACAGGAGACCGTGGTGCGTCTGACGTTGCTTGCACGTTATGGCATCGATCTGCCGAGCGAGCTCATCGAGGAGCAGATTGCCATGGCGCTCGACGGCATCGTGATGTCCGAGCGCCACGCCGATGGCAGGCGCTTCGTCTCCTCGTATTCGGGGGTGCGTCGCGCCGCGTCGGGCGGCGTAGAGCTCGAGCGCTATGTGACTTTCGATGCCGCCGAGCGCACCTGGACGCTTGACCGCGAGCCGCCGTTTATCGCAGAAGGCCTGCGGTCGGGGACGCTCACACAAGAGGAGGTGGACGAATGGAGGTCGCTGTGCCCCTCGTCGTAGGGGGCTTGGCAGGGTTTTCTGTCGCGACGGCGTGCGGGGCGGAACCTCGTGTGCCGCAGGTGCCGCCGGCGGAGCTGGCGCGTCAGGCGCTCGAGACGGTGGCAGAGAAACTGCCGCGTGAGCTGGTGGAAAACGATCTGCTGAAAAAGATCGCCCGTTCGTGGGCATCGCTGGCTCCGGCGCATCGCCTTGGCCTCGTGATCGAAGATGCTTCGGGGCGTTTGGCGTTTCTGCTGCTCTCGAGCGGTGTCTGCTGCATTTTACTAACGATGGTGTCGTTATCGCCCCTCGGATTTGCCTTGGGACTTGTTGCTCCGATTGCCGTTGGCGCCGCTCGGGATGGCTTTGAGAGCCGGCGCGAGCAACACGATGCAGAAGAGGCCATGCCCGAGGCGTTTACCGCACTTTCCATGTCGCTTGCCTCGGGACATTCGCTGGCCCAGGGCATGCGCTTTGTGGGCGCTCATGCGCAAGAACCGGTGCATACCGAGTTTTTGCGGGTGGCGGCGGCGATCGATTGCGGCATCTCGGCGACCGACGCGCTCGATGACTTGCTCGTGCGCATCGACGCCCCCGGTCTTTCGCTTGTGACCTTGGCGCTTAAGGTGTCACAGCGCACCGGCGCTCCGCTTGCCGACTTACTGTCCGAGGCGTCGAGCATGGTGGGGGAGCGCATTGAGCTCAAGCGCCGCCTAGATGTTAAGACGTCGCAGGCCCGCATGTCTGCGCATATGGTCGCGGCGATGCCGACGGGCATGTGCGCGGTGTTGGCGCTGCTTTCGGCAGATTTTCGTCGCGGTCTTGCGACGCCTGCCGGCGCGGGCGCTGTGGTGCTGGGTCTTGCCCTCAACGCCGTTGCCCTGGTGGTTATCAGGC
Source organism: uncultured Collinsella sp. (assembly GCA_947001545.1). Lineage (GTDB taxonomy): Bacteria > Actinomycetota > Coriobacteriia > Coriobacteriales > Coriobacteriaceae > Collinsella. Next base: position 6,183 of record CAMQHB010000056.1, read on the forward strand.
GCATTATGCGGGTGGAGCTATGAGCGCCCCGGTTGCAGTTGCGGCTTGCCTGTGCGCTCTGAGTGTATTTGTCGCGACGGGTTTGGATCGGGCGGATGCACGCAAGATCGCAGAGGCCTGCAAGCGCGAGGCGGTGCTGGTCGCTGCCGCGGGTCGCTCGGTGGTCGATGCTCTGACCGCGCGAATGAAGGGCGCGGTTGGAGCGGGCGGCCCGGTGCGAGTGTCGCTCGGCGAAGTGTCCGAGATGATCGATGTTGTGCGCTTGGGTCTTTCGGCCGGTCTTTCGTTTGATGCGGCGCTTGAGATTTTCTGCGCCAACCGCCGGTCAGTGCTGGCTCTTCGACTTGAGCGGGCCTGCATGGCGTGGCAGGTGGGCGTGGGCACGCGTGAGGACGAGTTGTTGGCCGCCGCGCGCGACCTGGACGTGCGAGCGCTCGAGACCTTTGCCATCACGGTGGGACAGGCGCTCGCCCTGGGTGCCCCACTTGCCGAGACACTGGCCGCTCAAAGTCGCGAGATCCGTGCGGCTCATCGCGCCGCGGTCGAGCGCGAGATCGAGCGTGCGCCCGTCAAGCTGCTGATTCCCACCGGCACACTCATCTTGCCGGCGTTGCTTCTGTCCATATTGGGCCCGCTGTTGGGAGCAGGCGGGATGATGTAGGGAGGAATACATGAACACGATGACTGACGTTGCTGGCAAGGTCTGGAGCTGGGCTGTTTGCCAGTCAATTCGCGCTCGCCAGCATGCCGGGGAGCTACTGCAGGAGGAGAGTGCGCAGGGCACCACCGAATACGCCATCTTGGTCGGCGTGCTCGTGGTGATCGCCATCATTGCCATTGTCGCATTTAAGGGCAAGGTCCAAGATCTATGGAACGCTATCAGCGAGGGCATCAACAGCCTGTAGAGGGCGAGCGCCCCATCGGGGTGCTGCTGGTGTTTGCTTGTCTGACCGTGGCGATAGCGGCGGTGCTTTGGGGGCTTAACGCCGCGCGGCAGCAGCGTCCTGGGGCCGCCTTCGATTCGGGCTCAGATTCGGCGGTGGCGTCTCAAAAAGATGAGATGCGAGATGCGGACGATTCGGATGTCGCTGTCACGGCGCAAACCTTTCTGCGGACGCTCGACAAGCGGTCTGGCACTGCGACGGATTCACCTGAGGACAACGCGATTGCGGTCCGGCTTGCATGGTCCGAGGACCGACCGATGACCGAGGCAGCGGCGGATATGTTACGCGCCTACCGCGAGGTGCCAACGGCCCAGCTCGCCCTGAGCGGCTATCTCGATATTAAGGGCAACGTATGGGGCGCCATCGTGCGCGATGGGCGCGGCTGGGTCGATATGGTGACGGTTGCCGCGGATGCTGGCGATGCTTCGTGTCGTCTGCGCGCCGTGCGTCTGGTCCCGCAAACAATAAGCTCAAAGGAGGGATCGTGAAATGCATGGCATTCTGCGTGAGGAATCTGCCCAGGCGACGGTCGAATACGCCATCGTCACGGTGGCGCTGTTATCGATCGTGCTGGCGATTGTGGGACTTTGGCGTGCTGGCACCGATGGACGCTTGGCGGCGCTGGTTGAGCGGGCGGCATCCCATGGCGTTGCCTCGACGTCGGTTATCGACGCCGTTGCGGGCGCTAAGGACATCGCGTTGTATTGATATCGCGCGCGAGGACCGGGCGCAGTCTACGGTCGAGGCCGCTTTTTTGCTGCCGACGTTTCTGACGCTCATCCTTCTCGCACTGCAACCGGTGTGCCTGCTTTATACGCGCGCGGTCATGGAGTCTGCTGCCGCCGAGACCGCGCGGCTCATGACCACGACGACGGCGGAGGACGACGATCTTAAGGAGCTCACCCTCCGCCGGCTTGCCGCAGTGCCCAACGTTTCGATCTTTCATGCCGGCGGGCCGTTGTCGTGGGATGTCGAGCTTAGCCGGGCCGATGCGGGCGGCGTCTCGTCCGTGTCCGTTTCCGGCGAGGTCAAGCCGTTGCCTGTGATCGGTGCGTTTGCGCAGGTTATGGGTGGTACCGCCGAGGGCGGCTACGTTGAGCTCAAGGTCGATGTCTCGTATCAATCACGTCCCGAATGGCTGGAGGGAGATTATGATTCGTGGATTGCTGCATGGGATTAAGCGTTTCTGGTCTAGACGCGTTTTGACGCGCCGTCCGAGCTGCCATCGCAAGCGAGGCGGCTTTATGGGTCGAGCCGGTATCGACCTGTTTATCGAAGACGGTGCCTACACCACGCTTTCCTCTGCGGTGGTCATCTTGGTGGTGCTCACGCTGCTGTTTTCGTCGACGGCGGCGATATGGAGCATGTCGCGCGCGGGGGACACCCAGGTGGCTGCCGATAGCGGCGCGCTGGCAGGCGCCAATGTGGTGTCGTCCTATCACACGGCTGCCACGGTGGTGGATGCGAGCATTTTGAGTTTGGGCCTGGCGGGGTTTGCCACGATCGGGACGGGCCTGGTCGCCATCCTCATCCCGGGCGCCGAACCAGTTGCCGGCAATATGGTCGACACCGGGATTGAGATTATTAAAACGCGCAACAAGTTTGCCAAAAGCGCATCGGAAGGCTTACAGAAAATCGAGACGGCTCTGCCGTATCTGATCGCCGCGCGTGCCACGCAGGCGGTCTCGGCGCAGGATACCGATAATGTGACCTATACCGGTACGGCGCTTGCCGTGCCCAGGACATCCGAGTCGGACTTCGCTGCGCTCGAGGGGTCCGAGATCTCGACCGATGCCATTAAAGACACATCGGATGATTTAGAGCGTGCGGCCGAGGAGCTGCGGAAGGCTTCTGAGGACACGGCGAAGGCTAAAGAGCGCGCTTGGCTGGCGGATTGTGGCGGGTCGGACGAGAGTTCGATTGGCAAGTACTCGTGTATGTGGGAGCGTGCGAAAAAACTAGCAGAACTATCTGACAGCCAGAACCGTCATGAAAAGTCGAGCATCACATGGGAGCCGCAAATAGCGCTCGATCGCGCGAAAACCTATTACCGACAGCGCTTGGCGAATGAAAAACCTCAGGGATCGAGCGTCGAGATGAAAGCGCAGTCAGCCGCTCGAAAAGCGTTCTATGCCTATGCGATTGAAGAGGTCGATCGAGCATACATAAAAGATGATGGCGAACGGTTTTCTGCCTATATCCCACTATTGCCGCGTGTCCCAAACGAGGTGCGGCCGACCGAACTTTACACCGATGCCGCATGGCCTGTAAGCAACAACGACGGCAGAACATACCTGCATTATGGAGTCGAATGCCCCGTCTATCAGAAAGGGACTCCGAGTGGGCTGGCATCTGTTGCTGATTATGATGGTCGTGATACATGCGAAGCGTGCGGCTTCGGCGTGGTTACGCTTGGAAGCGCCCTCATGCCGCCATCGTTCATCGAAAACGGCTTCGAGTACCACTTTGACAAGTTCAAAGAGGCTCTGGAAGACTACGTCGAATGCCGCAACAAAGAGCTCGAGCTCGAGCGTCAGACCGAAGACGAGGCCGATCGTGCGGGCAATACGTTTGACCAGGCCATCAAGGAGCTTTCGGGCGAGCGTCCGCGTATCGCTCCGCCCGGTCGCAACGGCGTGGTCGCCTTTGCGGTTACGGGTGCCATCTCGAGCCCCGACGAGCTCAACTCTTCGTTTAACACGGCAGTCAGGCTTGGCAATCGCGGTGCTATCTCTGGCGCGGTGCTGGCACCCGATGACGCGACGGCGCAAAACAACGTGCTTTCGCGATTTTTCTCGACATTGAAGGAACGCTCGGGCGGCGTTGCCGGCGTGCTCGACGGCGTCATGGATGTTTGGGGACGGCTGCTCGTAGGATACGGTGATATTCAAGGTTCGGCCGACGAACTTATGGACGAGATGATTAAAGGCCTAGGAGGGGGCAGCGGCGCGTTGGGCTCCATCGCATCGTGGCTCGGCGATACCGTTTCGGCGTCCGTGGCGGCGCTGGGTTTGGAACCGTGCGACTTGCGCCTGCGAAAGCCGGTGCTGACCGATTCTGCCAACGTCATTAAGAGTCCGGGGTCTGACATTGCGGGTCTCTCTCAAGCGCAAGACAAACTGCGAAGTATTCCGTTGGGCGTGACCGATCCCAAGGCGCTTTGCGAGGCGTTGGAATATCAAGTCGAACGCACCATTAGCGGTACGGTGTTCACACTTGCGGAGATTCCTCTGCCCGGCGGCGGCTCCATCCCGCTCACCGTCGATGTCGCCACGCTGGTTGGCGCTCTGGGCGGTGGGTCGTAATGAGTATCCGCATGCGTCTGCGCGAGGAGCGCGCCCAAGCGACGGTGGAGATGGCAGTGGTTACGCCCGTTTTGCTGGTGCTGGCACTCATCGTGTACAACGTCATGATCTTTGCCGGCGCTGTCGCGCGCTTCGACCGCGTGGTGCCCGACATCGTGCTAGCGCATGCCGTGGCGTCGGAGGGGGAGGGCGACGAAAGCTCTGCCGATGCCTCGGCGACGGTCCAGACTCAAATTCTGAATGCCATGGAAGGCTATGACTTGCAGATCGAAGTGTCGAGCGAGCAAGGCGCGAAGGCATCAGATGGTGGCCTGCTCTCCCTATCCGGTACGTTTAGGACCTACACCTGCACCATGCACTATGAGCCGTGGCCGACTTCTCTCAGCATCGCTGGCGTTCCGCTGGGGGCGCCGACAACGTTGTCGCACGAGCGCGCGGTGACGGTCGATCCATGGCATCCGGGGGTGGTCATGTGACCGCGGTCTCGTCCTACATCGCTTACGCGCGGGCACTCAACAGGCTGGGTTGGACGCCGGCCGAGTTTGTGGTGGCGGAGTCGTTTGTCGTGCGCCTGCGCGGCATGCTGGGACGGCGTCCGGTTGCCGCCAACGGCCTGTCGCTCGTCATGGCGTTTCCACGCTGCTCTTCGGTCCATACGTGTTTTATGGCCTATCCCATCGACATCGCCTTCATCGATCGCGACGGCAATATCCTCGCGCGCTACGAAAACGTTCGTCCTTGGCGCATGTGCTCCTGCCTCGGCGCCTGGGCCGTACTAGAGCGTCCTTCAATCATTGTTTCGACTCCTGCTCTCCAACGCGTGCCGGCTTAAGAATTGGCGACAGTGGACTTTCGTCATACGAAATTGGGTAAGATGGAGGAGAAGATGCATGGATGTTGAGATCCATCCCAACGCTAAAAAGCACCTGACGGAAAAGCAGGTGCTTAGCGCTTGGCTTGCGGTTACTGAGTGCATTCGTCGCGAGCCGAAGGACGAGCCGCCGAGATGGCTTGCAATTGGATGGCTCTCAGACGGACGAAGCGTGGAGCTTGTCGCGGTCGAGCTTGTCCGTGGGTGGCTTATCATTCATGCCTTGTCTCCAGTCCAGAAGAAATTTTGGCAGGAGATTGAACAGGCTCGGCAAAGGGGTCGATGATGGGCAAGACGTATACGGCCGCTAATGGTCAGGTTGTAACGGATGAAATGATTGACGCGTGGTGCGAGTCGTACGAGCGCGGAGAGTTTCCGGATGGCGAACACACCGTTGGTGGGATCGTGCATGGACGGCCCCCGCTCTCAGGTGAGGGGACGGCAACGCTGTCGGTCAAGATTCCTCTGGGAATGAAGGAGGCCATTCGTCGACGGGCGGCTGCCGAGGGGATGACGCCAAGTGAGTTTGCCCGTGCGGCTCTGAGCGAAAAACTTCTTGCTGCCGGCTGATGCCTCTGACGTGCCGATTTATAGAACCGAGGCTGTGCTCAAAAACTTTTTTAAAATTCTCGGTTGACCGGAACGCGTCCTTGGTTATACTAATCAAGCCTTGAAACAAGGCACACCTCAAATGGCTGGGTAGCTCAGTTGGTAGAGCAGAGGACTGAAAATCCTCGTGTCAGGGGTTCGATTCCCTTCCCCGCCACCTTGAATTGACTAGGACCTCTGCAAAGGGGTCCTTT
>CAMQHB010000057.1:0-11985 GCA_947001545.1 uncultured Collinsella sp.
TCGACCGCGGTGAGCGCGAGGGCAAGCTCCGCGTGCGCGTGAACGTCGACGGCGCCGCCGCCACGGCACGCCTCGGCAGCCGTTGGCCCCGACGCCAGGGCGTCTTCGCGCCCGTCTTTGACGCCGCCATCGCCGACGGTTACAAGCGCCTCATGGCCCCCTCGCTGGAGCGCGAGGCCCGCGCCAAGCTCACCGTCCGCGCGCAGACCGAGGCCATCAATGTCTTTGCCAAGAATCTCGAGGGCCTGCTCTCGGCGCGCCCCGTCCGCGGCGCCCGCGTGCTCGCGCTCGACCCGGGCTACCGCACCGGCTGCAAGGTCGCCATCATGGACGAGACCGGCAAGCTGCTCGACCACGGCGTGGTCTACCCCACCAAGCCGCGCCACGACGTCGCCGGCACCAAGCGTGAGCTCGCCCGCCTCGTCAAGAAGGACGGCGTCAACACCATCGTCATCGGCAACGGCACCGCCAGCCGCGAGACCGAGGAAGTCGTCTCGGAGTTCATTGCCGAGCAGGCACCCGGACTGCGATACACCATCGTCAACGAGGCCGGCGCGTCGGTGTACTCCGCCTCCGAGCTCGCCAGCCAGGAATATCCCGACCTGGACGTCACCGTGCGCGGCGCCATGAGCTTGGGCCGCCGCCTGCAGGACCCGCTGGCAGAGCTCGTCAAGATTCCGCCCCAGTCCATCGGTGTGGGCCAGTACCAGCATGACCTTGACCAGGCCGAGCTCTCGCGCACTCTGGGCCACGTGGTGGAGGACGTCGTCAACCGCGTGGGCGTCGACGTGAACACCGCGAGCGCGAGCCTGCTGGGATACGTATCGGGCATCACGTCGAGCGTGGCCAAAAACATCGTGGCCTACCGCGAGGAAAACGGCGCCTTTACCGATCGCCGTCAGCTTAAGAAGGTCCCCAAGCTGGGACCCAAGGCATATCTCAACGCTGCAGGCTTTTTGCGCATCAGCGGCGGCAAGAACCCGCTCGACGCGACAAGCGTCCACCCCGAGAGCTACGAGGTGGCCACGGCCGTCCTGGAGCGTGCCGGCGTTGCGGCAAGCGAGCTCAGCCGCGGCGGCGTGCCCGACATCGAGCGCCGCCTGGGCAGCATCTCGGCGCTAGCAAGCGACCTGAACTGCGGTACCCTGACGCTCATCGACATTGTCAACGAGCTCAAGAAGCCCGGCCGCGACCCGCGCGACGACGCGCCCGAGGTGGTCTTTAGCCGCTCGGCGCTTTCCATCGACGACCTGGAACCCGGCATGGAGCTCAAGGGCACGGTGCGCAACGTCGTCGACTTTGGCGCCTTCGTCGACGTGGGAGTGCACCAGGACGGCCTTGTGCACATCTCCAAGCTGGCCAACCGCTTTGTCAAGCACCCGAGCGACGTGGTGCGCATCGGTGACACGGTCAAGGTGTGGGTCGAAAAGGTCGATCGCGACCGCAAGAAGATCTCGCTCACCATGGTGCAGGGCAAGTAAACCGCCAAAGCAAAGGTACCCCCTGTAGCAATGTGCAAAATCGCGAGTATTCTGCAAATTCCACCGTTCCGGATGCCCCTCAGAGACGAAAAAGCATGGAACAGCCCCCGTTTTAGCGTCATCAGAGCCAAAACGGGGGCCGTTCCATGCTTCGGTTAACTGATAAAGACCTTTACCTTGCTGAATACTCTCAATTTTGCACGGCGCAGGCGGGGGTACCTTTGCCCACGGCAGGATATGGAAGCCAAGCGCCAACTTGCTGGCAAGCTCGTGTCGGCAGCCCCGGCCTTTCCTTTGCCTAGCGCGACCCTCGCGGAGCGCGTGAGCGATAGGGAAAGGAAAGCCGGGGCGAGCACCCGCGGCGTAGTCAGTGTTCGCGCTACGGCAGGATATGGAAGCCCAAAGCGGCGATATCCTTGGCAAAGCCGCGCACGGTGTCGAGCGAGACCTCGTACGGGTCGCGACCGATGTTCTTGCGCTTAGCCAGGATGCTGTTGGGCACCGTAATGATCTGGCAACCGCAGGCTTCTGCCTGGTAAATGTTGATGAGCTCGCGCGTGGACGCCCACAGGACCTCACAGTTGGGCTTGGCGGCGGCCTTCTTGACCGACTCCGTCATAAACGGAATGGGATCGACGCCGGTGTCGGCGATGCGGCCGGCAAAGAGCGAGATGATGGACGGCGTCTCGGTGTCAACGGCCTCGACCATCTCATCGACCTGCTTAGGTGTAAAGATGGTGGTGACGTTGACCTTGATGCCGTCGGCGGAAAGCTTGCGGACAAGCTCGGCGGTTGACTCGCCCTTGGTGGTCACGCACGGAATCTTGACGTAGACGTTCTCGGCCCAGGTAGCGATCTCGCGCGCCTCGACCTCCATGGTCTCGACGTCGTCGGCAAAGACCTCAAACGAGACGGACACATCGGTGATGTGGGTCAAGACCTCTTTGGCAAACGCGCGGTAATCCGTCACGCCGCCCTTCTTCATAAGGGACGGGTTGGTCGTGAAACCCTGAACGTTGCCGTTCTCGTACATGTCGAGCATGCCCTCGAGGTTTGCACCGTCAGCGAACACCTTGATTGCCATCTGCCTGATTCCTTTCGTTAGCATACGGCCGATAAACTGCTAAACACTTTACCTACGTTTATCAAGGCGTGAACTGCGGTTTTTTATCTTCTCGGCGAACGGTATAAACACCTCAGTGTTTGGATTGATAAATCGATTGAGCATGCAAAAGCAAAGAGTCGCAGTTTGAGCAAACGTCAGAACGCGGGATTCATTAGATGAGGCCGAAATGCTGCATCGCTGTGACGGTGCCGTCGTGTACGACATCGTCGGTCACGTAGTCGGCGACTGCTTTGACCTCGGGCATGGCGTTACCCATGGCCACGGCCGTCTCGACGGCGGCGAGCATGCCCAGGTCGTTGCCCGAATCGCCAAAGCCAAAGGTGCGCGCGTTGCCAGTGCGGCCCAGATACGCCAGCGCTCGCGCCACGCCCACGCCCTTGTCAATGCCCTTGGGGCTCAGCTCGCGATTCTGGCCACCGGTGTTGCACAGCTCAAACTCGCGATCGATAAAGCCGTCATCGTTGGCTACGCGAGCCAAACTGGGCACATTGAGGCATACCTTGCCCACGCGCAGACTGCCGTCGACGCGCATTTCCTCGGTGCTGTGCACCACAGAAGTGCCGATCAGAGACGACTGCTCAACACCCGCGGGTTCCAGGGCAAAAGTAGCCACGTTGGTCTCGAAAAAGGCCTCAATCCCTGCCGCGGCCATACGGCGCGCAAGCTCCTCAATAACGTCCTCGTCAAAGCAGTCCTCATGCACCACGCGGCCCTCGACCTCGAGCGTCGCTCCCGCCATGGCAACGACACCCGCCGGGTTCAGCGCGCGCAGGCCATCGGCAATCAGCCACAAGGGACGACCCGTGCAGATAAATGCCTGGTGTCCCGCGTCGCGCAGACGACCAAATGCATCGACAACAGCCTTCGACGGATGGACTGCATTGAAGTCCTTATCGGTCATATCGTCGGGATCGAACGACGTCAGCGTGCCGTCCACGTCAAAAAAGAGCACAGCGGGTTTGGGACACGCATCAATCATATGAGTTCCTTTCGAGGATAAGGGCAAACGAAGCATCCATCATATAATGGAGCGACGCAACCAGAGAGGTCACCCATGGAATTTTACGCAAGCTGCCCCGAGGGCTTTGAGTCCGCACTCGCCGATGAGCTTAAACGCCTCGGGCTTTCGCATGTCCGCCGCCTAAAGGGCCGCGCCACGTTTGAGGGCGAGCTTGAGCAGGGCTATCGCGCATGCCTGTGGTCGCGCCTGGCCAGCCGCGTGTTTGCGGTGCTCGGACGCTTTGAGGCGCAAGATGCCGACGAGCTGTACGATAGCGTTTACGACATCGCCTGGGAGAACATCGTCCGCCCCGGCGCCACCATCGCCATTACCGCCCGCGGCGTGACCGAACAGCTGCGCAACACGCGCTTCTCGGCCCTGCGCGCCAAGGACGCGCTGTGCGACCGTCTGGCCGAGACCACGGGCCGTCGCGCCGATGTCGACGCCGCCGATCCCGACGTTCACCTGCTGCTTTCACTGCGTCAGCGCCGCGCGAGCATCAGCCTGGACCTTTCGGGCGACCCGCTGTTCAAACGTCTGCCGCCCGCAGCGACTCGTGCCGGCGAGGGCGCGCACGTGCTGCGCCCCGACTACGCCGCCCTGGTGCTGGCGCAGGTCGGCTGGACCGCACTGTGCGAGCGCGAGCTGACGGCCGACGATTACGAGAATGAAGCCCTTCCCACGCTAATCGATGCCTCGTGCGCCGGCGGCGGCCTGTTGCTGGAAGCCGTAAACATTCTGACCGACCGCGCCCCGGGCGCCGCACGCGAGCGCTGGGGCTTTGAGGGCTGGCAGCTGCACGACGCCGCTCTGTGGGAGCAGCTGCTTGCCGAGGCGCGCGAACGCGAGGCGGCAGCGCGCGAGCGCCAGGCGCGCATCGTGGCCGTAGACATCGACCCCGCCGCCCGCAAGACTGCCGAGCGCATGGTCAAGTGCGCCGGCTACAAGCGTTTTGTCGACTTTTGTGCCGCCAAGCCCGCCACCGTGCTGGACCACGCAGGTGCCGTTGCCGGTGCCGCCCTGGTCGCGGACACGACCGAGACCCCGCTTTCGCTCATGCACGACGCCATGACGCTGATCGGCGAACTGCGCCGCGCGCCTGAGCTCACCGCCGCGCCGGTCGCCGCGCTCACCCGCGACGGATTGCTGGCCCGTGCGCTCCACGCCGAGCCCGAGCGCTCGATCGCCATCATGCCCAATAACGAAGAGGCAACTATTGAGGTTTGGCCCTCGCTCGACCACGCCGCCGCGGCATTCGAAGCTGCAACCAGCGCAGATGCCAAGGAGCAGACCGCAGACGCTCAAGACGAAGCCGCCGCTTCCGCCATGCCCGAGCCTGCCGCCATGCTCGACCTGGGTGACGGCAAGCCGTTGCCCGTGCTCATCCCCGAGTCCGAGCAGTTCGCCAACCGCCTGCGCAAGAATGCCCGTCTGCGCCGCAAGTGGGCCAAGCGCGAGGGCGTGAGCTGCTACCGCGTCTACGATGCCGACCTGCCCGACTACTCCGCCGCCATTGACCTGTACGAGGGCTGCCCGCAGACGCCGGGCCGCTGGCTCGTCATCGCCGAGTACGCCGCGCCTAAGACCATCGATCCCGCGCTAGCCCAGGCCCGTATGCTCGACATCTTGGCCATCGCGCCGCGCATCCTGGATGTTCCGGCCGAGCACGTGCACGCCAAGGCCCGCATGCGTTCGCGCGGCGGCTCGCAGTACGGCAAGCAGGGCGCCGGCAAGGGTGGCTCGGGCGAGCGCGCCAACATCGCGCGCCGTCGCCTGCCGCTCATCGAAGAGGGCGGGCTCACCTTTGCCGTCAACTTTGACGACTACCTGGATGTGGGCATCTTCCTGGATCACCGCGTCACCCGCAACCTGGTGCGCGAGCACGCCAAGCAGGCGCGCCGCTTCCTCAACCTGTTCGCCTACACCGGCACCGCCACCTGCTATGCGGCCGATGGCGGCGTCGAGGAGACCGTGACGGTCGACCTCTCCAACACCTATCTGGACTGGGCCGAGCGCAATATGCGTCAGAACGGCTTTGTCGGGCCGCAGCATCACTTTGTGCGCGATGACGTGCTCGCCTGGATTCGTGACCAGCGCCAGACGCGCAACCGCTGGGACCTGATCTTTGTCGACCCGCCCACGTTCTCGAACTCGTCCAAGATGGGCCGCCGCACCTGGGATGTCCAGCGCGACCATGTTGAGCTTTTGGCCGGCGTATCCCGCCTGCTCGCACAGGGCGGGCATGCCATCTTTAGCTGCAACCTGCGCGGCTTCCGTCCCGAGACGCGCAAGCTCGCACGCGCGGGCGTGGTGCTGGAGGACATTACGGCGCAGACCATCCCCGAGGACTTCGCGCGCAACCAGAAGGTGCACCATTGCTATATCGTGCGCCGCCTGCCCATCGAGGACGCCATGGCCGAAGTCGGCTTTAGCGCCGAGGAAATTGCCGAGCGAACCGAGGCCCGCAAGCCCCGTGCGGCAGTACCCGCGCACGCGCAGGCCGGCAACGGCAAGGCGAACTTTGCCGGCAAACCCTCCCCCGCCGGCAAGCCCAAAAAGAAGAAGTTCTACGCCAGCAAGCCCAAGGGCAAATAACAAAGTTGCGGTGGAATACGGACTGTTTTGCCTGGAATTAGGCAAATTTAGACCGTATTTCACCGCAACTCATATTGGGATGGTGGTTGGCGATCTAGCCTTGGGTGACCAATCGGTAACCAATACCCACGTGCGTCTGGATATAGCGCGGATGCGCGGGGTCGGACTCGATCTTCTTACGCAACGTGCCCATAAAGACACGCAGGCTCGCCAGGTCGCTCTTAGTTGCCGTGCCCCAAATCTCGTGCAAGATAGACTGGTGCGTGAGCACCTTGTCGGCGTTATGCGCCAGCAGGCACAGGAGCTTGTACTCGATCGGCGTCAAATGCAGTTCCTCGCCATCCATCGTGGCGATGCCGGCGTCAAAATCGATATGCAGCTCACCGGTATCGAACGAGCCCTCGGAGGCAACGCCGCCCGTCTGCGCATACGAAAGGCGCCTGAGCGTCGTGCGAATGCGCGCGAGCAGCTCCTCGACCGAAAACGGCTTGGTCAGGTAGTCGTCGGCGCCGGCATCGAGCGCGCGAATCTTGTCCGCATCCTCGCTGCGCGCCGAGACCACAATAATCGGCATACCCGACCATGCGCGCACCGATTCCACCACCTTGACGCCGTCCATATCGGGCAGGCCCAGATCGAGCAGCACAATACTCGGTGCCTGCGATGAGGCGGCGGCGATGGCGGCATGGGCGGTCTCCACGGCCATATGGCGCAAGCCGTGCGCCTCGAGCGCGGCAACGATAAGGTTGCGAACGGCGGGATCGTCCTCAACGACCAAGATGAGCGGTTTTACGGCAGAGTTCGGCACAGCGCTACTCCTTATCAAACGAAACGTCGGCGACGGGAAGCTCAATCGTAAAGACCGAGCCGTGCGGGTCCGCCGCGGCAACCTCTATGCTACCGCCATGCGCCAACGCAATGGAGCGGCAGAGCGAAAGACCTAGGCCCACGCTGCGGTGGCTATCGGCAAGACCATGGTTGGCGGTGTAGAACGACTCAAAGATCCGCTCGCGGTCCTCGGGCGCAATGCCCGGGCCGTCATCGGCCACCGAGCACGCCACGCGTCCATCGTCGACGCCAATCGAAATCACGATATGCGAGCCTGCGGGCGTATAGGTGATGGCGTTGTTCACCAGATTGACCACCAGCTGCACCATCAGACGCGCATCGACGTTGACGAGCGCCGGCTCGTCGCACGGCACCACCTTAAGGTCGTGCTCGCGCACGGCAGGGTTCACGTGGCGCAGTGCCTCCTCGACGATATCGTCCATGAGCTCGAGCGTGGTCGACAGATGCATGCCGCCACCCTCGAGCTTGGTGATAGCGAGCAGATTCTCGACAGTGGCGTTGAGCCATTGCGCATCCGAGCGAATGGACAGGAGCAGGCCGCGGCGCGTCTGGGCGTCGAGCACGGCGGTGCCGGTCGAGCCCTGGTCGAGCAGCACGTCGGCATTACCCGAAATACTGGTGAGCGGTGTGCGCAGGTCGTGCGAGATGGAACGCAGCAGGTTGGCGCGCAGCTGCTCGTTTTTGGCGAGCACCGCCGCCTCCTCACGGGCCTCCATGGCGCGGGCGCGATCGAGTGCCAGCTCGCCTTCGCTCACGATGGCATCGGCAAGTGTCCGCTCCTCGTGCGTCAGCACGTCGGGCTCGGCAGCGATAGCCAGCACGCCCACCACCGAGGCGGGGTCGCCCGAGCGCACGAAGCCGTCGCCCGTGCGAACCGTCAGGTAGATGCCATAAAACGCCGAACCGCCAAACGTGGCGTCGAGCGGCGTTCCCACGTAGGCGGACGCCGAGAGCCTCGGCGGCATCTGCGGCGCCAGCTCGTGCACCGGGGCGGCATCGCCCACGGCCGTGTACGTCGCACGCGGCAGCAGGTCATCGCCCTCGGCGTCGGCGCTGTACCACACAACCGGACAGCCCGAAAGACGCGCCAGCTGCGTGGCCATGGCGTGAACGATCTGATGCTGATCGGCGCACCGCTGCAGCATGCGGTTGGTCTCGAGCACCATATGCGTGCGGCGGTCGCTGGCGGCAGCCTGTGCCAAGGCGCGGCGCAGGGCCAACGCAATCGAGCTCGACACAAGCGAAACCACGAACATGATGAAGAACATGCCGGGATAGCCGCGGTCGATAAGCGACAGCGAGTAGCGCGGGTCGACAAACAAAAAGTTGTAGAGCGCCACGGCGGCAGCCGAGCTCAGCAAGCAATACAGGCGACTCCAGGTAAAGAATGCGCACAGCTGAACGGCGAACACATAGACGATCATGATGCTCGGCGCGAGACCCGGATGGTCGAGCAGCGCGCCCACAATCGTCGCCGCGACCAGCAGCCCCACCGATACGCAGGCGTCATACAGAGGAGTGCGGCGCGTCAGCGTTGTGCGCCGCCACCAAAAACTATCGGCAATATCGCCGTCCGTACGAACGTCCATCAGCGTCCCGCCCCTCTCTCAAAAACAAAAACCACCACAAAGGGGACAGGCACCCTTGTGGTGGTTTCCCCTTGTGGTGGTTCCAAGTGTAAAGCCTTTGCAACCTGCGGTCGTTAGACAAACAGCACGTGCGCGAGCAGTGCGCACACGCACGCCGCGACAAGCACCGTCACCACGATCGAAATCACGCGATCGGCCATGTCCATGTTGGCACGATTCGTAAAGAACCGATCTTCGGCGGCGTCGACGCGCGCCTCACGCACCAGCTCGGTCGCAAAATCGCAACCGTCAAGCACCTTTGCATCCATGGTTTCCTCCCAGGACTCAATCCCCATCAATACAAGCCCGCCCGTTCGCAGACAAACCTCGAGCGTCGACTACGGGCGCTCGTTGGGGGCCAGGCGCTGCATCTTGTTCACGGCTTTGAACTTGGTGAACAGCGGCACGTACTCAAAGCTCACGTTGGAGTTCTCCAGGCCGTACCAACGCGCAGGCGTGCCGGCGGCGCGACGGATGATGTACTTGAGCGTGATGGCCGTACGCTCGCTGGGCTCCACATCGCTTTCGGGCGCCAGAAGCTTACGGATCAGGACGAACTTGAACGTACCGATGTTACCCGGATCCTTGTAGACCGAGTAGTCATGCGTCTGCGGCGGCAGCTCGCCGGTGGCAGCCAGGTCCTGAACAACCTGACGCAGGTAGGCATTGACGCGTTGGTTGATCTTGTAGCCCAGGTAAAGATGCACGCGGAACACGTAGTCGGTGCCGAACGTCTCG
Organism: uncultured Collinsella sp.; assembly: GCA_947001545.1. Lineage (GTDB taxonomy): Bacteria > Actinomycetota > Coriobacteriia > Coriobacteriales > Coriobacteriaceae > Collinsella. The sequence continues at coordinate 9,418 of CAMQHB010000057.1, forward strand.
ACCGAATAGGCAAAGGTGTGCGGTTCGTCCATGGTCTCGACGTTCACAAACCACCAGGCGTGGGCACGCTTGGGATGCTTGTCCAAGATCGAGTAGACGATATCGCGGTCGATGTAGTCGGTATGGGTGTCCTTGGTCAGGTACACGACGTTGTCGCTCATGCGCTCGTAACGGTCGTCGTCGCGCAGGCGCTTGAGCTGCGGCAGGTAGCTGCGCAGCGGCAGCAGCGTAAACTGGCGCTGCTCGACCGCCGTGCCGTTGTACCAGCACACCATAATGCCCATGATGAGTGCAGCCATGAGGATGGTGAAGTAGCCGCCGTGGAAGAACTTGGTGAGCGAGCTCACGAAGAAGAAGCCTTCGAGCAAAAGGAAGAAGGCCGCGAAGATCCACGGAGCAACCTTGAGCTTGCGCTCCTCGTGCAGGTAGAAGAAGAGCAGCAGCGTGGTGCACATCATAGTCAGCGTAATGGCAAGGCCGTAGGCGGCTTCCATATGCGCCGAGTTCTGGAACAGCAGCACCACGATGACGCAGCCGACAAGCATGACGTTGTTGACCATGGGGATGTAGAGCTGGCCCTTGGTCTCGGCAGGGTAGAAGACCTGCATGTGCGGCATAAGGTCCAGACGGCTGGCCTCGGACACCAGCGAGAATGCGCCGGTGATGAGCGCCTGCGAGGCGATGATGGCCGCAACGGTGGAAAGGCCTACGGCAAACGGGCGCAGGCCCGGGGCGAGCATCTGGTAGAACGGGTTGAGGTCGGCAATGCCCATGAGCTCGGGGTTGGCAGCGTTGTTCATAAGCCAAGCGCCCTGGCCCATATAGGAAAGCAGCAGGCAGCACTTAACGAACGGCCAGGTGGCGTAGATGTTGCCGCGGCCGACGTGGCCCATGTCGGAGTAGAGCGCCTCGGCACCGGTGGTGGCGAGGAAGCAGCTGCCCAGAATCATGATGCCCGCGTGGTTGTTGGGGCTCAGCAAAAAGGCGATGCCGCGCACCGGGTTGAGGCACAGCAGCACGGCGGGGTGCTGGAAGACAAAAAACAAACCCGTGCCGCCCAGGAACAGGAACCACAGCGTCATGATGGGGCCAAAGGCGTGACCGATCTTGGCCGTACCGATGCGTTGCACCAAAAAGAGCGCGATGATGATGGCGAGCGTAATGGCGACGACGCGGCCCTGGTCATCGCCCAGCACGGCATGGACCGCCGGGATGGTGCGCAGGCCCTCGATGGCCGTGGTAACGGTAACGGCCGGCGTCAGGATGCCGTCGGCGAGCAGCGCGGCGCCACCCAGCATGGCGGGGATGATAAGCCACTTGCCGCAGCGCTTGACCAGGCTGTACAGGGCAAAGATGCCGCCCTCACCATGGTTATCGGCGCGCAGCGAGATGAGCACATACTTGATGGTGGTCAGCAGCGTGACCGTCCACACGACAAGGGAGAGCGCGCCGAGCACGAACTCCTCCGTCACGCTTCCGATGCCGCCGTTGCCGGCAACGAGCGCCTTGGTTACATACATAGGGCTGGTGCCGATATCGCCGTACACCACGCCCAGCGTGACGAGCATCGCCGAGATGCTCACAGGAATCGCAGCGTGCGAGGCTGCCTCCTTGGCCTTTTGTTCCATAAGCCGGTTTCCTCCCAACTTTAATGTTCGAAGGGATTATAGGTAATCGGCCCATGTTTTAATGCACTGTTTTCCCAGCTAGATAAAGATTTATACAGTCTTTAGGCTACCGCGGCGATATGGAATGTGACAAAGGGACTGTCCCTTTGTCACATCGCCGCATTCGTTACTTGCCGAGCCAGTTTTTGAACCACCACTCCATGGAACGGCTCATCTCGACCATAAAGGGGCTCGTGTGCTTGCGGGTGTAGATATCCACCACGCGCTCGCCTACCTCGCGGGCATGCGGACGGAACATCGCGTCCATCTCGGCCACCTGCGCGTCCATGGTCGCGGCATCCGCGCGGCAGTAGCGCCCCTCGTGCACCAGGTTCACCACGGGATGCGCAATGGCCGGACGCTCCTTACGGGGCGTGCCGATGATGAGCATCGACAGCGGCATGGTATAGGGCGGCAGATCGAGCAGCTCGGCAACTTCCTCGGCATTCTCGACGATATCACCGATATAGCAGCTCCCCAGGCCCAGAGCCTCGGCGGCAACCACGGCGTTTTGCGCGGCGATCACGGCGTCCTGGGCCGCGATGGCAAAGTCGCCCAAACCCGGCGCGCGGCGGGGCGCCTTACCCGTGCGCTCTACAAACTCGGGCTCAAAGCAGCCCACGTGCTCAAACAGATCGATCCACTTGGCATAATCGACCACAAATATGAGTGCCCAGGGCGCCTTGGCGATCATGGGCTGGTGGTCGCACAGGTCGGCCAGGCGATCGAGCGTGGCCTGCTCGCGAATACTCACGATGGAATACATCATCATGGCGCCCGCCGACGGCGCGCGACTCGCCGCATGCAGAATCGCCGCACGCTGCTCGTCGGTCACCGCCACGGGACGGTCGTCGTCATCACGCGCAAAGGCACGCGTGGAGGAACGGTGCTCCAACGTGTC
>CAMQHB010000058.1:0-11824 GCA_947001545.1 uncultured Collinsella sp.
AAATCCTACCCCACCCCCCACCCCCTCCGTTGCGGGGCGAACGAGCCCACTTGCGCCCCCAGCATAACACCACCAAGCGGCGGCCGTCCCGAACCCCGGGGCGGCCGCCGCATTTTGCTATCTAGCGACTGGTGCCGCGGGGACAGCCCCATGCACCAAGGGGTTGGCTAGAGCTCGCAGGCAACCTTGTAGCCGTCGCCGATGGCGTCGCGGATGTTGCCACACTTGTTGGCGTCACCCAGCACGTGGGTGGTAACGCCGGCAGCGGCAAGGTCGTCGGCAAGCTTGGTGTTGGGACGATAGCCCATGGCAAGCACCAGCGTATCGGCACCGGTGATGGTGTGGACCTCGCCGTCCTTCTCGTAACTGATGGTGTCCTCGGTAATCTCGGTCACCTTGGCCTCGGTCAGCACGTGAACGCCCTTGGAGAGCATGCGCGTGATGAGCACCGCGCGACCGGCGCCGCCCTCGTTGGCGGCGAGCGTCTTGGTCATCTCGATGACGGTGACGTCGCGATTGGCCGGCGACAGATCGTTGACCAACGGGGCCAGGTAGTCGGCCGTCTCGCAACCAACGGTGCCGCCGCCCACGATGACAATCTTCTTGCCCGGGAAAGCTTTGCCACCAAGCAGGTCGTCAGCCGTCATAACCTGCTTAAAGCCCTGCATGAAGGCCGGAGCGATGGGCTCGGCGCCATAAGCCAGGACGACCTCATAGCCGGCATAGTCGCGCTTAATGTCCTCGGCAGTAAGCTCGGTGCCAAATATGCACTTCACGCCCGCCTCGGCCAGACGACGGTACTGATACTTGATCACGCGGGTGAGCTCTTGCTTTGCTGGCGGAACGGCCGCGATGCGCATCTCGCCGCCCGGCTCATCCTGCTTGTCCACGAGCACCACGTTATGGCCGCGCTTGGCGGCAATGTAGGCTGCCTCCATGCCCGCAGGACCAGCGCCCACAACCAGTACGTTCTTGGCCTCGGCGGCAGGCTCGTAGCCGGCCTCGTCGCGCTCAACATCGGGGTTGACGGTGCAGGAGATGCGCTTGCCAAACATAATGCCGTTCAGGCAGCGCAGGCAGCCAATGCAGGGGCGGATGTCGTCGGCGTTACCGGCAGCGGCCTTATTGCAGAACTCGGCATCGCACAGATTGGCGCGGCCCATCATGCAGATGTCGGCAGCACCGTCCTCGATCAGCTCCTCGGCGATCCAGGCCTCGTTGATGCGACCGACGGTGGCGACGGGAATGTTGACGTGCTTTTTGATCTCGCGCGAGCAGGCGGCATGCGAGGCCTGCTGGGTACCGGCGGCGGGAATTGCGGAGCCGCGCTTGATGGTGGTACCACCCGACACATGAATCATGTCGACGCCGGCCTTCTCCAGGCGACGCGAGACGTAGATCATATCGTTGAGGGTCAGGCCGCCATCGGTGTACTCATCGCCCGAGATGCGGACGTCGATGATAAAGTCCTTGCCGCAGCGCTCGCGAATCTCGGCGATGACCTCGAGCAGGAAGCGCATACGGGCGTCGAGCGAGCCGCCGTACTCATCGGTACGCTTGTTATAGAGCGGGGTTAAAAAGCCGCCGAGCATGCCGTGGGCGTGCGCCGCATGGACCTCGACGCCATCGACACCGGCCTTCTGCATACGCACGGCAGCGTCGCCAAACTGATGCGTGAGCTCGTGAATCTCATCGACCGTGATGGGGCGCGGTGCCTCGCGGGCGTAAGACGGGCCCACAAAGGACGGAGCGATCAGGCGCGGCGTGCCCGGAATGTTAAAGGCCATGTAGGCGGGGTGGAAGAGCTGCGGCATGATCTTGCAGCCATACTCGTGGACGGCCGCGGCGAGCTTTTCCCAGCCGGGGATAAACGTGTCGTCGTAGCAGCACATGTCACCCGGCAGATAGGTATAGGTGGGCTCGACCGTCACGACCTCGGTGATGATCAGGCCCACGCCGCCCTTGGCGCGGGCACGGTAATGATCGACCAAGTCGTCGGTCACATAGCCATGATCGGCCAGGTTGGTGGATACCGGCGGCATAAAGACGCGGTTCTTGACCTCGGTCGTACCGACCTTGATCGGGCTAAAGAGCATCGGATAGGCGGAGGACTCCATACTAGGCTTCCTTTCGTTTGAGCCGCTCGGCGGCAGTTGCTAACGTACCTATCGTATCAGCAACTGCCGTATCCGTAGTCAAACATGCCCAAACGCCGGTCGACTAATGAATACCGCGGCCCAAGTCTTCGGCGATTTTGTCTACGCCCTTAAGTGCAGCGCACGTCTTTTTGTTGGAGCAATGCCCCGTGCAAACGCCACCCTGAGCGCAGTCGGCGCAGGTGCCCTTGCGGTAGATGCGCACGCACACGGCGACAAACGCAACGCCGATAACAGCCAGTACAACAATATCGATAGGTGCCATAGCAAGCCTCCTCTAGTTAACCATCACTTACTTTACCCCATTCTCCACCTACCAAAAAGGGACAAGTTGAATTTGGTCAGTTTTATCTGCGGAAACGCCATATCTCCCCCACCAAAAAGCCCGAGTGTCGCTGGGACACCCGGGCTCGTGGAAAGGGGTTAATCCTTATTCGGACTTAAGCGGAAACTGCGGCGGAAGCAGTGTTGGTCTCGTCCTCGTCGGTCCATGCATGCTTGGGCATGGGACGGAAGATCTGGAAGAGCATCGCAACCAGCAGCACGATGGCCACAATCGTCCAGATACCAAACTGTCCAAGAACAAGCAAGTTGTAGAACTGGTTGATGAACAGGCCGATCACCCAAGCGAAGGCGCACTCGTAACCGATGGCGATCGCAGTCCACTTGCCGGAATCCATCTGGTTGCGGATGGTGCCAATGGCGGCAAAGCACGGAGCGCACAGCAGGTTGAAGGCGCCGAAGGCGACGCAAGCGCCCATGGTGGGGAACATGCCGGCAAACGCGGTCCACAGGCTCGGGTCGGTCTCGCCCGCGTCGGCGACGGACAGCAGCGAGCCGGCGGTGGCGACGACGTTCTCCTTGGCGACGAGGCCAGAGACAGTCAGCGCGGTGGCCTGCCAGGTGCTAAAGCCGAGCGGGGCGAAGATCCAAGCGACCAGGTTGCCCAGCATGGCAAGCACGGAGTAGTCCATAAACTCCTCGGGGATGCCGTCCATCGCAGGCAGGAAGCCAAAGGAACCGTTATAGCTACCAAAGTTGGAGAGGAACCAAACGACGACGGTGGACGCAAAGATGACCGTGCCGGCCTTCTTGATAAAGGCCCAGCAGCGCTCCCACACGTGCAGCGCCCAGGAACGGATCGCCGGGAAGTGGTAGGCAGGAAGCTCCATGACAAACGGGGTCGGACGGCCGGCGAAGAGCTTGGTCTTCTTGAGCATGAGGCCCGAGGCGATGACGGCAAAGACGCCCAGGAAGTAGAAAAGCGGGCTGATCCATGCGGCCGTGGTGGAAGAATCGCCAATGATGGAGCCCATGAGCAGGGCGATGATCGGCAGCTTGGCGCCGCAGGGGATGAACGTGGTGGTCATGACCGTCATGCGGCGGTCCTTCTCGTTCTCGATGGTCTTGGTGGCCATGACGCCGGGGACGCCGCAGCCTGAGGACACGAGCATGGGGATGAACGACTTACCGGACAGGCCAAAGCGGCGGAACACGCGGTCCATGATAAAGGCGACGCGGGCCATGTAGCCGCAGTCCTCCAGGAAGGACAGCATCACGAACAGCAGGAACATCTGCGGCACAAAGCCGAAGATGGCGCCCAGGCCGCCAACGATACCGTCGCAGACCAGCGAATCGACCAGGCCACCGTCCTCGGTGCCACCCGCCACGAGGGCGTCGTGCACCATGGTGGTGATACCCGGGACATAGGGGCCGTACTGTGCCGGGTCGACCGAGTCGGCGTCGTCACCCGCGGCCTCGACAGCCTCATCGTAAGCATCGCGGCCCTGACCGAGCACATACCAACCGTCGGTGCCAAAGAGCTGATCGTTGGTGAAGTCGGTCACCGTTCCGCCCAGGGTGGAAACGGCGATGTAGTACACGCAGAACATGATGACCACAAAGATCGGCAAGCCCAGGATACGGTTGGTAACCACGCGGTCGATCTTCTCGGAGGTGCTCATCTTGGCCGGGGCCTTGGTGAGGCACTCGTCGATGATGTGCGCGATGACGCCGTAGCGCTCGCCGGTGATGATGGACTCAGCGTCATCGTCGCAGTCCTGCTCGCACTGAGCGACCAGCTCTTCGACGCGAGCGGCCTTCTCCTTGGTGAGGTTGATGAGCTTGCAGGCGTCCGCATCGCGCTCGAACAGCTTGACGGCATAGTAGCGGCGCTTGTTGGCGGGAACGCTTGCAGACAGGTTATTCTCGATGTGGCCCAGAACGTCCTCGATGGAGGAGTCGAACTTGTGCTCCGGCACCTGGCCCTTGGAAGCAGCGGACTTCTTGACCTGCTCGAACAGCTCCTTGATGCCCTTGTTCTTAAGGGCCGAGATCATCATAACCGGGCAGCCGAGCTTTTTGGAGAGCTTGTCCGTGTCGATCTTGTCGCCGTTCTTCTCGACCAAGTCGGCCATGTTGAGGGCAACGACCACGGGCAGGCCGGTCTCGATAACCTGAAGCGCCAGGTACAGGTTGCGCTCGAGGTTGGTGGCATCGACAACCTGGACGACAACATCGGGCTCGCCGCTCATGAGGTAATCGCGCGAGCATTGCTCCTCGGGGCTGTAGGGGGAAAGCGAGTAGATGCCAGGGAGGTCCGTGATGGTAACGTTCTTGTCGCTTAGGAGCTTGGCCTCCTTTTTCTCAACCGTGACGCCGGGCCAGTTGCCAACGTAGCCGTTGGCGCCGGTGATCAGGTTGAAAAGCGTGGTCTTGCCGCAGTTGGGGTTACCCGCCAACGCGACATGGATCTGAGAATCCGCCATTCAATCCTTCTTCCTTGTGTGCCCGCGCTGCTTTCTCCGCGCAGGCTGGATAATGTGCTTCAAAGATGTTGCATTAAGTTAGAAATACCTAACTTTATCTGCAGAAATATACGCCGTGAGCCCTTACTGGACCTCGACGACGGCGGCCTCCTCCTTGCGGATGGAAAGCTCGTAGCCGCGCACGTTGATCTCGACCGGATCACCGAGCGGTGCAACCTTCACGACCTTGAACGAAGTGCCCTTGATGAGCCCCAGGTCCATAAGGTGGCGGCGAAGCGCACCCTCACCGTGAAGCTTGATGATGGTGGAGCTCTCGCCCACCTTAACGTCACCCAACGTCTTCATTTACTTGTCCCCCTTTCAGTGCGTACAGAAATACCGTCGACTAACCGACGGTCATGATGTGCATGGCAACCTTGGAATCGATGCCAAAGCGTGCGCCCAGCACAGTGACGATGATATTGGCGCCACTCGAGCTCACCACGTGGATTTCGCTGCCCTCGACAAAGCCGAGGTCCTTGAGGTGGTGCTTCATATCCTCATTGCCCTTTACACGAGACACGCGCACGGTTTCGCCCGCTTTTACCATCGAAAGCGGCATTGCCGGCATCTGCGGTCCGCAAGACATGAGTGGCTCCTAACGTCAGTTCGTCCTTAACATCGACGCGGCAAAAGTTAACCACGTCTATGTTCGCTTTAGTAAACTAACACGTGGTTAACTTTTTGGAAAGGGTCCCCATTCAGATTTCGAAAAAGTTTCCTATATGAAACAAAAGGGCGCGGCAAAGAGCTGTCCTTTGCCGCGCCCTGTCATGCTTAAAGCGAGAGGTTTCTGATCGACGTGACGCAGGAAGCCTCATCCACGCCCGAAACGCGGAACACGACATCCTCGCCGCACTCGCCATAGAGGGCCATCAGGCCCATCACGTCGCGACCATCGACATGACGGTCGCCAATGCTGACCGACACGTCACTACGATGCTTGGCGATAATATCATAGAGCAGCGCAACCGGGCGGGCATGTAATCCCAACGGATCTTTAATCGTCTTCGTAAACTCGACCATGTCCCCTCCCGCGACATCGCACATCGGCCGGCAAAACCCAGCCACGTGGTAGTTATTGTAGCGTTAGATGCTTGTTGAGGGCGGGATGGAAATCGCATCCCATTTCGAGCGTCAATGATGGGACACAGTTTCCGCCAGAAGGCTCAACCGGAAAGCGCGTCCCGTTATTTGGCTGGATTCTGGGTCGCAGTTTCCAAAAGGACCCTGTTTGGGAAACTGCGACCCGTTTTGGACGCAAATTCCGGGTCGCAGTTTCCGCGACGCCCAGTCAACCTATGCCCTCGCAACGCCCGCGCATAAAAAACGAGGGAAGGCGCGCGTCCTTCCCTCGTTACGGGCAATATGTAGCCGCTTGCCTACATCAGGCGCAGGCTGACGTCCTTGAGCTGGGCGCCGGAAACGGCACTCGGGGCGCCCGACATGAGGTCGGAGCCGCTGGCCGTCTTGGGGAACGCCATGACGTCGCGGATGGAGTCGGAACCGGTGAGCAGCATGCACACGCGGTCCAGGCCCAGAGCGAAACCGCCCATCGGGGGCGCACCAAACTTGAGGGCCTCCATGAGGAAGCCAAACTGAGACTCGGCGCGCTCCTCGGTAAAGCCCAGGAGCTTGAGCATGGACATCTGCATCTCGGCGTTGTGGATACGCATACCGCCGCCGCCGGCCTCAAAGCCGTCCATGACAAAGTCGTAGGTGCACGAACCGGCTGCCAGCGGATCGGCCTCGATCTTGGCGATGTCGGTCTCGGTCGGCAGGGTAAAGGGCTGGTGCTCGGCAGCATAGGCCTTGCGATCCTCGTCCCAGTGGAACAGCGGGAAGTTGACGACCCACAGGAAGTCGTGGCCCTCGCGCTTGATCTCGAGCGCGTTGGCCATGTGGGAGCGCATGCCGCCCAGGATCTCGTCAGAGAGCAGGCGCGGGCCGGCGGCAAACATCACAAGGTCGCCGGGCTCGACGTCCATGCGCTCGCGCAGAGCGGCCATCTCCTCGTCCGAGAAGAACTTGACGATGGGGCTGTTGATGGAGCCGTCCTCGCGGAAGGCGATCCAGGCCAGGCCCTTGGCGCCAAACGTGGAGGCCACGCCGGCGAGCTTATCGATCTTGGCACGTGCCCAGGCACCGGCGCCCTTGGCGTTAATGGCCTTGACGACAGAACCCTCCTCGTTTGCGGCAGTCGCAAAGACCTTGAACTTGGAGTTGGCAAAGATGTCGGTCAGGTCGACCAGGTGCATGCCATAGCGGGTATCGGGCTTGTCGGAGCCATAGGTGTCCATGGCATCCCAGTAGTTCATGCGACGCAGCGGCGTGGGCATCTCGACACCCATGCGACCGAAGGCATCGGCAAGAACCTCTTCGAGCGCGCTCATGACATCGTTCTGGTCCACGAAGGACATCTCGATATCGACCTGGGTGAACTCGGGCTGACGGTCGGCACGCAGGTCCTCGTCGCGGAAGCACTTGGCAACCTGGTAGTAGCGCTCAACGCCACCGACCATGAGCAGCTGCTTCAGAAGCTGCGGGGACTGCGGCAGGGCGTAGAAGTTGCCCGGCTGGATACGGCTGGGAACGATGAAGTCGCGGGCGCCCTCGGGCGTGGACTTGAACAGGGAGGGCGTCTCGACCTCCATGAACTCACGGTTGTGCAGTGCCTCGCGAATGGCAAAGGTAAAGTCGGAGCGCAGCTTGAGGTTGGCCATCATCTCGGGACGGCGGAGGTCCAGATAGCGATAGCGCAGGCGGGTGTCCTCGCTGGTCTCGATGCCGTCCTCGATCTGGAACGGCGGGGTGACGGACGTGTTGAGAACCTCGGCGTGGTCGGTCAGGACCTCGATCTCGCCGGTCGCGAGCTTGGTGTTGGTGGTCTCCTCGCCACGGGAGCGCACGACGCCGTGGATCTTGATGGGCCACTCGGGACGCATGGTTTCGGCGATCTTAAAGGCGTCGCCGTCGGAGTGCTCGGGGTCGAAGGTGAGCTGCGTGATGCCCTCGCGGTCGCGAAGATCGCAGAAGATAAGGCCGCCGTGGTCGCGGCGACGGCTCACCCAACCGGTGAGGGTGACCTCTTCGCCCACGTTCTCGCGGCGAAGCTCGCCGCAGGTACGGGTGTGCATGGAATGCTCGTCGATGGGACGGGTCTGGCTCATACCAGTGATCCTCCTTTATGGATCTGTGCCGCCCCGTGTCGTTCCGGGCGGCGTCGTACAGATTTGCCCAGCCTGCGTAAACCGCGCAGCCAGACATGGCGTTCTATCTTATCGCACCTGTGTCGATGTGCCGCGGAAAAGTAGCTCCTGCCCAAAGACTTGACGGAGACGAAACAATTGACGCACCGCGGCACCCGCCCGCGCTCGTCACGTGCGACAATATGCCCCAATAAAACAGCACTTGGAAAGGCCCGTCATGACTGCACGCCTCATTGTTATGGATATCGACTCCACGCTCATCAACCAGGAGGTCATCGACCTGTTGGGCGAGGAGGCCGGCGTGGGCGAGCGGGTAGCGCAGATCACCGAGCGCGCCATGCGCGGCGAGCTCGACTTTAAGCAGGCGCTCGAGGAGCGTGTGGGGCTGCTTGCCGGCTTGGACGAGAGCGTGTTCGAGCGCACCTTTGCGCGCGTGACGTTTACCCCCGGCGCGCTGGAGCTTGTGCGCTCGGCGCACAGCAAGGGTTGGAAGGTCGGCGTGGTGAGCGGCGGCTTCCACGAGGTCGCCGATAAGATCGTGGCCGCCGCGGGCATCGATTTTTGCCTGGCCAACCGCCTGGAAGTCGTGGACGGCAAGCTCACGGGCAAGCTGGCGGCAGACATTGTGACCAAGGAGTCCAAGCTCATCCAGCTGCTGGACTGGGCAGTTGAGTGCGGTGTCGACATGGCCCATACCGTGGCAATCGGCGACGGCGCCAATGACATCCCCATGATTCAGGCCGCGGGCACGGGCATCGCGTTTTGCGCCAAGCCCGAGACGCGCGAGGCCGCCCCGTTTGCCATCGACGAGCGCAACCTGATGCTCGCCATGGACATCATCCTGCGTGACTAGCAAGTTCGCCCAACAATTGAATCAGTCTGTCCTATAGTTTCCGAACAATTTTGTCTTAGTGTTCGGAAACATACCCTTTGAGTGCTAGACTTTGCGCCGTCGAAGGGAACATATATGGATAAGCGAGATCTTGAGCAGCTGCTGAGCGATGTTGCCGGCGGATCAGTCACCCCGGCTGTCGCCCTTACGCGCATCCAGACGGCTCCGACCGCTGATCTGGGCTTTGCGCAGCTCGATCTTTCGCGCGGAGTGCGCCAGGGAGCCGGCGAGGTTGTCTACGGTGCCGGTAAAACCGCCGAGCAAATTGCCGCCATTATCAAAGCATTACTCGATGCCGGCCAGGAGCGCATCCTGGTCACACGCTTGGATGCCGAAAAAGCCGCGCGCATCGCTGAGCTTCTCGGCAACGACATCGACCTGGGATATGTCCCGGACGCCCAGCTCGCCCTCGTGGGCGGTAAGCCCTCCCCTACCGGCAACGGACGCATCGTCGTCGCCTGCGCCGGCACGAGCGACCTGCCCGTCGCCGAGGAAGCCGCGTTGACGGCCGAGTTCTATGGCAACGAGGTCGACCGCCTCTACGACGTAGGTGTCGCCGGCCTGCACCGCCTGCTCGCGCACGCCGAGGAACTTGCCCAGGCGCAGGTGGTCATCGCCATCGCCGGCATGGAGGGCGCGCTGGCGAGCGTTATCGGCGGTCTGGTGAGCTGTCCGGTCATCGCCGTTCCCACCAGCGTTGGCTACGGCGCAAGTTTTGGTGGCGTAGCCGCGCTGCTCGCCATGCTCAACTCCTGTGCCAGCGGCGTTTCGGTCGTCAATATCGACAACGGCTTTGGCGCCGCCTACCAGGCAAGTCTTATCAATCATCTGAGCGCCGGCACATCCCGCGCCCGTTAAGGAGCATTCCATGTCCAACCATCAGCACACGCTTATCATCGACGGCACCTCGGGCATCAGCGGCGACATGACCGTCGCGGCCCTGCTCGACCTGGGCGCCAGCGAGGAGCATCTGCGCGAGCAGCTCGCCACGCTTCCGGTCGGCGGCTTTGAGATTGCCGTCACACGCGTAAACAAGCATGGCATCGACGCCTGCGACTTTGACGTTCAGCTGGCAGAGGAGCTCGAGAACCACGACCACGACATGGCCTGGCTCTACGGCAACGAAGCAGCTGCCGAGCATATGCACGAGCACCACCATCATGATCATGGTGAGCACGAACACGAGCACTGTCATGAGCACGACCATGAGAACCACGCCCATGGCCACGAGGGCCATCATCACGCCCACCACCATCACCATCGTTCTTTGGCGGACGTCACCGCCATCATCGACGGCTCGCAGCTAAGCGATGGCGCTAAGCGTCGTGCGCTCGTCATCTTTACCGCGCTCGCCGCCGCCGAGGCCAAGGCCCACGGCAAAACGCCCGAGACCGTCATGTTCCACGAGGTAGGCGCCGTCGATTCCATCGTCGACGTCTGCTCTGTCGCCATCTGCCTCGATGACCTGGGTATTGAGGACATCGTTGTCGAGTCGCTCTCCGAGGGCCACGGAACCATCCACTGTGCCCACGGCCTTATGCCCATTCCCGTCCCCGCTGTCGTCAACCTGTGCCAGGCGGGCAATATCGCCCTCATGCCTGCACCAGTCGCTGGCGAGCTCGTGACGCCCACGGGCGCCGCCATCGTCACCGCGCTGCGTACGTCCGAGCACCTGCCGGCACGCTACCACATCGAAGCCGTCGGCTACGGCGCCGGCAAGCGCCCCTACGAGGGTTGCTCCGGCACGCTCCGCTGTCTGCTCGTTCACGTGGATGCATAGCCATGGATGCCCGCAAAGAAAAAAGCCGCGCCGCCATCGTTGCGGCGTTCTCCGAGCTGCTACGCGAAGAGGACTACGGCAAGATTACCGTCGGCGACATCATCGCGCGCGCTCACGTAGGCCGTGCGACATTCTACGGTCTCTTTAAGAGCAAGGACGACCTACTGTCCGAGCTCGTGAGCGACATCTGCACCCACGCCCTCGACGACGATGGCACACCGCTCGACGACCCACTCGTGCAAGTCGAGCATATCCTCAACAACCTCTGGGAGCGCCGCCAGGGCGTTCGAGCCCTCGTAGCCGGCGCCGGCTCACGCGTCTTCGCCGACTGTCTCCGCAAGACCATCATGTCGCGCGCAGCCGAAACCGTCCCCGCCGACCCCGCAGGCCCCGCCGGCACCATGGACCGCAGCTTCTTACTACACCACATAGCCTCAAGCTTCGTAGCCACCGTCCAATGGTGGGCCTGGCATAACTTCCAAGCAGACAAAGCCGACGTAGCCAAAGACTACCTCTCGGCCATAAAGCCCCTCTTCAGCTAAGTAAGAACCTCATCCCAAAGCATCGCCCCAACCCAGGGCGCCACGCATCCCAAAGTGTCACTCGCGCTTCACCGCCCATTACAGTCTGAAATAGGCTATCGATAAAATTCGATGGCGAGCATTCGGCGCATTGCCTACGATACGGGCAAGCCCCGAGGGGCCGCCGATCGGGCGCCTCCGGATGGCCGTCTGCCCCTGCCCCGTAGAGGGCCCGGGGGGTGTTGCCACCGGGGGCGCTCGCCGCTCCGGACGACTGATAGGAAACTGCCGGGCGCAAGCGCCACCCCCCAACAGCAACAAGCCCCTCCCATCCAAATCCAAATTCAGATTTATATGTTGGGCTGCTTGTTCCAACGCGGCCAAGATCCCGCAGCTGTCCGCATGGGGTAACTTCCCAGCGCATTCCGCAGGACGAAAGAACCCCCGCCGCACGAAGTG
>CAMQHB010000059.1:0-11807 GCA_947001545.1 uncultured Collinsella sp.
GCTAACTGCGGGAATGGCCTATTTGCTCAATGTGTTCGGCTGAGATCGGAAATCAACCGAAATGGCAGAAATACCAAAAAGGGGGTTGTCCGGTTGTGGACAACCCCCTTACTAGAAAACGGTATTTGTTTTCTCTTAGGCCTCGGTGGCGAGCACGCGGCCCGTCATCTCGGCGGAAGGCTCAATACCAGCCATGGTGAGCATGGTCGGAGCGATATCGGAAAGACGGCCGTCCTCGATACCGGTGAGCTGTGCCTTCTCATCAACGATGATGAACGGCACGCGGTTGGTGGTGTGAGCCGTAAACGGATGCTTGGAACCGTCGGAAGCAACGTCAAACATGTGATCGGCGTTGCCGTGGTCGGCGGTAATCAGTGCAAAGCCGCCCTTGGCGAGAATCGCCGGGACAACCTTGGACAGGGCATCGTCAACAGCCTCGACAGCCTTAACGGCAGCGTCGAAGACACCGGTGTGACCAACCATGTCGCAGTTCGCGAAGTTCACGATGTAGAAATCAGCGCGATCCTCGTTGATGGCGGCGACGAGCTTCTCGGTAACCTCGGGAGCGCTCATCTCGGGCTGCAGATCGTAGGTAGCAACCTTGGGGGAAGCGACGAGCACGCGCTCCTCGCCCTCCTTGGGCTCCTCGATGCCACCGTTGAGGAAGAACGTCACGTGGGCGTACTTCTCGGTCTCGGCAGTGTGCAGCTGCTTCAGGCCATTGGCGGCGATAACGTCGGCCAGGACGTTCTCGGGGAACGTCTTGGGGAAGGCGACCTCGACGTCAAACGTCGGATCGTACTCGGTCATCGTCACAAAGTGCGAAAGCTTGATCTGCTCGCGCTCAAAGCCGTCGAACTCCTTGTCCGTGAACACGCGGGTCATCTGACGAGCGCGGTCGGGACGGAAGTTGAAGAAGATGGCCGCGTCGCCCTCGTGAATGCCCTCGTTGTGGGCAGCGAAGGGCTCGACGAACTCGTCGCCGCGCGGGTCCTTCTCGTAGTAGGCCTTGATACCGGCAACGGGGTCGACATCGGCATCGGACGCGTTGACCATGACGTCGTAGGCGCGCTGGATGCGCTCCCAACGGTTGTCGCGGTCCATCGCCCAATAACGACCCGAGACGGTGGCAACGCGAGCGTCGCAACCGGTCTCCTCGGAAATCTTGGCCAGGAAGGCGCAGAACTCGCTCATGTAGCCAGCACCGGACTGCGGGTCGACGTCGCGGCCATCCATGAAGGCGTGGACACGAACGGTCTTGACGCCATGCTCGGCAGCCATCTTGACCAGAGCCTCAACGTGGTTCATATGAGAATGAACACCGCCAGGGCTCATAAGGCCCATGAGGTGGAGAGTCTTGCCGTCAGCCTTGACATCGTCCATAGCCTTGACAAAAACCTCGTTCTTGGCGATGGAGCCGTCCTTGATGGCATTGTTGATGCGCGAAAGCTCCTGGAACACGATGCGGCCGGCACCGATGTTGAGGTGACCCACCTCGGAGTTGCCCATCTGGCCGTCGGGAAGGCCCACGTCCTCGCCCGAAGCGCCGAGCGTGGTGTGGGGGTACTTCTCGTACAGGCTATCAAGGAAGGGCGTCTTGGCAGCGGCGACGGCGTTCTCGCCATCGGCCGGAGCAAGGCCGCAACCATCCATGATGATCAGGAGTGCAGGAAGATGACGTTGTGCCATATGTCCTACTCGCCTGCCTTGACGACCATAGAGGCGAAGTCGGCAGCCTTGAGCGAAGCGCCGCCCACGAGGGCGCCGTCAACGTCGGGCTTGGCGACGAGCTCGGCGATGTTGCCGGGCTTGGCGGAACCGCCATACAGCACGCGGATGCCGTTGGCGAGCTCCTCGCCGAACATCTCCTTGAGGGTCTCACGGATAGCGCCGCAGACCTCCTGAGCGTCCTCGGCGGTAGCGGTCTTACCTGTGCCGATGGCCCAGATGGGCTCGTAGGCGACGACGACCTGCTTGGGGCAGGTGATCTCAAGGCCAGCAAGGCCAGCCTTGACCTGGTTCACGACGTGCTCGACATAGGTGCCAGCCTCGCGGACCTCGAGGGACTCGCCGCAGCAGAAGACGGGAACAAGACCGGCGGAAACGAGAGCCTTAGCCTTCTTGTTCTGATCCTCGTCGGTCTCGTGGAAGTAGTCGCGACGCTCGGAGTGACCGATGATGCAGTAGGTGCAGCCAGCGGACTTGAGCATGTCGCAAGAAGACTCACCGGTGAAGGCACCCTTGGCCTCCCAGTACACGTTCTGTGCACCGAGGGCGATGGGGGCAGCCTGAATGCGGTCATGAACCGTGGTGATGTCGATGGTCGGAGGGCAGACGAGCACCTCGACGCCAGCCGGAACCTCGGGCAGAGCCTGAGCCAGCTCGTCGGCGAGCTTGGCGGCCTCGGCGACGTCGTTGTTCATCTTCCAGTTACCAGCGATAAGAAGGGTGCGATTAGGCATCGAGAAGCGCCTCCACTCCGGGCAGGGCCTTACCCTCGACGAGCTCCATGGAAGCGCCACCACCGGTGGAGATCCAGCTCATCTTGTCGGCCAGGTTGAACTTGTTGACAGCTGCGACAGAGTCGCCACCGCCGATGATCGAGGTGCAGTCGGCATCGGCGACAGCCTCGGCGATAGCCTGGGTGCCGTGAGCGAAGTTGTCGAACTCGAAGACGCCCATGGGACCATTCCAGAACACAGTCTTGGCGCCCTTGACGGCCTCGGCGTAAAGCTCCTCGGTCTTGGGGCCGATGTCCATACCCTCACGATCGTCGGGGATAGCGTCGGAAGCGACAACCTCGGGGACAGCGTCCTCGCCAAAGTGATCGGCAACGCGGTTGTCGATGGGGAGCAGGATCTTGACGCCCTTCTCCTCGGCCTTCTTGAGCATCTCGCCAGCGCGCTCGACCCAGTCCTCTTCCTTGAGGGACTGACCGACGGACAGGCCCTGAGCCAGGAAGAAGGTGTAGGCCATACCGCCACCGATGATCAGGGTGTCAGCAGAGTCGATGAGGTGATCGAGAACGCCGATCTTGGAGGAAACCTTGGAACCGCCGACGATGGCGACGAAGGGGCGCTCGGGCTCGGCGAAGATGCCGGTCAGCGTGTCGACCTCCTTCTCGAGCAGGAAGCCGGCGACGGCAGGCAGGTAAGCGGCGGGGCCCACGACGGAACCCTGGGCGCGGTGAGCGGTGCCGAAGGCATCGAGAACGAAGACGTCACCATAGGAAGCGAGCTTCTTGGCGATCTCGGGATCGTTCTTCTTCTCACGCTTATCGAAGCGGACGTTCTCGAGAACGAGGACCTTGCCCGGCTCGACGGCGGCAACAGCCTCAGCAGCCTTCTCGCCGTAGGTGTCGGCGACAAAGGCAACGTCGAGACCAGAGAGCTCGGCGAGCTTCTTGGCGACAGGCTCAAGGGAGAGCTCGGGCTGGAAGCCGGTGCCCTCGGGACGGCCGAGGTGGCTCATGAGGATGACGCGAGCGTTGTGCTCAACGAGATAGTTGATGGTGGGCAGGGCAGCCTTGATACGGGTGGTGTCGCCAACGACGCCATCCTTGATAGGCACGTTGAAGTCAACGCGGACGAGAACGCGCTTGCCGTCGACATCGATGTCGCGAACGGTCTTCTTGGTAAAGGCCATGTTTGCTTCTACCTTTCGTACGTGTCTGCCTCCCATTACGGCAGACGATTTCTTATAAAAAGGGCGCGACCCTAGGGTGTAAGCCCTATAAGGCCGCGCCCTTCTTTAGACGCTCAACGAGCTATTCGCTAAAAGCTAAATTAAGCAACGAACTTCTCGAAGTACTTGATGGTGCGGACCATCTGAGAGGTGTAGGAGTTCTCGTTGTCGTACCAAGAGGTGACCTGAACGAGGGTCTGACCGTTGCCGAGGTCAGAGCACATGGTCTGAGTGGCGTCGAAGATGGAGCCGTGGGTCTCGCCGATGATGTCGGTGGAGACGATGTCGTCCTCGTTGTAGCCGAAGGTCTCGGAGATGGTGGCAGCGTAGGCCTTCATAGCGGCGTTGACCTCGTCGACGGTGACCTTCTTGTCAACGACAGCGTAGAGGTTGGTGATGGAGCCGGTCGGCGTCGGGACGCGCTGGGCGGCACCGATGAGCTTACCGTTGAGCTCGGGGAGAACCAGGCCGATAGCCTTGGCAGCACCGGTGGTGTTGGGGACGATGTTAACGGCGCAGGCGCGGCTACGACGCTTGTTGCCCTTGCGCTGCGGGCCGTCAAGCGGCATCTGGTCGCCAGTCCAGGCGTGAATGGTGGTCATGATGCCGGACACGATGGGAGCGAAGTCGTTCAGACCCTTGGCCATCGGGGCGAGGCAGTTGGTGGTGCAGGAAGCAGCGGAGATGATGTTGTCCTCAGCGGTCAGCGTCTCATGGTTGACGTTGTACACGATGGTGGGCAGATCGCTGCCAGCCGGAGCGGAGATGACGACCTTCTTGGCGCCAGCGTTGATGTGGGCCTGAGCCTTAGCCTTGCTGGTGTAGAAGCCGGTGCACTCGAGAACGACGTCAACGTCGAGGTCGCCCCAAGGCAGGTTGTTGGCGTCGGCCTCCTTGTAGATCTTGATCTCCTTGCCGTCAACGGTGATGGAATCCTCGCCAGCAACGACCTCGTGATCGCGAGCGTAGTTGCCCTGCGTGGAGTCGTACTTCAGCAGGTAAGCGAGCATATCGGGAGAGGTGAGGTCGTTGATAGCGACGATCTCGGAGCCCTCATGACCGAACATCTGACGGAAAGCCAGACGACCGATGCGACCGAAGCCGTTAATAGCAACCTTTACTGCCATTGTGTCTCCTTTCGTAAGGCCCCCGCGAGCTACAGCGCCCGCCGTTGAGGCCCACAAACTAACCACTCGCCTAATATACCTTTTTTTTGACTTGAATTTCACGAGAATGCTCGAAATTGAAAATCAAATTTACGTTAAAACGTTTTAAATACTAAAACAGCAGCTAAATCCGTATATAAGTCGATACTTTAATCTACCTGTTTGCTTCAATGAGCTTTTCAAGCCGTAAAACACGATGGTAGAGGGCCGACTTCGACAAGGGAGGGTCAGCCATCTCCCCCAAATCACGCAGTGACAGATCGGGGTAGCGCTCGCGCAGGTCGCAAAAGACCGCCAAGGCATCCGGAAGCGCATCGCGAAGGCCACGCTGCTCGAGCTCATCGATCAACGCAAGCTGATGCTGGGCGGCACCGGCGCTTCTGGTCTGGTTGGCGAGCTCGGCGTTCACGCGACGGTTTACGTCGTTCTTAACCAATTTGACCGCGCGCGCTTCCTCGATCTCGGCAACGCTGCGCTTGGCGCCGACCAGCTTTAGGAGCTGCTCGATCTCCTCGGCGCTCTTAATGTACACGGCATATGACCCCCGCCGCGCATTAACACGAGCATGGACCCCAATCTGCTCCAACAGATCGCAAAGCCCCTTGGCATATTGCTCGCCCTGCACCGCGATCTCCAAATGAAAATCGCCGCGTGGATCGGCCACGAAGCCGCCCGCGATGAGCGCGCCGCGGATATAGGCAAGCCTGCAGCAGGGACGGGCAACGATATGTCGGGGCACGCCGGCGACAAGTCCTCCCCTGCGGTCGAGGATGCCCAGCAGCACCAGAGCCTTATCCAGGTCTGGCTGATCAGGCAAGGTGATGAGGTAGTTTCGAACCTTATGCAATACAGATTTACGAACGGTGAATTCCGTTTTGAGCTTAAGGATGCGATGCGTCAGCGTGATCATCGTGCGCGCGACGGCGCCCGTCTCGGTCGCGACCGTCAAACGATACCGCCCGGAGCCGGCCAGCGAAAGTGTACCGCTCACACGCGTCAGGGCGGCAAGCGTCGACAAATCGCAGTATTCACATTCGGGTTCGCAGCGCGCGAGCTCGTCACGCACCTCGGCGGTAAACGACATGCAGGCCTATGCTTTCGTGTTGGCGCGCGACAGGTCGCGGTGGGAAATGCTCACGTGATATTGGGCACCTTCCAAATAACGTGCCGTGGCCTCGGCGATGGCAACGCTGCGGTGTTGACCGCCCGTGCAGCCGATGGCGATAGAAAGCTGTGGCTTGCCCTCCGCGATATAGCCGGGCATGACCGTATCGAGCAGCTGCGTCCAAGCTTTCCAGAACTCCTGGGTCTTGGGATGGTCCAGAACAAAGTCGGAGACCTTCTTATCGAGACCGGTCATGGTGCGCATCTCGGGATCGTAGAACGGATTGGGCAGGAAGCGAACGTCGATCATAATGTCCGCCTCGACGGGCATACCGTGCTTAAAGCCAAACGAGAACACGTGAACGTCCATGAGCTGCTGGTCGGACAACTCGGAGAACGCCATGCGCAATTTGTTGCGCATGGCAGAGGTACGCAGGCGGCTCGTGTCGATGATCATATCGGCTCGATCGCGCACACCCTGCAGCTGCAGGCGCTCGCGCTGAATCGCATCGGCCGTAGTCTCCCCCGGCTTGGCAATGGGATGGCGGCGGCGGTTTTCGCTATAGCGACGGATCAGCACCTCGTCAGAGGCCTCGAGAAACACGATGTCGCAGCTCATCTCGCGCTCTTCGAGCGCGGCGACCGCATCGAGCAACTCGTCAAACAGCCCCTGGCTACGCAAATCGCAGGTGACGGCGAGATGCCTGCCCACGCCCGTATTGATGCCGACGAGCTCGGCAAGCTGGGCGATGAGACGCGGAGGCAGGTTATCGATGCAAAAATAGCCCATGTCCTCGAACACGTGCATGGCCTGTGTGCGGCCCGATCCGGACATTCCGGTGATGATGACGATATCGGGGATGCGCTCCGAGCGCTCCGCCGCATCCATGGCATCTCCCTTTTGCATGTGCTGCCTCCCGAAAACAAGCGCGGGACCCAGCAACCCGGATCCCGCGCGGTCAATTGCCTATATTGAGTATACCGCCCCGAGCGGATACGAGGCCTGTCTTACGCCTCAAGCGCAGCCTTGAACCAACTCGTAATACTCGTGGGGTGCGTGATGGCGGTGCCGACGACAACGGCCCAGGCGCCAGCATCGATCGCGGCGCGAGCCTCCTCGGGCGTATGCACGCGACCCTCGCAAATGATGGGAAGGCCGGGGAATTCCTCGGTCGCCTGACGCAGGAGCGGCAGGTCGGGGCCATCGGCCATGGTGCAGTCGATGGCGGCTACGCCGTGAGAAAGCGTGGTGGATACCAGGTCAAAGCCCATATCAACAGCACGGCGAATATCCTCGATGGTGGCACAATCCGCCATCAGGAGCACACCCTCCTCGTGCAGCGGGCGGAAGGTATCCTCGACCGTCTTGCCATCGGGGCGCGGACGATCGGTGGCGTCGATCGCCACGATATCGGCACCGGCAGCAACGCAGGCGCGAGCGTGACGCAGCGTCGGCGTGATGTAAACGCCCTCGTGCCCATCCTTCCACAGGCCGATGACGGGAACCTCACAGCGACCCTTAATGGCGGCAATGTCGGCAAGGCCCTGGCAGCGAATGGCGGCGGCGCCGCCGAGCTCGCAAGCGCGAGACATTTGAGCCATGGTCTCGGGCGTACGAAGCGGCTCGCCCATATACGCCTGAACGCTCACGACGAGTTTACCCTTCAGGGATTGAATCAAAGAATCGACGGTCATAAGGCTGCACCTTTCTCAGAACAGCCTCCCGAGGCGTGTTGTCTCGGGAGGCTCCTACAGCAGATACGTTTACTTTAACGAGGCAAGAAGATGCTCGGCGGCACCGATAAGCGGCGCGTCGCCCTCCAGCGAACCGATGAGGATCGGCGTGTCCTGAAGCGGATCGAGCGCCTGGCTGGCATAGCCCTCGTGCACCGAATCCTTCCACGTCTGCGAACGCCAATCGGGACCTTGGTGGATCACGCCGCCCGAAAGGACGATGACCTCAGGGTCCAGGATGTTAGCGAGCGAGCCCAAGCTGGCACCCAGCGCAAAGCCGGCGTCATGGATGACCTCGGTCGCCTTTGCGTCGCCCGCACGGCACAGGTCGTTCACATCGCGACCGACCGAAGGGCGGCTGGGGTCGACGCGGCCAAAACGCTCATCGTACATTCGACCAATGGAAGTGCCCGAAGCAACCGACTCCAGATGGCCGGAACGCCCGCAGGCGCAGGGAATGCCGGCGGCAGCCGAGCACTCGATGTGGCCCATATGGCCGGCAGCACCATGGAAGCCCTGCATCACGCGGCCGTTCTCGACATATGCGCCGCCGATGCCCGTACCGATGCCAAGACACAAGACGGAGAACTTGCCCTTGCCGACGCCCCAGTGGGCCTCGCCCAGAGCATGAGCCTGCACGTCGCCTACGACGGCAACGGGAAGACCGAGGTCCTCGCGCAGACGCGGCCCCAACTGAACGCCGGACCAGCCGGGCATGATCTCATTGGCATACGCGATGGCGCCCGTCTTGGGATCGACGACGCCGGCGGCACCGATACCGACGCCAAGGACCTCGACATCGGGATTCGCCTCGAGAGCAGCCTTGATGGACGCCTCGATACGCTGGAAGACGGCCTCGCCGCCCTCCTGGGCCTCGGTAGGAACCTCGGCCTCAAAAACGGGATGGGGCACACTACCGTCAGCCGGGTACTCCATGATGGCAGTCGCGATCTTAGTTCCGCCGATATCGACAGAGCAGACGTACTTGTTCTCCATGTCGCTCTCCTTAGGAGATAAAAAACAACTACAGGAAATGAAGGCGGTGTTATCGCCGCAACTTAGTAAAGGTTTCCCAGGTGCCCGAGGTTGGGGTGAAAGTGGTCGGGCGTTGACCTAATGGGTCACGCCCGACCACTTAAGCCCCAAGATCGGGTGCCTGGGAAAGCTTTACAGGAGACCGTTGTCCTGGAGGACCTTCTTAATCGCCTCGACGTTCTCGCCGGTCATGGCCTTCACCGGGCGCGGCATGGTCGGGCTGTCGAAGATACCCATGAGGTTCATAGCGGTCTTGAAGGCGCCGACGCCACCGGCATAGCCCTGGACGCCCGAGGTGACATCCCAGATGTGCGAAATCTCATTGAGGCGATCCTGCTCGGCCTTGACGGTAGCCCAGTCACCAGCCCGAGCGGCCTTCCACTGACGCACGTAGCCCTCGGGCTCAACGTTGGCGAGACCCGGGACGGAACCGTCGGCGCCACCGAGGTAGGCGCCGTCGACAACAACCTCGTGGCCGGTGAGAATGCTCATCGGATGGCCGTTCTTCTCGTTCTCCTGAACGAGGTAGCGGAACGAGATGTCATCACCCGAGGAATCCTTGACGCCGGCCAGAACGCCCTCGGCGCCGAGCTTGGCAAGGAGCTTCCAGGGGAGCTTGGTGTGAACGCAGACGGGAATGTCATAGGCAAAGATGGGCAGGTCGAGTTCCTCGTGCAGGATGCGGAAGTGCTCCTCGACCTCGGTCATGCCCTGCAGGGCATAGAACGGGCAGGTGGCGACGAGGGCATCGGCGCCCAGCTCCTGGGCGACCTTGCCGTGCTCGATCATGCGCTCGGTCTCGGTATCGATGATGCCGACCAGAACGGGAACGCGATGGTCGACGATACGGACGGCCTCGGCGATAATCTGGCGACGGCGCTCGTCGGTGGAGAAGACGACCTCGCCCGAGGATCCCAAGAAGAACAGGCCATCGACGCCAGCATCGATCATGCGGTTGATGCTGCGCTCAAAGGAGGCAACGTCAAGCTGGTGATCTTCGGTATCGGGAACAACGACGGGAGGGATAACGCCGGTGAATTTCTGAGTTGCCACAAGAATCTCCTTAGTTGTCTGGCGGGCGGCCCTATGCCACCCACTCTTGTTGGCAGTGTCCAGGCCGTCTAGGCCAAAGAACACGGGTAGAACGTTTGGTTAAAGAAGTCGACGACTTCGTTTTCGAACGCATTGATGCGCTCGTGAGCGTATTTTGCATAGATGATATGCCTCCGGTCACACTCAAGACCGTTGAATACGGCAAACTGATCCTTGGGATCGCTCACGGTATCCATAAGCGACGTGCCCATGAGCACCGATCCGCGCACCCGAGACGACAGCGCCTCGAGACCGCCAGGAAGCGGATTGGCAACCGCCGTGCAGGCGAGGCCCCGCTCGTCCAGAGCAGAAACCGCCAGCGCGACTCCGCCGCCAAGACCCTCGCCCCATGCAAAGATGCGGTCGGGGTCCATGCCATCAAGATTGCGCGCCACCTTCGCCAGCGCGCAACCCCAACGGACGCGCTCGACAAAAGCGGGCGAAGAAATCCCCCGCTGCAGGTCGTCCGCACCAGCAACATCGTCATCCAGCGCGAGGACGGCATACCCCATGGCGGCAAATCTCGTCATGTGATGCCAGCCGCGCACAGGCCGATCGATGTCGTGGAACATCAGGCACAACGGCACACGCTCAGATACTCGGGCACGACCGACAGGCTCGATCAAACGAGCGTGAATCGCATCGTCACCGAGCTCAAAGGAGACCTCCGAGTAACGGGCGCAGGGGTTAACAAAGTCAATCGCCGTAATGGCCAGGCCTTGAATCTCAAGATTCGAAGCGCATATCTCTAAATCAGAAACATCTGCTTGGACATCACCGCGCCAGTCCCGATATTCTGCGAGCCTTGACGAAACCGTTCCAGGAATTCCCACGAGTCCGGGGACAATCAGCTCGTCAACATTGCTCTCGCACTTAGACATGAGCCTCCCCTCCCTTGCAGAAAAACGGAATGATCAGATCGTCAAAATCCTGAATCTCCTCGTGGCCAAAGCCTTCAAAGAACTCATGACGCTTTTCGCAGGTCAGGTTGTTATAGACCGCAAACTGCGTCGCTGGCGGACAGACGATATCGGCTGTGCCGGTGCCAAACAGCACGGGGCATTTGACCATAGGGGCAAAGTTCTTGGAATCGAAGTACGCCAGCTTGGCATAGGCTTCGTCAATACGAGTCGAATCCTCGTCAAACCAGCGAGACCAATAGCGCAGGCCCTCGTAGGCAATGTCATCGGCATCCAAATCCCAGACTAGGCGGAAATCTGACAGGAAGGGATAGAGGATGGCGGCACGATTAATAAGCTCGCTGTTAAGCGCACAGGTCGCAATGCCCAAACCGCCGCCCTGCGACGCGCCGTTCACAAACACACGCGCAAGATCGATGCCCTCGAGCTCGCGAACGATGCGGCACAGGATGCGAATATCTTGGTGCAAGCGGACATAGTAGAGGTTGGCCGGGTCGCCGTCGATACCGGCGACGATATGACCGGCAACCGTTGTGCCCTCAAATCCACCAATGTCCTCGGAGGGACCTCCTTGGCCGGGGCAGTCGAGGGCGATGAGTGCCATGCCCATGCCCGCAAACGACGCCTGCTCAAACCAGCTGCGGCTTGCACCCGGATACCCATGGAACTGAAGTACCAATGGCACGGGCTCGTCCGAGACGGGTTTAAGGTACTTGGCATGCAGGCGCGCGCCACACATGCCGGTATACCAGAGGTCGAAAAGCTGGCAGGTCGCGGCATCGGTGACCGATGCCGTCTCGATCGCATAGTCAAGCCCGACGGCGTCGGCCTCGGCCATGCGATCCTTCCAAAAGAGATCGAAATCTGATGGACGGGGCATGGCGCCTCGATATTCACCAAATTGATGTTGTAGCTCCTGAGCACTTGGCATGGCTCGTGAACCCAACCTTTCGAATTCGCAACGGAGGTGGGGCCCGCCCCGGGCCCCCGCGGCCCGGGGGGGGCGCCAGGGGGCACCGCGCCCGGGGGGGGCGGCCGCCCCCCCGCCCCCCCGCCCCCCCACCCGGGGGAG
>CAMQHB010000060.1:0-11756 GCA_947001545.1 uncultured Collinsella sp.
CGTTCTTGCGGCGGATCTCGTCGATGTTGTGCAGCGTGGCGCGCGCGATGGTGGAACCGGCGACCGTCACCGGATCGAACTCCGCGACCGGCGTGAGCACACCGGTGCGGCCCACCTGGATGCGAATCTCGCGCAGGATGGTCTGCTTTTCCTCGGGCGGGAACTTAAAGGCGATGGCCCAAC
Organism: uncultured Collinsella sp.; assembly: GCA_947001545.1. Lineage (GTDB taxonomy): Bacteria > Actinomycetota > Coriobacteriia > Coriobacteriales > Coriobacteriaceae > Collinsella. The sequence continues at coordinate 184 of CAMQHB010000060.1, forward strand.
GCGGTGCGCGAGCGGTAAAGCCCAGATCGAGCTGCTGCTGAAAGCTGTCGACCTTTACGACCACGCCGTCGATGTCGTAGTCCAGGTCGCCGCGATGCTCGAGCGCCTGGGCGCAGAACTCGTGGACCTCAGCCGGCGTGGCGCAGCGAGCCACGTTAGGATTGACGCTAAATCCGGCACTACGCAGCCAGTCGAGGAACTCACGCTGGCTATGGACGTGCAACGGGTCGGTATCGGCGATGGCGTAGATAAAGGTGGCCAAGTCGCGGCGCGCCGTAACCTTGGGATCCTTCTGACGCAAGGATCCGGCAGCGGCGTTGCGCGGGTTGGCGAAGGGATCGCGGCCCTCGGCATCGGCCTCGTTGTTCAGGCGCACAAAGCTGCCCTTGGGCATGTAGACCTCGCCACGAACCTCGATGGCGCGTTCGCGGTCGGCGCCCATGTGGGCAAGCGCCGGCTCGGACAGGTGCATGGGCACGTCCTTGATGGTGCGCACATTGAGCGACACGTCCTCGCCCGTGGTGCCGTCGCCGCGCGTAGCCGCGCGCACGAAGGTGCCGTTCTGGTAGGTAAGCGCCACGCCCAAGCCGTCGATCTTGAGCTCGCAGGTATAGGTGACGCTGCCGGCACCGAGCGCATCCTCGGTGCGCTGGAGCCACGCGTCAAGCTCATCAAGATCCATGGCGTCGTCCATGGAATACATACGTGCCATGTGCGTGACCGGCGTAAACTGCTCACTCACGTAGCCGCCCACGCGCTGGGTATAGCTGTCGGGCGTCACCAGATCGGGATAGGTTGCCTCGATTTCCTGCAGCTCAACGAGCATTTTGTCGAAGACGGCATCCGTGATCTCGGGCGCATCGAGCATGTAGTAGCGGTAGGCATGGTAGTCGAGCTCGTGGCGCAGCTCGGCAGCGCGCGCCGCCGCCTTGGTGCGGGCATCGGTCGGTGCAGCGGCATCCGCGCTCGCGGGCGTTTCGGTATCGATGTCCACGCCGTCACCAAACAGACTCGATTGCTCCATAGCGGCACTCCTTCGCTCGATTTCAAACGGATACAAGAGTACCACCGGTCGCGATAGGGCCGAATAGTGGTCTCAAACCGCACCGAATCGGCAGCCGCCAGGCCGGGGTGGACAGTTAGTTCAGATACGTATAAATCTGCGAACCGAATCGAGCTCAAATGGCGCCATTTCGCTCCATTTGGTCGTCTCGGAGCGGCACGATCGGCTTATTTCTCCTTTCGAGCACCCATCAGAGCCCCATTTCCATCCCAAAACAGCTCAAAACGCATCCCGGACTGTCCCAGCTTTGTACGTATCTGAACTAACTGTCCAGACCATTCCGAACCAAGCTCCTCGCCAGCTCAAAGTGGTCCGTTTTCCTCCGTCCCCGGGGGATAATTATGGAAAGAGGGGCTGTCCCGCGCATGGCGGGGCAGCCCCTCCGGCTTCGATGTGTGTGAAACGGCTCGCTAGAATCCCTGGCCGTAACCCTGACCCTGGCCCTGGCCCTGCTGGCCCAGCAGCTCCTCTAGGTACTGACGCAGCTGCTCGTCGGTGATGCCGCCGTTGCCGGTGTCAGTCGAGCTGTCGTCCTGCTGCTGGTTCTGCAGCTCCTCGTCGGAACCCAGCTCGACGGTGACCTTCTTCTCGTCCTTACCACGCATGAGCGTGATCTCGACCTTCTCGCCCACCTCGTGGCTACGCAGCGCAATAATCAGGCCGTCGGCGCTCGTGATCTCGTCATCGCCCAGCTTGGTGATGACGTCGCCTTCCTGGATACCGGCCTTGGCAGCGGGACCGTCCTCGACAACGCTCGCCACATACGCGCCGCTATCGGTGCTCAGCTTGTTGGTGCGGGCGTTGAGCGCGTTGACGCTCGAAAGCGTGGCGCCCAGGTACGGATGAACCGGCGTCTTGCCGTCGATGATCTGGTCGGCGATGTTCTTGGCATAGTTGACCGGAATGGCAAAGCCAACGCCCGAGCTGGAGCCCGAATAGCTCTCGATGAGCGAGTTGATGCCCACGAGCTCGCCGTTGTCGTTGACGAGCGCGCCGCCGGAGTTACCCGGATTGATGGCGGCATCGGTCTGAATCATGTTGGCATAGATGGTGTTGCCACTGGTAGAGCTCATGGCCGTGGAGCGGTAGAGCGCCGAAACGATACCCGTGGAGACGGACTGCTCGTTGCCGAACGGCGAGCCGATGGCCATAACCCACTCGCCCACGTTGAGCTTGGAGGAGTCACCGATCTCGATCGGGGTGAGCTTGGAGGCGTCGGCATCCTTGAGCTTAATGACGGCGAGGTCGCTCGAGGCATCGTTACCCACGAACTCGGCCTCGTAGGTGGTGCCGTCGTCCATGGTCACCACGTACTGGTCGTAACCGCCGACCACGTGGTTGTTGGTGAGAATGTGGCCCTCGGTATCGAGCACCACGCCCGAGCCGACGCTACCCGAGCTATCCGACTCGTCGGCAGACTGCGAAAGCGAACCACTCTGGCTGCCGCTCGAGGTAGCGGTAATGGAAACCACGGAGGGAAGTGCCTTGGCGGAGACGGCCTCGGCCAGCGTGGTGTCCTCGGAATCGATCGTGATCTTTTGCGTCGACGAGCCCGAAGCACCCGCCGTCACGGCATTCTTGCCGCCGCCGATATCGAGCGTGCCGCTCATGATAAGCGCGATGACCAGCAGGGCGCCGCATGCGCAGCCGGCGAGTGCCGTAATGAAGATCGGCAGCTTTTTGGTCTTGGTCTTGACCACCGTGTGCTTGTTCACGACCTGCTGGCTACCCAGCGGCTTGCCGGTCTGCGTGTCGTAGGCCTGCACATAGGGAATGTTGTTGCCACCGGCAGGCGTCGACTCCACCTGCACGCGCGGCTGCTGCTGGGTCTCACCGGCGTTGCCCGCATCCTGGGGACGCTGGGAATCGTACTCGCTCATAGCTGCGATCCTTTCGTCAAATAACCAAAGGCCCGCCAAACATGTGGCGGGCCATCATTGTTCACGTTGAGTTGTACCCCAATATGCGGGCGCACGTGTATGAGAACGCAATCTTTTAGGAAGGCTTAAGTTTCTGTTGCAAACCCGAAAGGCACCCGCACCTACGGCAAAACCACCACAAAGGTGCCTGTCCCCTTTGTGGTGGAAATCTAGTCCTTAAACAGATAGCCCACGCCGCGGACGGTGGTGATGTGTGCCGCGATCTGCGGGCCCACCTTGGAGCGGATGCGTCGAATGTGCACGTCGACGGTGCGCGTGCCGCCGCAGTACTCAAAGCCCCACACGCGGTGCAGCAGCACCTCGCGGCTGTAGGCACGGTTGGGGTGCGTCGCCAAAAAGCTCAGCAGCGAGTACTCCATCAGCGTCAGGTCGATGGGCTCATCATCGAGCGTCACCTGGTAGGTAGCCAGGTTAATCTCAAGGGTGTCGATGTTGAGCACATCGTCGGCGGTGACGGTCTCCTCCTCGCCCATCAGGCGCTGCGCACGAGCCTTAAGCTCGTTGGGCGTCGCCGTGGGGCATACAAAGTCGGCATGCGCGTGGTTCGGCAGACGCAGGGTGCTAAGCGCCTCGTCGTCAACGATCACCAGCATGGGGACGCCACCGCGGTCGTCGAGCCATTTGGCAATCTGATCGATGCGGTCGCTACGGATGCCGTCGGAATCGAGGATCAGCAGGTCAAAGTCGTGCGCTGCAGTCGGCGAATCGGGGGTGGCCAGGCTCACCTCGACACCCAGGGTGGTCGTCAAGCTGCGGGCAAACTCGTGGAAGCGCGTCGTGCGCGCCATGAACAGGGCACTCTTTTCGGACATATCGGCCTCCAAAGAAATGAGCTCAATCGTACTGGAACAAGCCAGCGCGATTAGGAGTTCGCCAGGTAGTGCTTGATCTCCCACTCGGTGATCGTAGACTCAAACTTATGCCACTCGTCGCGCTTCTTTTTGAGGAAGAAGCTGTGGATGTGCTCGCCGAGGGCATCCTTCATAAACTGCGAGTCCTCAAACACGTCGAGCGCCTCTTTGAGCGAACGCGGCAGCGGCGTGTAGCCGGCCTCGAGCATCTGGCGGTCGGTGAGCTTGAGCGTCTCGGCCGTGGCCTCGGGCGGGAGTTCCAGCTTGCGCTCGATGCCGTCCAGACCAGCCGCCAACGTGACGGCGTTGACCAGGTACGGGTTGGCCATGGGGTCGGGACTGCGCAGCTCGATGCGCGTGGACAGCTGCTTGCCGGGCTTGTAGACCGGGATGCGGACCATGCTCGCGCGGTTGCGCAGGCCCCACGTGGCGTACTGTGGCACGGAGTCGCCGCCCGTGGTGATGCGCTTGTACGAGTTGACCGTGGGGTTAGTGATAGCGCTGATCTCGCGCGCGTGCGCCAGGATGCCGGCCATGTAGTGCTTGGCGATATCGGAGAGGTGGTACTTCTCGTCGTCCTCGCCCCAAAAGACGTTGTTGCCGTCATGGTCGAACAGCGACTGGCACAGGAACATAGCACTGCCGTCCTCGCCCGCCAACGGCTTGGGCATAAAGGAGGCGTGGCAGCCGCTCTCGTAGGCCTGCTGCTTAATGATGAGTTTGGCCGTAGTGATGGCGTCGGACATGCTCAGGGCCTCGGCGTGACGCAGGCTCATGCCGTGCTGCGAGCGGCCGGCGGCGTGGAAGGTGTACTCCACGGGCACGGACATCTTCTCGAGCGTAAGGACCGTGTTGCGGCGCAGGTCGCGAGCGGCATCGCTCACCGAAAGATCGAAGTAGCCCACGTTGTCGAGCGGCTCGGGCGTGTGCTCGTCGGGGAAGTAGTAATACTCCAGCTCGGCGCCCACGTTGAGCAGATAGCCAGCCTTCTCGGCCTTGCGGAACATGCGGCGCAGGGCATCGCGCGGATCGCCGGCAAAGGGCTTGCAATCGGGAGTGCACACGTCGCAGAACACGCGGGCGACGCCGTTGTGGCTCGGGCGCCACGGCAGGATCTGGAAGGTCGAAGCATCGGGAAACGCCAGCATGTCGGCTTCCTCGGGCGTGGCAAAGCCCTCGATGGCGGAGCCGTCAAAGCCAATACCCTCCTCAAAAGCGACCTCGAGGTCCTCGGGGCTAATGGCAAAGTTCTTGAGGCGGCCGAGAATGTCGACAAACCACAGACGCACAAAGCGGATGTCACGCTGCTCTACGGAGCGGAGTACGTAATCGATGTTCTGCTGGTTCATGTCGCTCCCCTTTCTTTCGGGCGGGTTTCGACTGGTCTATATCGCAGATACTATCGCAGAAAAATGTTTCCGCAGGGTTAAAGCGTATCAAGCGCTCAAAAAACGTGTGCGAACAGGCAGTTGCGAACGAGCGGCTAGCGTTCAGATTCGGAGACAATTTGTCTACAGGCTCGTTCCAGCGCAGGGAACTCCATCGTCACTGCATCCCAAACAACCGAGCGGTCGACATTGCCGTAATCATGCGCAAGATAATTTCTCATGCCGATAATTCCACGCCATTCAATTTCGGGATGAAGCCGCTGCGAGCGTTCCGACAATTTGCCCGCTTCTTCCGTCACCCTAAGCGCACACATCAAAAGGGAGTCCGCCAACGCCCTCGTCCGCACGTCATTCGCATGCAGAAACTGGTCCTCGGTGATATCAAAAGCCTTGATGCGCTCGTTCGTTTCGGAGATGGCCTCCAAAACCTCTTGGGCGCGAAGGCTGTCTGACTTACGCGCGATCATAAAGGATCACTCCTTCGCGCTCGATTACCGCGGCAAGTTCGTCATCAAGATGATCACTAGAGACGAGATCAACCTGCCTCCCGGTTTCTTTGCGCACCGCCTCGCCAAACGCCGACAGCGCAAAAAGACCAAAGCCCTGCTCGCGATCGACTTCGAGACGCAAGTCAATATCACTATCGGCATGCGCCTCGCCACGGGCATACGAACCAAAAAGAATCACGGTTTTGATGGCGGGAATCGAGCTGGCCGCCTCGCGGACGGCGGACTCAATCTGGGCAGTATCCAAAATGCCCGTCGCGGCGCTTTCGCTCGCAGAGCTTTTACCAAGTGAAGGAACAAACGGCAGAGAGCGCTCGCGCAGCATCTGCCTCATAAACATATTGACCGCAACAGACGAAGTCATGCCAAGCTCTTCGCACAGTTCGGCAAATGAGTCTTTAATTGACGAGTCCACTCGCACACTCAGCACAGACGCAGCCATGGATACCTCCTGTATGACATTGTCTATATATTATCACACAGGCTAGCGCGAGGTCGAAGCGCGGTGTTCGATGTGGCCGGGGATCTCGATGCGTTTGGGCGCCAGCTTTGCGGCCTCGCCCACCGTAGTGGTAACGATGTCGATGCGCTCGGAGAGGCGCTCGACCACGCGCTCGGCAATGGTGAGGGTGTCCTGCGCGGCCGTGGTGACGCCGCCAAAGAGCACATGGTTCCAGGGGTAGTCGTCAAACGTCGCGATCTTGAGACCCGCCGGCAACGACGGTCCCAGCTGCGCCAGCGCCTCGGTCAGACGCAGGAAGACCAGGCCGTTGACGGCGATGAGGCCGAGCCTTTTGCCCGCATAGCCGCGGATGGTCTCGTCCAAGCGGCCAACGCCCGTGGCACCGCCATCGGCCAAGGTGACAACCTCGCCGGCAAGGCCGCGTCGCGACAGCTCGTCGGTAAAGGCCTCGGCGCGCTCGCGACGCACGGGGCTGTCGTCGCTCGCCTCGGTGAGCAGGCACAGGCGCTCGCTGCCCGCAGCAGCCAAGGCGTCTACCAAGCCAGCGACCAGCTCACGGTTGTTAGATGTCACCAGATCGACACCGCCGTCGGCAACATCGCGGTCGAGCAGCACAACAGGCAGACGTCCCGCTGCCGCGGCGATCGCCTCGTCATTGCCTCCGCAGGTGTTGACGACCAGACCGTCCACGCCGGCATCGATAAGTCTGGCGAGCGACTCGGCCTCCTTAGCGGGGTCGTTGCCGCTAATGGCCGTCATAAGCGAGCAGCCGCGCGCGGCGGCGCTGGCGGAAAGTCCTTCGAGCATGGCGCTAGAGAACGGGTTGGCGATGTCGGCCAGGATCACACCGATGAGGTTGGTACGCGAGCTGCGCAGATTGCGCGCGGCGGCACGTGGGCGATAGCCGGTGCGCTCGATGACCTCGGCGATGCGGGCGCGGGTCTCCTCGGTCATTTGCCCGGGACGGTTGTTGAGATAGCGCGAGACCGTGGCCGGGCTCACACCCGCCTCGGCGGCAATGTCCTTGATTCTCATCTGCGCCATGGCGCACCCCGTTTCCCAATTGTCAGCAGTCTGAGCCATTTTAGGCATTTTTTTAAAAATCTCGCTTGCAAAACGCTGTAGGTGAGCAGCGTCGTTTTTGCGTCTCGAGCAGATGCGATGATGGGCTAGATAGACGAGTCTTTAGGCAGCTCAAAATAGTCGGGATGCAAGGCGATAACCGGGCCCTGCTCCTCGGGCATCAGGTGCAAGTGCGTCTCTGCCAGATAACTCGCCGCATCGGTATCGCCCCTCTTAATGGCCTCAAGAATCCGGCGATGCTGCCGACGAATCGGCTCCCAATCCAGGTCCTGCGACACCATACGCAGCCAGTTGTATCGCTCAAAATGCGTGTTGATGCTTTTCATCCAATCCCACAACATGTGACGACCGGCAATCTCAAAACACGTCTCATGGAACAGGTTATCCAAGTCGAAAAAGCGACGCGTTTCGCTATGGTCGAGCGACTCGGACTCGGCAAGAATCTGCTCAAGCCGATGCTTTTGCTCGGACGTGGCAGCAGAGCAGCATTTAATGAGCACGCTTCTCTCGAGCTTCTCGCGCAAAAAGCAGGCGTTTTCGGCGCGTTCCATGCTGATCTTAGAGACGTAGGTGCCGCTTTTGGGACGCGTTTCCACCAGCTCCTGCTCACGCAGACGCACAAAGGATTCGCGAATGGGCGTGCGCCCGATTCCCGTCTCCTTTTCCAGACCAATCGCCGAAAGGCGCGTGCCGGGCTTGAGCTCGGCATAGATGATCTTGGAGCGCAATGCGTTGTATGCCTGATCTTGCAGGCTCTGATAATGCTGGTGTTGTTCCATAAAGCCCTCGGATGAAGCCCACGGTTTGTCGAATATCACCACGTAATACTATCGCATCCCCCATCCCCTCAGTTGCGGTGAGATAGAGACCACTTGCGCCGCCAGGATTACAAGAGCAAGCGGCGGGCCGGCCCCCCCCCCCGGGGGGGGCCCCCCGGTTTGTTTATATGCCCGGGGGGGGCCGGGGCGGGCCAAAAATACCCTTCTTAAACAAAAGGGGGGCCGGGGCGGGCCCGCCGCGGCCGGTGCGGCGCAGTACGGCTTCCACACGGGCTAGAAGTTCTTCGATTTCAAACGGCTTTACGATATAATCATCGGCGCCGAGCTGCAGGCCTCTGACCCGGTCCTTAGTAGCGCCCTTGGCCGTGATAAAGATGACCGGCACCCCCAGCGGGCGCAGGTAGCCCAGCAGCTCGTACCCATCCAGGCCGGGCAGCATAATATCCAGCAGGGCCAGGTCAAAGTCGTGCTCGGCAATCAGGTCCGCCGCGGTGCTGCCATCGTTGGCAACCGTGCAGTCATACCCCGCGCGGCGCAGGCTGACCGCAATCAGCCGGGAAATGGTAATTTCGTCCTCCACAATCAAAATGCGGTTCATCCAATGCCCCCAATCGTTATTTATCTTAAGTATAGCACAGAGTTGTCGCCAAGTTGTATAGAAGTTAGGAGTTAGGTGGCGGGATAAAGGCTGCCGTGAACCGAATAAAAGCATTGTAGGGAACGGTCAAGACCGTTCCCTACAGATTATAATGAAAAGTTACGCAGGAGTTTTAATAACCGGAAGCCCTAAAACTCCTACTTCCTAACTCCTAACTACGCATTATGTACCGCTTGTGCCATATCGCGCACAAAGGCTTCGATGTGGGGCACGGCGGCGGGGCCGTATTGGGCAAAGAGCTTGATGATGGCGCTGCCGACGATGGCACCATCGCTGACTTTAATGCATTAAATCGGGAAAGCCAATGGGTTGAAGAAAAAATTTGAATTTTTCTGCCGTCTTGCACCCAGGGGCAAAAATGCCTATAATGAACACAGAAGCAAAACCACGCGGCGCGTTTGATACGTTTGGCGCGGTAAAAGATAAAAGGAGAACCCCATGCCCGGAATTTTGTATATTGTTGCCACGCCCATTGGCAACCTGGACGATATGCCGCCGCGGGTGGCGGCCACATTTGGCGCGGCGGATTTTGTTGCCGCCGAGGATACCCGCGTGACCCTGAAGCTGCTGAACCATCTTGGCTTAAAAAAGCCGATGATGAGCTATTATGAGCATGCGCTGCACCATGGCGCGGCAATTTTGGACCGCATTGAAGCGGGGGAGAGTTGCGCACTCTGCTCTGACGCCGGTATGCCCTGCATCAGCGACCCCGGTGAGCAGATCGTGAAAGACGCCATTGCCCGCGGCATTACGGTAACGCCGGTGCCGGGTGCCAGTGCCTGCGTGACGGCGCTGGCGGTTTCGGGGCAGGATACCGCCCGGTTTGTGTTTGAGGGCTTTTTGCCGGTGCCCAAAAAGGAGCGCCGCGAGCGGCTGGAATTTTTGCAGGGGGAGACCCGCACCGTGATTTTTTATGAGGCCCCCCACAAGCTGCGCGGAACACTGGACGACCTGTGCGCCGCCTTTGGCGCGGAGCGCTCCATTACCTTGTGCCGGGAGCTGACCAAGCTGCACGAGGAAATCACCAAGACGACCATCGGTGAAGCTGTGCGCTACTATGAGCAGAACGATCCCCGCGGGGAGTATGTGCTGGTCATGGCCGGTGCCCCGGCGGCGCAGGCTGCGGCGGAGGAAGTGACCCTGCCGGACGCCGTTGCCACCGCCCGCCTGCTGATGGCGCAGGGCACCCCGCCCGCCGCAGCCGCAAAACAGGCTGCCAAGGGAACGCCGTTCAGCAAGGGCGATATTTACAAAGAACTGATCGCGGCCAAAGATGAGGACAACCGTGAAGAAGAGAGCGAATGATATGGCCGAGCAACCCATGAAAGTGCTGGTTGTCAGCGATGTACACGGGCGTGTGACCCCGCTGCGCTGGCTGCTGAAAAACGAAACTGCCGATGCCCTGTTCTTTTTGGGGGACGGCCTGTATGACCTGGACCAGGCCATTGCCGCAAACGGCGCTGCGCCGGATTACCCCATCTACCGGGTGCGCGGCAACTGCGATATTGGTTCCGATGACCCGGCAGAGGGGCTGGCACCCTTTGGCGGTGTGCTGTTCTTTTACACCCACGGGCATCTGTTCGGGGTAAAATCTGGGTACGAGCGGATCGCCGAATACGCAGCGGACCGCGGGGCGGATGTGGTGCTGTTTGGCCACACCCACTATAAAACGCTGCGCCACGGTACGCCGTTTTCCCCGACACTGTTCAACCCCGGCAGCCTGCGGGATACCCACAGCTATGGCGTGATCACCATCACGGATGGACAGTGCAGTTTTGAATGGAAGCAGGTGCCGGAACAATGGTAAACAATGCAGTAGTATCCCACAACAGCGTGAACGAGCTGTATTATCTGGAAGAGGTGGACAGCACCAACACCTGGGCAAAGGCAAACCTGGATAAATTCGGCCCGGTGGGGGCAGTGTATACCACCAGCCAGACGGCGGGCCGCGGGCGGCGCGGGCACACCTGGATCAATGCGTCCGGGCAGGCGCTGTATTACACGGTAGTGCTGAAAACTGAGCTGGCTCAGCCCGAAAGCCTGCCGCTGTTTGCCAGCATGGCCGTGGCGGATGCGCTGGAACAGCGGTACGGCATCCAGTGCCAGATCAAATGGCCCAACGACCTGTTGCTGAACGGTAAAAAGATCGTAGGCATTCTGTGCGAGGGGATGCCGGACCACCATGCCATTGTGTGTGGCATTGGCATCAATCTGGCCCAGCCGCAGAGCTATTTTGACGCAATGGAGTTGCCCCACGGCACCAGCCTGGCGTTGCAGGGCATTGCCGTGGATCCGGCGGTGGACGCCGCCGCCCTGGCGGAGAGCATGACGAACTTTGGTTTTGACCGCGCGCTGTACGGCTTTGAGCGGGAGGGCTTTTCCGCTATCCGGGATGCGTATAAGGCGCGCTGTGTAAACCTGGGGAGGCATGTGACCTTTGACGGCGGCGAAGGCACCGCCCTGGATGTGGACGAAGAGGGCCGCTTGGTGGTGCAGGGGGCTGAGGGCAGCACCCATGTGTTTACCGGCGAAGTGAGCGTGCACGGCATTTACGGTGCAGTGTGAGCTATAATCTTATAATTTTTACTATATTTCGTACTTTTTAACGGCGTGGGGGAAATTAACAGAAAGTTCACACCGTTATAATATATTTTTCTCAAGTATTGGGTATCCTATAATCACACGGAACGGAGCCGCAACCGTTGCCGTGGAACATGATTCCTCCTCACACCAAAACGATACCCCATCGCCCCCGCCTGAAGCCGCAATCAGGTGGGGGCAACTTTTGTAGTTAGGAGTTAGGAATTTGAGGCGGGATATAGGCTGCGGGCGGGAAATATAG
>CAMQHB010000061.1:0-11600 GCA_947001545.1 uncultured Collinsella sp.
TGGGTTCTTTTATTTTTTTCTCTGCCACTCCTCGACCCCTCACCTCCCACCAGACATCTTGTACTCTTAAAAAAAAAATAAATTTTTTTTTTTTTTTTTTTTTTTTTTTTTTTTTAAAAAAAACCCCCCCCCCCCCCCCCCCCCCGGCGATCCTGCGGGAGTTAAACCCCTTTAGAACTTGTTGTGGAAGGTACGCGCAATGACCTCGTCCTGCTGCTCCTTGGTGAGCGTGTGGAAGTTCACGGCATAGCCGGAAACGCGAATGGTCAGCTGCGGGTACTTCTCGGGGTGAGCCTGAGCGTCAAGCAGCGTCTCACGGTTGAAGACGTTGATGTTCAGGTGGTGGCCACCCTTCTCGGCGTAAGCGTCGAGCATGTGGACCAGGTTATCGGCCTGAGTCTCGGAAACTTCAGAAACCTTCATAATGTGTCTCCTTCGATTAATAGGCGCCGGCCGAAACCGGCGCACTAATCAGTAATCGTTATTGTTAGTATAGCACTAACAATAGTTACTCGCCCAGCTGATCAAGGTCGATATCGCCAAAGAACACCTGATCCTCCTTGCCGAGCGCACTCGGGATAATGGAGAAGGTGTTGGAGATACCGTCCTGAGCATCGCGGAACGGGAGCTTGGAAACCGAAGACAGCGAAGCGATGGCGCCATGGCTATCGCGCTTGTGCATGGGGTTAGCACCCGGGGCGAACGGCTGGCCAGCCTTGCGGCCGTCGGGCGTGGAGCCGGTCTTCTTACCGTACACGACGTTGGAGGTAATGGTCAGAACCGAGGTCGTGGGCACGGAGTTGCGGTAGGTGTCGTTCATGCGGATGTACTCCATGAACTGGTGCACAACGTCGTGAGCGATCTGGTCGACGCGGTCGTCGTCGTTACCGTACTTGGGGAACTCGCCCTCGGTCTCGAAGTCGACGATGATGCCGTTCTCGTCACGGACGGGGTGGACCTTGGCGTACTTGATGGCGGACAGGGAGTCAGCCACGACGGAAAGGCCAGCGATGCCCGTAGCGAACCAGCGGTGCACGTGTTTGTCGTGCAGAGCCATCTGGATGCGCTCGTAGCAATACTTGTCGTGCATGTAGTGAATGATGTTCAGCGAGTTGACGTACACGCCAGCAAGCCACTTCATCATGTCGTTGTACTTGGCCACAACGTCGTCGTAATCGAGCGTGTCGCCCTCGACGGCGCGGTACTTGGGGCCGACCTGCTTCTTGGAGACCTCGTCAACACCGCCGTTAAGTGCGTAGAGCAGGCACTTGGCCAGGTTGGCGCGGGCACCGAAGAACTGCATCTCCTTGCCGATGCGCATGGAGGACACGCAGCAGGCAATGCCGTAGTCGTCGCCGTGATAGACGCGCATGAGGTCGTCGTTCTCGTACTGGATCGAGGAGCTGGCGACGGAAGTCTTGGCGCAGAACTTCTTGAAGTTCTCGGGCAGACGGGTCGACCACAGAACGGTCATGTTGGGCTCGGGGCTGGTGCCCATGTTCTCGAGCGTGTGCAGGTAGCGGTAGCTCATCTTGGTAACGAGCGTACGGCCGTCGACACCCATGCCGCCGATGGACTCGGTGACCCACTGCGGGTCGCCGGTGAACAGGGCCTGGTACTCGGGGGTACGGGCAAACTTGACCATGCGGAGCTTCATGATGAAGTGATCCACGAACTCCTGGATCTGCTCCTCGGTGAAGGTACCGTTGGCAAGGTCGCGCTCAGCATAGATGTCGATGAACGTAGAGGTACGGCCGATGGACATAGCGGCGCCGTTCTGCTCCTTGACGGCAGCAAGGTAGGCGAAGTACATCCACTGGATGGCCTCCTGCGTGTTGGTAGCAGGGTTGGAAATATCGAAACCATAGGTCTCGGCCATCATCTTGAGCTCGCCGAGGGCGCGGATCTGCTCCTGCAGCTCCTCGCGATCGCGGATGTTGTCGGCGGTCATGACCGTCGGAGTGGAAGCCTTCTGGGCCTCCTTGTCCTTGATCAGGTAGTCGACGCCGTACAGGGCAACACGACGGTAGTCGCCGATGATGCGGCCGCGGCCATAGCCATCGGGCAGACCGGTGATGATGTGAGCCGAGCGGCAAGCACGCATCTCGGGGGTGTAGACATCGAAGACGCCAGCGTTGTGGGTCTTGCGCTCGAAGGTGTAGCGCTCGACAACGTTCTCGTCGACCTTGTAGCCGTGCTGGCTGGCAGCCTGGCAAGCGATGCGGATACCACCGTTGACGTGCAGCGCGCGCTTGAGCGGCTTGTCGGTCTGGAGGCCAACAATGGTCTCCTTGTCGCGATGGGCATTATCGATGTAGCCAGCGGGGTGGCTCACGATACCCGTGACGGTCTTGGTGTCCATATCGAGGACACCACCCTGCTCGCGCTCCTTAAGCAGCAGGTCGAGAACCTCGCCCCACAGCTCCTTGGTACGCTCGGTCGGACCTACGAGGAACGACTCATCGCCCTCGTAGGGGGTGTAGTTCTTCTGGATGAAGTCTCGGACGTCAACCTCTCCCGTCCAAATGCCTTCCTTGAAGCCTTCCCATGCCTCCTGCATTGTGTAACCACGCTCCTAGTTACGTGTAATGCGGCGCTCTCTCACACCGCTGCTTATTGAATTCTTGAATTTTCGGCTTGCACTACCGGCTTCTTCCGTTCTTCACCACACGTTGGTGCAGGAAAAACGTTTGTCCACCTTGGAACTACAACCCAAAACCCAAGATTTCACCCGTTTGAGAAGGATAACATAGCGACCCTCTCCATCTGGGCTGTTATATGTTTCTTTTTTTATATCATAATGGCGTTTTTTACAAATCCGCAGGAAATGCGAGCACAAACAGCTACCGTTCACCGATTTGTTTAGTTTTTTCCTTGCCTTTGTACGACGTTCACTCTAGCTGTTATGCCAGCTTTATCAGGGTAAAGTGTCCCAGAGACCCTACAGAAACTGCAGGGCGGCCACGGAATCCCCCGTGGCCGCCCTGTGGCATGGCTAGTTTTTAGCTTTGATTGCCGCTTGGCATTAGGCGGCTGCGGCGGCCTTGTCGGCCGTTGCCTTGCTATCGCCGTTGCCCTGGCCCTCAAAATGCTTGTAGCACCAGCTGGTGACCAGCGGGGTCAAAATAGCCGTAACGATTGCGCAGGCAGCAACCTGTGCCGTAGCCGTCGCGAGCACCGCACCGCCGTACATGGCCCCGTTGACGCTTGCCATGGCAGCAGGCGTGGCCACATTGGCTCCGGCGCAGCTCGAAATGGCCGCACCTGCGACACCCGTACCACCCGTGAGCTTATCGACCGCGATGACGGGAATTGCAAAGATCACCGAGCAGATCACGCCGAGCAGGATGCCGGGAAGACCGCCGTTGATAAGCTGGCCAAAAGTCATGGTCGAGCCCATGGCAAAGAAGACGAGCACGATGATGGCGGAAAGTGCCGGTGCCATCATCTTCTTAAAGCTGGGGAACAGGTTACCCAGAATAATGCCGACGACGATCGGCAGAATGGCACCCACAAGCGACCAGCCAATCGGAGCCTGGCCGGCAGCGCCGAGCACGATCATCGTGACCGGAGGGCCGACAACGAGCGTGGTGATTGCGACAGCGCCACGCTCGGCCTCGTTGCCCATGGTGCCCATCAGACCAGCGTACATAGCGTTGTTGGCGCCGGTGCAAGCCGCCAGCATCACCATGGCAGAGATGCCAAACAGGTTGTCGTTGAACACATAAAGGATGAGCAGCGACACGGCAACGACCACGATCTGCTTGACGGCGATGATGATGGCGCCGCGGGCAGCGGCGGCAGGAGCACTCTTAAACGAAATCGTCGTACCGACGATGAGCAAAAAAGCGCCCACGAGCGGGCCTGCACCCTGCTGGGTCATGCCAAGCGTAAAGCTGCCGAGCGTTTTGAACAGGTCGGGGAATAGCGTGTTGAGCAGGCAGCCCAACAGAAGCGGCACCAAGATATTGGCGCCCGGGATGGAGGACATCTTAAAGAACGGCTCCTTTGCCGCTGGCGCCTCTACCGCAGTCGATTCACTCATATATATCTCCTTTGGATGCATGCGAATCGTAGCCGCATGCGCCTATATCAGAAAGAAGGCGACGGTCCCGAGTCGCAGGAGCCGTCGCCGAATAATCGTCGCGGAGTATTACCCGTCCAGAACGATGCCACCGTCGCAGTCACCGATCTCGCCGTTCACGAAGCTGGCGAGGTCGGAAGCGAAGAACAGCACCATCTGCGCAGGCTCGCTGGCCTGGGCGGCGCGGCCCAGAGGAATACCGTTGATGATGCGCTGAGAGTTCTCGTCAGAGAGAATCGAGGTCATATCGGTCAACGTGAGCGACGGGCACACGGCGTTACAGCGGACGCCAAACTTGCCGCCTTCCTTGGCGACTGCCTTGGTCAGGCCGTTGACACCGGCCTTAGAGCTCGCGTAGGCCGCGGTGCCGAGCAGGCCGCCACCGATCTTGCCAGCGACAGAGCTCACGTTGACGATAGTGCCGGCATGGGCCGCCTTAAAGTGCGGGTACACGGCGTTCATCATAGTGAAGGTACCGTTGAGGTTGATGTCGATGGTGCGACGCCACTCGGTGTCATCGATCTCGTCGAACTTCTTGGTGCTGATGACGCCAGCGCAGTTGATCAGGATGTTGGTTTGCGGCAGGTCCGTAAAAATCTGCTCGACGGTCTCGCGCGCCTTGGGTGCATCGGCGACATCGAGCTGATAGAATTTGTTGCCCTCGCCAAGCTCGGCCACCGCGGCCTCGCCCTTAGCAGCGTTCCTTGCGATGAGCGCGACGTGTCCGCCGCCCGCAACGATGCCCTTGGCAATCTCGAGGCCAATGCCCTGAGTGCCGCCGGTAACGATCGCGGTTTTGCCCGTGAAGTCAAATGCCATGACTCCAACCCCCTTGATTCAGGTGTCTCCTTGCGGGAAGTTGGAGCATCGCACGTGGCGATAAATGAGTTCCAGTCGTCATGGTGGTGACAACCCCTCGCCTAACCGCGGGCATAATAGTTCTTTGAAACGCTGCAATTCTTGAATGATTTTAATTCTTTAGGCGTTCTTTATATTGCCTAGCAACCAGGTAGTTTTTGGGACATGCCTAGAGATCTGCCCCTAACTTTGCTGGCACCGATGGTGTACGGAGATCGCCTAAAGGCAGTTTTCTAGGCATGTCCCAAAAATCTTCCGTATAGGGCGCGCGTGCAGGGGTATCATCTTTCACCGAAAATAGTTTCTAGTGTTAGGGGTTTTCGGTGGAAGATACCGATTTCCATGAGCTTGGGCGTCAGCTCTTAACTGAGTTTGGCAGCATGCATCAGCGAATTTCACGCTTTGCGGACAAAGCTCTCGGCGGCGAAATGGCCGTCATGCGCGCCCTCATGCGCGCCGGCGGCTCGCTCACGCCGAGCGAACTCGCCGATCGTGCCTGGGTCTCGAGCGCCCGCATCGCTAATATCCTGCGCGCCCTCGAGGCCAAGGGCTGGGTCGAGCGCGAGCACTCAAAGACCGACCGTCGTCGCGTACACGTCACAGTGACCGACAAAGGATTCCAGGTTATCGAAATCAAACGTCGGGAATTCGAGGACCGCACCGCGGCCTTCCTCGAGCAGCTTGGCGAAACAGATACCCAAGAGATGGTGCGCCTTCTGAGACGTGCCAACGAAATTATCGACCGCAATCAAGAAAGGAGAGATGCCGAGTGAGGATTCTCAAGCTCTTTAAAAAACATATCTTGGCACTGTTCGCGGCTATCGTACTTATCGTAATCAGCTGCAACGCCGATCTGGCTCTGCCTACCTATATGAGCGACATCGTCGACGTGGGTGTGCAGCAAGGCGGCATCGCGTCGCCCGTGCCCGACACCATCCGTGCCGAATCGCTCGACGACCTCGAACTCTTTATGAGCACCAAGGACGCCAAGGCTGTGGAGGCCGTGTTTGGCAAGGCGGACAATAACGGCATTCGAACGTACAAGGGCACCGAGGAGGAGCGCGCCGACGGCGGCAAGATTGCCGACATCATGAGCCTGCCCGAGACTGTCGTCCTTTCGTTCAACCAGGGCATCGATGCCAACTCCATGGGCGACATGATGGGCACGTCCGGTGAGAAAGACAACAGCGGCGCCCAGGCCATGCCCACGCCCGAGCAGATGGCGGCGATGACGCCCGAGCAACTCGCCGAGATGCAGCAGAAGGCCGCTGCGGCGCAGAACATGCAAAAGCAGATTGATGCCGACGGCGGTAAGATCACCATGAAGGGTCTGCGTCTAGGCGTTGAAGGCGGCCTAATCGACCAGGGCAAGCTCGTCGAGGGCGCCAACGATATGGCGGACAAAATGGGCTCCATGTCGGGCTCCATCGTGACCCAACGCGCCGTGAGCTATGTGCAAGACGAGTACAAGGCGCAGGGCATCGACCCCGCCGAC
This sequence comes from uncultured Collinsella sp., assembly GCA_947001545.1. Lineage (GTDB taxonomy): Bacteria > Actinomycetota > Coriobacteriia > Coriobacteriales > Coriobacteriaceae > Collinsella. The sequence continues at coordinate 6,438 of CAMQHB010000061.1, forward strand.
GTGCAGAACGCCTACCTGGGCCGCATGGCGACCACGATGTTTGGTCTGTGCCTGATCTCGCTCGTCGCCACCATCCTGACCGGTGCCGTGGCTTCGCGCACCGCCTGCTCCATCGCCCGCGACCTGCGCCGCGAGACCTTCAACAAGGTTATGCACTTCTCGCCGGCCGAGGTGGGCAAGTTTAGCCAGGCCTCGCTCATCACCCGCTGCACCAACGACATTCAGCAGATCCAGATGGCCGCAACCCTGTTCATCCGCATGTGCCTGATGGCCCCCGTCATGGGCATCGTCGCCGTCATGCGCGTCCTGGCCAACCATACCGGCCTGGAGTGGACCATCGCCGTTGCCATCATCGCGGTCTCAGCCGTCGTCGGTGTGCTCATGGGCCTCACCATGCCCAAGTTCAAAAAGATGCAGAGCTTTGTGGACCGCGTGAACCTTACCGCCCGCGAGCTGCTCGACGGCCTTATGCCCATCCGCTCGTTCAACCGCGAGGAGCATGAGCTCGAGCGTTTTGACAAGGCATCACTCGACCTGATGACCACGCAGCTCTACACCAACCGAGCCATGAGCTTTATGATGCCGCTCATGATGCTCGTCATGAACTGCATCACCGTGCTCATCGTGTGGTTTGGCGCGCAGGGCGTGTCCGACGGCGTGATGCAGGTCGGCAACATGATGGCATTTATCTCCTACACCATGCAGATCGTCATGGCGTTTATGATCCTCACCATGGTTTCGGTCATCCTGCCCCGTGCCGAGGTCGCAGCCGAGCGCGTGGAAGAGGTCATCACCTGCCCCACGAGCATCAACGACCCCGCCTCGCCCAAACTGCCTGCTGCCAGCGCGCCGCGCGGTGAGCTCACCTTCCGCGACGTGAGCTTCCAGTATCCCGATGCCCGCGCAGATGTCATCAGCGGCGTGAACTTCACCACGCACGCCGGCCAGATGCTCGGCATCATTGGTTCCACGGGCTCGGGCAAGTCCACGCTTGTACAGTTGATTCCGCGCCTGTACGACGTCACGGGCGGCAGCATTTCGCTCGATGGCATCGACGTGCGCGACATGACCCTCTCTGAGCTGCGCCGCCGCATCGGTTATATTCCGCAGCAGGGTCGCCTGTTCTCGGGTACCGTCGAGAGCAACCTCAAGTTTGCCGGCGACATGGTGAGTGACGAGGATATGCGCCAGGCAGCACGCGTCGCCCAGGCGGAGGACTTTATCGCCGAGCGCGAGGACGGGTACGACTCCCCCATTAGCCAGGGCGGCTCCAATGTTTCGGGCGGTCAGCGCCAGCGTCTGGCCATCGCCCGCGCGTTGGCCAAAAAGCCCGAGGTCGTGGTGTTCGATGATTCGTTTAGCGCCCTCGACTACAAGACCGACGCGCGCCTGCGCGAAGAGCTGGCCAAAAACGTCACCGACGCCGCGCTCGTGGTCGTGGCCCAGCGCATCGCGACCATCATGCACGCCGACCAGATCATCGTGCTCGACGACGGCCACGTAGTGGGCACCGGCACGCACGAGGAGCTGCTGCGCAGCTGCCCGGCGTACCTGGAGATCGCACAGTCGCAGCTTTCCGCCGAGGAGCTGGGGCTTACCCAAGAAGAAATTGCAGCCGTCATGGAAGGAGGCGAGCGCTAATGGCAGACGAGACCAAAACTCAGATTCCCAAGCCCACCCGCCAGCGTGGTCCCATGGGCCGCATGGGCGGCATGCGCCGTGGCGAAAAGGCCAAGGACTTTAAGGGCACCATGAGGCAGCTGCTCGGCTATATCGGCCAGCACAAGATTGCCGTGTTTGCCGCCGTCGCCTTTGCCGTGTGCTCGGTCATCTTTAACATTGTGGGACCCAAGGTGCTCGGCCAGGTTACGACCAAGCTGTTCGAAGGCCTGGTCGCCAAGGTCAACGGCACCGGCGACGTTGACTTTGACTGGATCGCCAAGACGCTCGGCTTTTTGCTCTGCCTGTATCTGGCGAGCTCTGTCTGCAGCCTCATCCAGGGCTGGCTCATGACCGGCGTCACGCAAAAGATCTGCTACCGCATGCGCAAGGAAATCGCCGCCAAGATTGCCGTCGTGCCGATGAGTTACTTCAACGGCCACAGCAAGGGAGACGTACTCAGCCGCATCACCAACGACGTCGATACGCTGGGTCAGTCGCTCAACCAGAGCGTGACGCAGCTCATCACGTCGGCGACGCAGATTATCGGCGTGCTCGTCATGATGCTTTCGATCAGCCTGCCGCTTACCGGCGTCACCGTGCTCACGCTGCCGGCCGCCGCGATTATCCTGACCGTGATGATTCACTTCTCGCAGCCGTACTTCCGCGAGCAACAGCAAGTCCTTGGCACCGTCAACGGCATTATCGAGGAGGACTTTGCCGGCCAGAACGTCATCCAGGTTTTCGACCGCGCCGAGGCCTCAATCGAGGAGTTCGACCGTCAAAACGACCGTCTCTTTATTAGTGGCTGGCGCTCGCAGTTCCTGTCGGGCCTGATGATGCCGCTCATGAGTCTGGTGGGCAACATGGGCTACGTGGGCGTCGTCGTGGTGGGCGCGCAGCTCGCGCTGACCGGCAATGCCACGCCCGGCGACATCCAGAGCTTTATCCAGTACGTGCGCAACTTTACGCAACCCGTGCAGCAGCTGGGCAACGTGAGCAACACGATGCAGTCGATGGCTGCTGCCACCGAGCGCGTCTTTGAGTTCCTGGCCGCGCCCGAGGAGGAGCAGAAGGCCGACGCGCAGATTCCCGAGAAGCGCCCCGGCCACGTGGAGTTTGACCATGTCAAGTTTGGCTACACGCCCGACAAGACCATCATCCACGACTTTAGCTGCGAGGCTAAGCCCGGCCAGACCATCGCCATCGTCGGCCCCACCGGCGCCGGCAAGACCACGCTCATTAAGCTGCTGCAGCGCTTCTACGATGTGGACGGCGGTTCGCTGCGCGTCGAGGGTGTCGACGTGCGCGACTGGGACCGCGCGGCGCTGCGCGGCGAGTTTGCCATGGTGCTACAGGACACCTGGCTGTTTAACGGCACCATCCGCGAGAACATCCGCTACGGACGCCCCGACGCGAGCGATGCCGAGGTCGAGGCCGCTGCGCGCGCCGCACGCTGCGACCACTTTATTCATACGCTCGCCGGTGGCTACGACTTTATGATCAACGAGGAGGGCACCAACCTGTCGCAGGGTCAGCGCCAGCTCGTGACCATCGCCCGTGCCATTTTGGCCGACCGCCCGGCACTGATTCTGGACGAGGCGACTTCCAACGTCGATACCCGTACCGAGGAGCTCATTCAGCGCGCCATGGATGCGCTGATGCAGGGCCGCACCAGCTTTGTCATCGCGCACCGCCTGTCCACGATCCGCAACGCCGACGTGATCTTGGTGATTCGCGACGGCGACATCGTCGAGAAGGGCACGCACGACGAGCTGCTCGCCCAGGGCGGCTTCTACGCCGACCTGTACAACTCGCAGTTCGACGAAGCGGCGTAAAAACCGGCGGCAAACAACCGCAATGCCAAGAAAACGGGGGCGCAGGACAACCTGCACCCCCGTTTTGTGTCCTTCGAGCCTCGAAACGCCTTCCCTGAGACCTCACTGACGGCGCTTTCCAGACCCCGTGGGCAAAAAAGGGCAAATATGAGTACTGTTACCTTTTTAGTAACAGCCAAAACCGCCTCGAATGCCGCTCCCACGGCTTACACGCGTCCCTAAATTGATCAAATAGCACCATAGCGGACTTATATGTGTTTGCGTTAATGAACATATTTTGCTGTTATGTCTATTATTTTGCGAAGGCAATATGATACTAAGATAGCAACCGTACTCATATTTGGCATTTTTTGCCCACAGGGTATTTCCTAGGGAACCGACAACAGCCTTAGGGTCCCGCGCGGCGCCGCTCCCTCCCGGCATCCGCCGACGTTTACCCAGATAAAACCTGCCAAAATAAACCTGTCCCTTTTTGGTAGGTTTCGGGGTGACAAGGGCTTGCACTTTAGCGTGCGACAGCGGATAATGCCGAGCATTCGACAATACGCTTATTGCTCTTTCTATAGATTGAGGAGGCCCCTATGGCCATGGAATTCAAACGCAAGTTGCCGATCCCCATGGAGATCCGCGAGGAAATGCCGCTTTCTGCCGAGCTTACCGCCAAAAAGCAGGCATCTGACGCCGAGGTCGCCAAAGTCTTTACCGGCGAGGACGCACGCAAGGTGCTTATCATCGGCCCGTGCTCTGCCGACCGCGAGGATTCGGTGCTCGAGTACATGAACCGACTGGCCAAGACCGCCGAGGAGGTCAAGGACAAGCTCATCATCATTCCGCGCGTCTACACCAACAAGCCGCGCACCAAGGGCACCGGCTACAAGGGCCTGCTGCACAACCCCAACCCCGAGGCTCCCGACGATCTGCTCGAGGGCGTCAAGGCCATCCGCCACATGCACCTGCGCGTCATCGAGGAGACCGGCTTCTTCACCGCCGATGAGATGCTCTACCCGTCCAACTACCAATACCTCGTCGACCTGCTGAGCTATGTTGCCGTGGGCGCACGCTCGGTCGAGAACCAGGAGCATCGCCTGGTGTCGAGCGGCATTTCGGTACCCGTCGGCATGAAGAATCCCACTGCCGGCTCTACCACCGTTATGCTCAACTCCATTTACGCCGCGCAGGCGCACCAGAGCTTCATCTTCCGCAACTGGGAGGTCGAGTGCGACGGCAATCCGCTCGCACACGCCGTTATGCGTGGCTACATCGGTCTCGATGGTCGTACCTACCCCAATTACCACTACGAGCACCTGGAGCGCCTGGCCGAGCGCTATACCGAGCACGCCGGCTACGCCAACCCGGCGGCGGTCATCGACTGCAACCACGACAACTCGGGCAAGCGCCCGCTGGAGCAGTACCGCATTTGCAAGGAGGTGCTCGACAGCTGCCGCCGCAACGAGTCCATCTCCAAGCTGGTCAAGGGCTTTATGATCGAGTCCTACCTGGAGGACGGCAACCAGCCGGTCGACGGCGGTGTCTTTGGCAAGTCGATCACCGACCCGTGCCTGGGCTGGGAAAAGACCGACTACCTCATCCACGAGATCGCGGAACGTATTTAGTTACGCGGTTTTACCAAACCGCGTAACGGCTCGACGCTGCAAGCCCGCCAGAG
>CAMQHB010000062.1:0-11485 GCA_947001545.1 uncultured Collinsella sp.
TTCCCCGCCACCTTGAATTGACTAGGACCTCTGCAAAGGGGTCCTTTTCTTTTATGCAGCCCCCACATGGAATCGAACCCCGTGAGGGCGCGGAGCTGAGTAAACGCGTGAGCGTTTGCCAGCGGAGCTCGCAAGGCGCGCAAGCGCCGCAGCGGTCCGCACGCGCGGAGCGCGGGCGCGATTCCCTTCCCCGCCACCTTGAATTGACTAGGACCTCTGCAAAGGGGTCCTTTTCTTTTATCGAGGGCTCTGAGGAAATTGCGTCCCGGAATTTGGCTTCAGAGTGGGATGCGTTTTCCGCTTTGATGTCGCTTGGGAAAGCGCGACCCGGAATCCGGCGTCAGAATGGGACGTGCTTTCCTTTTGCGGCCTTTGGCGGAAACTGCGTCCCAGATCTCGCGCTCAGAACGGGATGCATTTTCCGATTGAGGCCTCGAACGGAAAATACATCCCAGTCTTTTGCGAAAAACGGGATGCGCTTTCCGGCGCTTACTTCCGACGTGCGTGCACATCTCGGGCCCGCCCAGATATTCCTCCCGCTTTTGCGCCACTTTACAGACCGTTCGGTCGTCTGTCCGCACGCGCGGGTATACTCAAAACGATACTTTTCCTATGCAATACGATGCAGGCTCGGCCTGCACGATCCGAAGGGGGCAGTGATGGAGAGGATACTCGGCGTTAATCTCTCTGGCTGGTTTATTCCCGAGCCTTGGGTGACCCCGTCGCTATACGCGGCGACCGGTGCATCCAACGCGGCCGAGCTGCAGGAGGCCATGGGCACCGCCGCCTATAACGAGCGCATGCGCCGTCATTACGAGACGTTTGTGAGCGAGGACGATTTCCGTCGCATGGCGCAGATCGGCCTCAACGCCGTGCGTCTGCCGGTGCCTTGGTATGCCTTTGGCTCGCAGGAGTCCGATGCGTCCTACATCTCGGTTGTCGACTACATCGACCGTGCAATTGAGTGGGCTGCCAAGTACGACATCCGCGTGCTGCTTGATCTAGCAACTGTGCCCGGTGGCCAGGGCGATTCCAATGATTCGCCCGCCACGCCAGAGGCTGTTGCCGAGTGGCATTCGTCCACTAACGGCCGCCATGTCGCACTCGATGTGCTCGAGCGCTTGGCCGAGCGTTACGGCGAGGCCGAGAGCCTGCTGGGCATTGAGCTGCTGGATACGCCGCAGATGAGTGTCCGCAAGAGTCTCTTTGCCATGACGGATGGCATTCCGGCCCACTACCTGCGCAATTTCTATCGCGATGCCTACGAGCTCGTCCGTTCGTATATGCCCGAGGATAAGATCGTCGTCTTCTCGTCGTCGGGGCATCCCAGCGAGTGGAAGCATTTTATGCGCGGCGCCAAGTACAAGAACGTCTACATGGACCTTCACCTGTACCATTACCGCGACGAATATGCGCTCGACATCACGAGCCCCCGCGGGCTGACGACGGCGATTTCGCGTAACAAGCGCGAGCTTAAAGAAGCGATTTCGACTGGGTTCCCCGTGCTGGTGGGCGAATGGTCGGGCGCGGCGATCTTTGCCAACTCGTCGGTTACGCCCGAGGGCCGCAATGCCTACGAGCGCGTGTTTATCGCCAACCAGCTGGCTTCGTTTGCGCCGGCTGCCGGTTGGTTCTTCCAAACGTGGAAGACCGAGAAGCGCATTGCAGCATGGGACGCCCGCGCGGCGCTCGGTACGCTCGAGCGCGGCATGATTGAATAGGTTGATATGACGCAAAACAGCGCCCATACGGGCAAACTCTATGTGGTCGGCACGCCCATCGGCAACCTGGGCGACCTATCCCCGCGCGTTGGCGAAGCCTTTGCCGCCGCCGATGTCATCTGCTGCGAAGACACGCGTGTGACGTCAAAGTTGCTGATGCACCTGGGCATTTCCAAGCCGCTTGTCCGTTGCGACGAGAATGTGATCGCCGGCCGCGCCGCCGGCCTGGTCGACCGTCTGCTGGCGGGGGAGACCCTTGCCTTTGCCTCGGACGCCGGCATGCCGAGCGTGTCCGATCCCGGCCAGGCGCTGGTCGAGGCGGCGCGTGAGGCCGATGTGCCCGTCGAAGTTATTCCCGGGCCCTCTGCTTGCGTCACGGCGCTCGTTTCGTCTGGCATTCCCTGCGAGCATTTCTTCTTCGAAGGCTTTTTGGGTCGCAAGCACGGCGACCGCGTGCGCCGACTGCAGCGCCTTGCCGTCGTCCCCGGCGCACTCATCTTCTACGAGTCTCCACATCGCATCGTGGCGACGCTCGAGGCCGTGGTGGAGGTCTTTCCTCAGCGTGAGGTTGCCGTCTGCCGCGAACTCACCAAGCTGCACGAGGAGGTCTTGCGCGGGCCCGCTGCCCAGCTCGCCGAGGAGCTGCGTGCCCGTGGCGAGGTAAAGGGCGAGATTGCGCTGGTCATCGCGCCGCTGAGCGAGGATGAGGAGGCCGGTATCGTGCCGGTTGGCGCCGTGGCAGCGGATCCCGACGAGGCCCTGCGCGAGGATATCCGCGCCGCGCTCGAGGAGGGGGAGCCCGCCTCTGCGGTGGCCAAACGCCTGTCTCAGAAGTATTCGCGCCGCAAGCGCGATGTCTATGCCATGGTGCTCGATATGCAATAGATGGAGGATATCCAGCCCTTGCGCTAGAATCATCCTCTGTATGCAACGTTTTTCTGGAGGACAAACCCCATGGATCAAAGCAAGCCTTCGTTCTTTATCACGACGCCCATCTACTACGTCAACGCCGATCCGCACCTGGGCACGGCTTATTCCACCATCATCGCCGACGTTCAGGCTCGCTATCGCCGTTCCGCCGGCTATAACGTCAAGTTCCTGACCGGCATGGACGAGCACGGTGAGAAGGTCGCCGAGGCCGCAGCCAAGCACAACATGACGCCGCAGGAGTGGACCGACAGCCAGGCTCCGCACTTCAAGGAGCTTTGGAGCAAGCTCGAGATCTCCAACGACGACTTCATCCGCACCACCGAGCCGCGCCAGCATCATGCCGTGCAGTACCTGTGGGAGCGCATGAAGGAGTCCGGTTACCTGTATAAGGGCAGCTACGACGGCTGGTATTGCGTGCCTGACGAGACCTACTTCACTGATACGCAGGTCCAGAAGGGCGACGAGGAGTACGGCAGCGTCGGCCAGCACCTGTGCCCCGACTGCCACCGTCCGCTTGAGCGCGTGCAGGAGGAGTCCTACTTCTTTAAGCTTTCCGCCTTCCAGGACAAGCTGCTCAAGCTCTATGATGAGCATCCCGACTTTGTCGAGCCTGCGTTCCGTATGAACGAGGTACGCAGCTTTGTCGAGGGCGGCCTCAACGACCTTTCCGTGAGCCGCACGAGCTTTGACTGGGGCATTCAGGTCCCGTTCGACGAGGGTCACGTGACCTACGTGTGGTTCGATGCGCTGCTCAACTATATGACGGCCGTCGGCTACGGTGTCGACACCGACGAGGCGCGTGCCGAGCTGGCCTATCGCTGGCCCGCGCAGTTCCACATCGTGGGCAAGGACATCATCCGCTTCCACTGCGTCATTTGGCCCGCCATGCTCATGGCCATCGGCGAGGCCCTGCCCGAGCACGTCTTTGCCCACGGCTTCCTGACCGTGCGCAATGCCGAGACCGGCAAGGCCGAGAAGATGTCCAAGAGCCGCGGCAACGCCATCGCTCCGCAGGACGTTATCGATATGCTGGGCGTTGAGGGCTATCGCTACTACTTCATGACCGATGTGGTCCCCGGCACCGACGGCGCCATCAGCTTCGATCGCATGGAGCAGGTCTACAACGCCGACCTGGCCAACAGCTGGGGCAACCTTATCTCGCGTTCGCTCAACATGAGCGGCAAGTACTTTGATGGTTGCGCGCCCGCCAAGCCCGCATCGTTCGATGCGTTCGACAACCCGCTGGCAAAGATCGCCGATGGTCTGGTCGAGCGCTACATGGCCAAGATGGACGTGCTCGATTACGGCGGAGCCAAGGACGAGGTCATGGAGCTCATCCATGCCGCCAACCACTACATCGAGGACTCTGAGCCTTGGGCACTTGCCAAGGACGAGGCCAAGGCTGACGAGCTGGCGTTTGTGATCTACAACCTGCTCGAGGCCATCCGCATTGCCGCCCACCTGCTGATGCCGCTCATGCCTCAGACCTCTGCCGAGGCCCTGCGCCGCCTGTCCTGCGAGGACGAGGCCGCGACCGACGACCTCAAGGGCATTTGCGCTTGGGGCCTGCTTGCCGGCGGTCAGCCTGTCGAGAAGGGCGAGCCGCTGTTCCCGCGTCTGGGCTAAGACGCGGCGCGCCATATCGGCAATTTGCTGTTTAGATGTAAGGGCATGGCCGCCACGGTCCATGCCCTTTTGTTTCAAGACGCCGCCATCATGCTAAGGAGGCAACTATGACAACTTCGCCTTTGGCAAACCCCACGGCAACAAGGGAGCTGCTGGAGGAGTTTGGCCTTGCGACCAAGCATCGCCTGGGCCAGAACTTCCTGATCGACAACCATGTGATCGAGCGCATTTGCGAGCTTGCCGAGCTTGCGGGCGATGAGCGCGTGCTCGAGGTTGGTCCGGGCGTTGGTACGCTCACGCTTGCGCTGTTGCAGGAGGCGGCGTGCGTCACGTCGATCGAGGCCGATCCCGAGCTCGAGCCGGTGCTCGATGCTCACGCCGCCGACTACGCCAACTTCCGCTTTATCATGGGTGACGCGCTTAAGGTGGGCCCGGAGCAGATTGAGCAGGCCGCCGGCGGTGAGCCGACGGTATTTGTCGCGAACTTGCCCTATAACGTGGCGGCGACGATCATCTTGCAGTTTTTTCAGACGATGCCCGCGCTCAAGCGTGCCGTGGTCATGGTGCAAAAGGAGGTTGCCGATCGCATTGCTGCAGTGCCGGGCAACAAGACCTATGGCGGCTATACGGCAAAGCTCGGCCTGTATGCGCAGGTGACGGGTCGCTTTGAGGTGCCGCCGCGTTGCTTTATGCCGGCGCCGCACGTGGACTCGGCCGTCGTGCGTATCGACCGTGTTGACGGCGTGGTGCCCGAAGGACTCGACCGCGAGTTTGTGGCCCGCGTGATTGATGCTGCATTTGCTCAGCGTCGCAAGACCATTCGCAACTCCATGAGCGCCAACGGCTTTGCCAAGGACGTGCTCGATGCCGCCTTTGAGGCTTGCGGTATCGCATCCACCACGCGCGCCGAAACGCTTGATGTTGCCGACTTTGTCCGCCTGGCCCAGGAGCTAATCCATGACGCTTAATGCCGAACGCGTGACGTTTACCAAGAAAAAGAAGACGGTTGCTTGTCCCGTGCCCTTGGCGCCGCTTGCCGACACGCATGCGCATCTGCTTTTGTTTTGGGGCAAAGAAGTGCCCGAGACGCTCGTGCGCGCCAAAGCCGCGGGCGTCGACCTGTTGGTGACGATGTTCGACCCCATCGCTGACAAACGCAGCGTGACGGACTATAGCGACTGGCTCGTGCGCGAAATTCTGCCGATGCAGGATATCCCGCAGATCAAGTATCTTGCCGGCGTGCATCCGTATGGTGCGCCGGACTATACCGACGACGTTCACGCGCAGGTCGTTGCCGCACTCGATGACCCCTTATGCGCCGGTATTGGCGAAATCGGCCTGGACTACCACATGGACTATGACGACGATATCGCGCCGGCACCCCATAACGTGCAGATTGACTGCATGACGCGCCAGCTCGAGCTTGCCGTGTGCCGTAACGTGCCGGTGGAGCTGCATCTGCGTCACGAGGACTCGGATGGGGAGCGCACCTCGCACGTTGATGCGTACAACGTGCTTCGTGAGGTGGGCGTGCCCCAGGCCGGTTGTGTGCTGCACTGTTTTGGCGAGGACCGCGCCACGATGGAGCGCTTTGTGGAGCTGGGCTGCTATATCGCCTATGGTGGTGCGGCCACCTTTAAGCGCAACGACGACGTGCGCGAGGCATTTGCGGCAACCCCACTCGATCGAATTTTGTTCGAGACGGATTGCCCGTATATGGCTCCAGAGCCCATCCGCGGTCTTGAATGCGAGCCCGCAATGATCTCCATTACGGCAAACGCGCTGGTTAACGACCGTGTCGATCGCACGGGTGAGGACGCCGAAACAATCGTGCAAGCCGCTTGGGAGAATGCCTGCAAACTTTTTCAAAAATAGTTCTTGCGTTCGTGGTGGCGCTCCGTTATTCTAATTCCTGCACGCGGGCGTGGCGGAATTGGCAGACGCGTACGGTTCAGGTCCGTATGGGGGCAACCCCATGAAGGTTCAAGTCCTTTCGCCCGCACCATTAAATTAAAGAGCTCCCAGCAATGGGAGCTTTTTTGTTATGGGCCCGTCACAGGGACTTGAACCTGTAAAGGAGCGAGCGTAAAGAAAACGCGGAGCGTTTTTAGCGAGCTGGCGAGGACGCCGGCAGGCGGCCGAAGCCGGTGCGGATCCGCGAAGCGGATACGCGGACGTCCTTTCGCCCGCACCATTGAATGAAAGAGCTCCCAGCAATGGGAGCTTTTTTGTTATGTACGATCTCCTTGTACGGGTATCCTAATGCCAACGTGTGCCTATCAGAGGAGAGACCATGCTGTTGTCCGGTATCATCGCCGCCCTTACCAGCCTTTTGATTCCCATCATCATTTTGTTGCTTCTGCTTCCCAACGCCTGCTATGTCGTTGAACAACAGCATGCCGTGATCATCGAGCGCCTGGGCAAGTTTAACCGCATCGTCAACGCGGGCTTCCACATGAAGGTGCCCGTGATCGACCGCAAGGCCGCCACGGTGAGCCTGCGCACCATGAAAAACGGTTTTGGCATCGACGTTAAGACCCAGGACAACGTGACCATCGGCCTTGAGGTCTCTGCTCAGTACCACGTGAGCTATGACATGGGCGCCGGCCCGGCAGATTCGGGTATCTACAAGAGCTACTACATGCTGCAGGAGCCCGTCGACCAGATGCGTGACTTCATCACCGACGCCCTGCGCTCTTCGATTCCCGTCTACACACTCGATGAGGTCTTTGCCAAGAAGGATGACATCGCCAAGGATGTCAACGCTACCGTTTCCGAGCAGATGGCCGCCTACGGCTTCACCCTCGTGTCGACGCTCATCACCAAAATCGCACTGCCGACCGAGGTCGAGAACTCCATGAACGACATCAACGCCGCCCAGCGCAAGCGCGCTGCGGCACAGGAGCTCGCCGAGGCCGACCGCATCAAGCGCGTCACCGAGGCGACCGCCGAGGCCGAGGCTATGGAAAAGGCGGGCGAGGGCATCGCCAACCAGCGCAAGGCCATTGCACTGGGTATCAAAGATTCGCTCGAGATCATCCAGGAGACGGGTGTCGGCAATGACGAGGCCAACCAACTGTTCATGTTTACGCAGTGGTCCGAGATGATGACGGAGTTCGCTCGCACGGGTAAAACCTCGACGGTCGTGCTGCCGAGCGACTTTTCGCAGTCGGCCTCTATGTTCGAGCAGATGCTGGCTGCCGGTAAGGTTCAGAACGAGTCAAAGGAGTAGGCACGCGTGAAATACACCGTCGTTTGTGTTGGCAAGCTCAAAGAGCGCTTTTGGAAGGACGCGTGCGCTGAGTACACCAAGCGCCTAGGCGCCTATGCCAAGGTGGATATCCGCGAGGTGGCCGATATTGACCCGGCCAAGGCGGGCGGCGTGGATGCCGCACGCGACAAGGAGGGGGCGGCGATTCTTGCTGCCTTGCCGTCTCGAGCGCATGTGATCCTGCTGGCTATCGAGGGCAAGGAGCGTTCGAGTGAGGAGCTCTCGGCGAGGCTCGACGATCTTATGCTGCGAGGCAGCAGCGACATCGCCTTTGTAATCGGCGGTTCGGACGGCGTGAGTGATGAGGTGCGCGCCCGCGCCGACGAGATGCTCAGCTTTGGACGCATTACCTTGCCGCATAACCTGGCGCGTGTGGTGCTGCTAGAGCAGATTTACCGTGCCTGCAAGATCAGCCGTGGCGAGCCGTATCACAAATAGGTCGGCAATACGAAACAATGGCGTGGGACAATACCTTTCGTTTTGAGGAATGTGTCTGAAAGGACTATGTGATATGAAGATTGGATTTGTCGGTTTTGGCAATATGGCGAGCGCCATGGCCGATGGCTGGATCGCTGCCGGTGTAGCTGCGAGCGACATGTGCGCCTGTGCGGGTCGCTACGACGCACTGGTTGAGCGCTGTGAGGCGCGTGGGATGGCCGCTTGCCACGATGCCGCCGAGGTTGTCGCCGCATCCGATATCGTGGTCGCTGCGGTCAAACCGTACATGATCGAGAAGGTATTCGCCCCGCTCAAGGATGCTCTTGCCAAAAAGGTCGTTCTGTCGGTTGCCTGGACTTGGGACAGTGCCAAGTGGGAGCAGGTCCTGCCGGGCGTCGCGCATATCTCGACGGTGCCCAACACACCGGTTTCGGTGGGCGAGGGCGTCATCGCTTGCGAGAAGGCTTCCACGCTTAGTGATGAGCAGAGCGCCGTGGTGCTTGATCTGCTTGGCAAGCTCGGTACGGTGGTCGAGCTCGATACGAGCCTGCTGTTCGTGGGCGGCACGGTGGGTGGTTGCGCTCCGGCATTTGTCGCTATGGCAATCGAGGCCCTGGGCGATGCGGCGGTCAAGCACGGTATCCCGCGTGCCGATGCCTATCGCATTGTGAGCCAGATGGTGCTGGGTACGGCAAAGCTGCAGCTTGCAACTGGCCAGCATCCTGCGGCGATGAAGGATGCCGTATGCTCGCCCGGTGGTGCCACCATCAAGGGCGTTGTTGCACTCGAGGACGCCGGCATGCGCAGCGCCCTGGTCAAGGCAATTGACGCAACTCTCCAATAAAACCGACCAAAAAAGACAGGTTTATTTTGACAGGTTTTTTCTGCGGTTTTGTCGCATGTACGAAAAGCGCCCCGCAACTGGCTCAATTCCAGTTGCGGGGCGCTTGCATCTTCCCAGATAAAACCGACCAAAATAAACCTGTCCCTTTTTGGCAGGTTAGTCCCAGAAGCTGTCTTCCTCATCCTCGGACTTGGGTCCGCGGTCGACGTACATCTTATGGGTACGCTTCTCCATTACAAAGGCAAGAATCGCAAATAACAGGATGCCGCCGGCGAAAAGGATGGCAAAACCGGTGCGGGTGCCAAACAAAAAGGAAAAAACTGCGTCCATTGGGTGCCTTCTTGCGTAGTTGAGTTGGGTCGTAAACGCTCATAAGTATATACTTGCCCATACATGTACAAGGTTGCAACCTAAATGGAATGTATATCGCCGGAGGATCTAATGCTTGATATCAAGTTTGTTCGCGAGAACCCCGATGCCATCGATGTCGCCATGGCTAACCGCCAGACGTCTTGGGATCGCGAGAAGTTCTTTGAGCTCGACGACGAGCGCCGTGCCGTCATCACCGAGGTCGAGGAGCTCCAGGCTACGCGCAATGCCGAGTCCAAGAAGATCGGCGCCCTGATGAAGGAGGGCAAGAAGGACGAGGCCGAGGCCGCCAAGGAGGCCGTGCGCGCCGTCAACGAGAAGATTGACGGCCTGGCCGAGCGCCGCACTGCTCTCGAGCAGGAGCAGTACGACTTCATGGCTCACCTGCCCAACATTCCTTGCGAGGCCACGCCGTACGGCAAGGACGAGGACGAGAACATTGAGCGCCGTCGTTGGGGCACCCCGCGCGAGTTCGACTTCGACTTTAAGCCGCACTGGGATCTGGGCACCGATCTGGACATCCTCGACTTCGAGCGTGGCAACAAGCTCTCCGGCAGCCGCTTTACCGTTCTCGGTGGCGCCGGCGCCCGCCTGGAGCGCGCCCTCATCAACTTCTTCCTCGATACGCACACCAGCCGTGGTTTTAAGGAGTGGTGGCCGCCCATCGTCGTCAAGCGTCAGACCATGTTCGGCACGGGTCAGCTGCCCAAGTTCGAGGACGACGCCTATCACGTCTCGGGCGACAACTTCCTGATCCCCACCGCCGAGGTCGTGCTTACCAACCTGCACGCCGGCGAGGTCCTCGATGCCGACACTCTGCCGCGTCGCTACACCGCCTTCACCCCCTGCTTCCGCGAGGAGGCCGGTTCCGCCGGTCGCGACACCCGCGGCATCATCCGTCAGCACGAGTTCGACAAGGTCGAGATGGTCAAGTTCGCTAAGCCGGAGGAGTCCGACGATGAGCTCGAGAGCATGACCGCCGAGGCCGAGTACCTGCTGCAGCAGCTGGGCCTTCCGTATCGCGTGATTAGCCTGTGCACCGGCGACTTGGGCTTCTCTGCCCGTCAGACCTACGACGTCGAGGTCTGGCTGCCGAGCTACAACGCCTACAAGGAGATCAGCTCCTGCTCCAACTGCGGTGACTTCCAGGCTCGCCGCGCCAACATCAAGTATCGCGACCCCGAGAACTTCAAGGGTTCGCGCTACCTGCACACCCTCAATGGTTCCGGCCTGCCGGCCGGCCGCACCATGGCTGCCATTCTGGAGAACTACCAGAACGCCGACGGCACCATCACGATCCCCGAGGTTTTGCGTCCTTACATGGGCGGTCTCGAGAAGATCGAGCCGGTCGCGTAACTTGCCTGCATAGGGGATATGCAAGGGCGCTCCTTCGGGGGCGCCCTATTTCGTGCGTAGGTCCATACCATGCCGTGCGGACAGCTCGATAGAAAACACACGAACAACTGTTCTGTATACAGCCATCTACCTGCTATGCTTTTGCTAAATAAGAGCGAGAGAAAGGGGACGCGATGGAGCTGTTTGATGATCGGGTGGTTTTGTTTGAGAGCGACGAGGGCGGGGAGTACCTGCTTGTAACGTGTGAGCCGTCTGGCATGGGTGGCCTGGTGGTTCGACAGACGAGTGAGGGGCCGTTGACGCAATGGTGCTACGAGGAGTCGCCTCATGTGGTCGAGACGTTTGTGGCGCACGAGGGGCTTGTTGCCCTAGAGCATTTCTATGGGGTCCGGACATCTAACCAGGTTGCTCGCATGTTGAGTATCTCGTTTGCCGATTATGATTGTGCCCAGCGGGTGAGATCGCTCCTGAGGGAACTTGATGCCAAGTTTGACGTGATCGAAAAGCCAATCGATCGTACGGGGAACGGCGGTATATGCGGAGCAGCATGACAAAACTGCATCCCACAAAAAAGTTTGAGATTGTGCTTGACTCCAATAAGCTAAAGTGGTTTTATATGTCTTGCGCTGCGGCGTTACCTCAGCTGGATAGAGGGTCTGACTACGAATCAGAACGTCATAGGTTCGAATCCTATACGCCGCACCATTTGAGATTAAAGCTCCCGGCAACGGGGGCTTTTCTTTTACGTAAGCACCGCATGGATTCGAACCTCGGTCGAGGCGCGGGCGTAAAGAAAACGCGGAGCGTTTTTAGCCCGCGGGCGAGTCCGCCGGCAGGCGGGCGAAGCCGGTGCGGATCCGCGCAGCGGATGCGCGGAATCCTATACGCCGCACCATTTGAGATTAAAGCTCCCGGCAACGGGGGCTTTTC
>CAMQHB010000063.1:0-11245 GCA_947001545.1 uncultured Collinsella sp.
TGCGGAAACGCGGGGTCCGTTCAGGCTGTTGCGTTGAGATTGAAAATCAACCCTTCCAAGCCCTTCCCAAAACCTTTTCCCCAGTGGCACTCATATTGTCGATTAATCCAGACCCTCGGTGCCGTTGGACTTGATGATCTTCTGGTATGCGAAGAAGCTGTCCTTGCGGCGGCGCTCATAGGTACCGGTGCCGTCGTCGTACTTATCGACGTGGATGAAGCCGTAGCGCTTGCGCATCTCGCCAGTGCCGGCGGAAACCAGGTCGATGGGACCCCACCAGGTGTAGGCAATCAGGTCAACGCCATCGGCAATGGCCTCGCCCATGGCCTTGATGTGGCTCTGCAAGTAGGCGATACGGTACGGGTCGTGGATGGAGCCGTCCTCCTCGACCTCGTCATAGGCGCCCATGCCGTTCTCGACCACCATCAGCGGAATCTCGTAGCGGGCGTAAATCTCGTTGAGGGCGATGCGCAGGCCCAGAGGATCGATCTGCCAGCCCCAGTCGGTGGACTCCAGATAGGGATTCTTGCCGCCAAAGGTCATGTTGCCCTCGGTCATCTCGTGGTCCTTGTGGGTGCCCACGGTGCCGGACATGTAGTAGCTAAAGGAGTAGAAGTCGACCTTGCCGTCGGAAATATCCTGCAGGTCGCCGTCCTCCATCACGAGCTCGACATCGTTCTCGGCCCAGAAGCGCTTGGCATAGAACGGGTACTTGCCGCGCACCTGCACGTCGGAGCAGTACCAGTTCATGGTATTCATCTCCTGCTGCGTGGCGAACACGTCGGCCGGATCGCACGTGGCGGCATAGGAGAGGATGAAGCAGTCCATGTTGCCCATCTTAAACTGCGGGTAATGCTCGTGGGCATAACGCACGACGCGGCCGCTGGCGACAAACTGGTGATGCAGCGCCTGCATACGAGTCTGCGGCGTGGTGTGGACCGCCGACGCCGGACCCTCAAAGCCCTGAATCATGCTGGCCTCAAAGAGGTTCCCCATGTCCTGAGTACCGCAGTTGATCTCGTTGAAGGTGAGCCAGAACTTGACCTTGTCTTGATAGCGGTCGAAGACGGTCTGGCAGTACTTCTCAAAGAAGCCGATGAGCTCGCGACTCGCCCAGCCGTTGTATTTCTCGACCAGGTGATAGGGCATCTCGTAGTGCGAGAGGGTCACGAGCGGCTCGATATTGTGGGCACGCAGGCAGTCGAAAACGCGGTCGTAGAAGGCGAGGCCGGCCTCATTGGGCTCAGCGTCGTCGCCGTTGGGGAAGATACGGCTCCAGGAGATGGACATGCGGAACATATTGAAGCCCATCTCGGCGAACAGCGCGATGTCTTCCTCGTAGTGATGGTAGAAATCGATACCGTCATGATTGGGGTAGAAGCGGTTGGGGTCGATGTCGATCGTAATCTGACGCGGCTCCTTGTAGCTGCCTCCCAAGAAGTGGTCGTCGACGGAAGGACCGCGGCCGTCCACGTTCCAAGCGCCCTCAAACTGGTTGGCGGCGGTGGCGCCACCCCAATAGAAACCCTTGGGGAACTTGATGTTTGCCATGAGCATCTCCTTTGCATCGCGGGTCGATAGGCCGAGTATCGTCCACGCGAGCAACAAGCCGTGCCGAGCGCGCCAAACCCGACACTTCTTTTCGCGACAGGCCTCCGCCAGCTGCCCGCCCCTGACACTTCCTGATACCTACCAAACCTGCCAAAATAAACCTGTCCCTTTTTGGCAGATTTGGGAACACGGGAGTTCGAATGGATATCAAACGCAAGATTGCCGATGCGCAGGGCCTCACCCCTACCGAGCAACAGCTCGGAATCTCGGCCCTTGCCATGGGCGAGGACATCCGCGGGCTGTCCATTAAAGAGTTCGCCGCACGTGCCAACGTTTCGGTCGCGAGCGTCCACCGCTTTTGCAAAAAGCTCGGCCTCGAGGGGTTCAAGGACCTCAAGGTCGAGCTTATTCGCTTGGCAACCGAGGCGGGCAATCGGCGCGACGTGGACATCAACTTTCCCTTCGATGCCACGTCGACGCCTGCGCAGGTCATGGAGCGCATGGAGGGACTCTACCAGACCACGCTGGCCGAAACGCAGGAGCTGCTCGACCCCACGCAGCTTGACCACGCCGCCAAGCTCATCGCGAACGCCCGACAGGTCGACATCTACACGGGCTCGCACAACCTCTATCCAGCGGGAATGTTCCGCGATCGCCTGCTCTCCGCCGGTAAAAGCGCGACGTGCCACGACGGTGCCGAGGCCCAGGTGCGAACGGCGCTCGCCTCGGGTCCCGACCATGCGGCAATCGTCATCTCCTACAGCGGCCTTGCCCCCAACCTCAAGGACATCTTGCCGATCCTCAGCAGTCGACATGTCCCGGTCATCGTCATCGGCACGCCTTATTGCGCGCGCATTCACCCTGGCTTTGCCGCCTACCTTACGGTGAGTGACCACGAGAGCATGACGCATCGCATCACGCAGTTCGCCAGCCATATCGCCGTGCAATACGTGCTGGATTCGCTCTACAGCAGCTACTTCGCCAAAGACTACGCCCACTGCGCCGAATTCCTAGAGCGATCGTTTCCCTACACCCGCCTCCCCGGGCTCAAGTAGCGACGAGCGTGGATTTTTGGACACTCGAATAACGAGCGTGGATAATCTCCCACTTTGAGCCCGCACACACGCCAAAACCGGGAGATTATCCACGATCGTGTTGAATGATCCGTTTTCCTCTGCGCCCGAGGGACCACTCGACCACCTTGCACCAAAGCAATAACGACTTCTCGTCATTAGATTATTCAAATCGACTCTAATAACTATTTTCGCCATAAACTCGTTATTAGAATTGATATGATTAGCCTAATAACGAGTTCCGGCACTAAAGATATGGAGGGCGCGATGCAAATCGAGGAGAACGGCCAGGGAACGCTCCGCAATAATCTATCGGGGAAATTAGCTTACTATTCGTTTTTGCCAACGCCCTTGCAATCATTGAGGCAGCTAAACCTCACTGAGGAAACCTATCGCACGCTTTCCGCATGCTCACGAAAGCTTGGAGAGCTTGAAGGCATGCTCTACTTTGTTCCCAACGCCGACATGTATCTGACAATGTATGTGCGCAAAGAAGCACTCCTTTCTTCGCAAATTGAGGGAACTCAGTGCACGTTTGACGACCTACTTAGTCCATCGCAAACCCAACTCCATCATAAAGATGTCGCAGATGTCGTGAATTATGTCCGTGCTGTCGACCGCGGCGTAGAACTGCTCAAAAAGATGCCCTTGTGTACGAGGCTTCTCAGGCAGGTTCATGCGGTCCTGCTGGACGGAGTGCGCGGAACGGAAAAGAATCCAGGCGAGCTGCGCTCCTCACAAAACTGGATTGGCCCTTCAGGCTGCACCATTGCAACTGCATCGTTCGTCCCTCCAAACATTGAAGATTTGAGCAACACGCTCCAGGACCTCGAACGATTTATCAATGAGCCTCAAGTCGAAATGGATCCGATCGTGCGGGCGGCGCTCGTCCATTACCAATTTGAAACTGCCCATCCATTCCTAGACGGAAACGGTCGCCTGGGCAGGCTTCTCATTACACTTATGCTCATCAATGATGGCGTTCTTCATTCTTGCTTGTTCTATCCATCGTTCCAGTTCAAGAAAAATCGAAGCGAGTACTACCGACAACTCACATCCGTAAGGGAACGAGGAACTTACGAGGAATGGATAGAGTTTTTCTGCGCCAGTCTTCTTGAGAGTGCGAAGGACTCGGTAGGGTCTTTAAAAAACCTTGTTGACCTCCATAACCGTTCCACAGCAACCATTACCGAAAATCTCGGAAGGACTGCTGCAAACGGGCAAAGGCTGTTGGGCATTCTTGAAGAGCACCCCATCGTCGACACCGCATTCATCGCTGCCCAACTCGATATCGGCAGGAGCACCGCGAGTTCGCTCGTTAAATCATTCGAAGAATTGAACATCCTTCGTCCGCTCGACGAGTCAAAGCAGAGATATCGACGGTACGGATATGAAGAGTATCTTTCGATTCTCAGGGAAGACGCCGAGCCGATTAGATAGGCATCGCAGCCCAACCAAATATAACGAGCGTGGATAATCTCCCACTTTGAGCCCGCACACAGGTCAAAACCGGGAGATTATCCAGGCTCATTTTGGGTCCCCTGGGAACGCATGAGGAGGGCGGATAGACAGCCGTTATTTGCGAGGCGTCAGCGACGTAAAGAGTCCGTGTTGGTTGCAGTAAAGATATATCCTGCCGCGCCCGGTAATATGGAATCGCGGTTGCACCGATTGCTCTGGATAGAGCTTCTTGAGGCAGATGCCATCCATAGTCGCATATGCCACAAAGCTAATGTAATGATCCTTGGTCATGGGATGGTCGAGCGTGACGTACCAATCGTCCTCGATGCGCTCGATGGAAAAGGCGTGATCCACGTCCGGCTCTTCGGCCTCCTGGGGAAACATCGTGGAGCCGCAACAGCTAAAGCTGCCTTCTCCGAGCGCGTGCACAACGTTTCCGCAGATAGGGCAAACGTAAAAGACGCCTTTGAGCATATTGCCTGCACGGTTGGCGTTGGCCCGAATGTCACCAGCCAAAAGCTCAGCCACGCTTATGCCGAGTCTCTGGGCCAAAGGCTCAACGAGGGAAATGTCGGGAAGGCCGCGGCCGGACTCCCACTTGCTGACGGCTTTATCGGTCACGCCAAGGCTTTCCGCCAGGGCGCGCTGGGTGAGGCCGCGATCTTCGCGCAGCCGCTTGATGGCATGTGCTGCCAAAAAAGTATGGGGGACATTGCTTTGCGGTGTCTGGTTCATGAGATGTCCGATCAGATTGGAAGAATGGAGCGAACCGGTTCAAGAGCCAGTATCCATTTGAAGACAGCCCTCGACAACCTACGCTGCGTAGACATGCACCGACCAAACGAGCGTGGATTTTCGGACACTCAAATCACGAGCGTGGATAATCTCCCACTTTGAGCCCCCACACAGGCCAAAACCGGGAGATTACCCACGCTCATCTCTGACTAGTCATTGGGGACGTTCTTAAACGACTAGTCAAACAAGAACGTCCCCAATGACTACTGCCGCATCCGGGGCAAGACAACGCCGCAGGTAGAGAACGGACAGCGAGCGACGTCCAGGGCGAACAAGTTGGCATGAAAAAGGCGAGGCATTGACCTTCTGGTCATGCCTCGCCTTTTGAATGACAAATTGTCGCCCTGGGCGGCGCGCAGCGTCGGCCGGTTACGGCGTTTGGTAAAACGCCGTAACTACTCCCGAGCTCCGTACTGCTCGTAGTAGGCGTCGATGGCGGTCTTGAGCTCGTCATCGATGACAACTTTGCCGTCGATCTCATGGTTGTAGAGAGTCTCGACGACCTCGGCCATGGAAACGATGCTCGCGACGGGGAAACCGTACTTGGCCTCGATTTCCTTCTGCGCGGTGGTCACGCCACCCTTGCCGACCTCCATGCGGTTGAGAGACACGATGAGGCCCTTGATCTCGACATCGGCAGCAGCCTTGACCTTGGGATAGGTCTCGTCGATGGACTTGCCGCTGGTGGTGACATCCTCGACCATGACCACACGGTCGCCGTCCTGGGGCTCATAACCCAGCAGGTTGCCCTTATCGGCACCGTGGTCCTTGGCCTCCTTGCGGTCGCAGCAGTACTTGACCTCCTTGCCGTACAGCTCGTGGTAGGCAATTGCGGTCACGACGGCCAGCGGAATACCCTTGTAGGCCGGTCCAAACAGCACGTCAAAGTCGTCGCCAAAGTTATCGTGGATGGCCTGGGCGTAATACTCGCCCAGCTTCTTGAGCTGGTAGCCCGTCACGTAAGCACCGGCGTTCATAAAGAACGGGGACTGACGGCCGCTCTTGAGCGTAAAGCTGCCGAACTTAAGGACGTCGGACTCGACCATAAACTTGATGAACTCTTGCTTGTAAGCCTCCATGCGGGCTCCTCTCGTAATCGCGTACGTGCCTTCCAGTTTAGCGCAGGCGAAGCGTAGATGCGGGCGCGCTTTGGGGCCACGGCATTCTGTAAAGGCTTTGTCAGAGGGAATGGTTTTCCGAACAATGGGGTTGACATGTCAAACCCCCTCATCAAGAATACGAGCGGATTAAAAAGGGGTACGAGATACCCAAAGCGCGCTGCGCCCGGCCTTAAGGAGGTGTGCCATGGAAGGCAGTCCTAGTCGAAAAACCTGCATGTCGCCCTCGGCACGCCGCGAGGACTCCGCACACGCATAAACGCCACCGGCAGATCGTCACCCCCCCCACAAAGGTGCCTGTCCCCTTTGTGGTGGTTCGCGAGCATGACGTGAGCGACATCTAGGTTTTTTGCAATTCAATACGACACGTACGCTAACTCCCTTCAACAAGGAGGACCCTATGCTGATGCTCAAAACCGCCACGGTACTCGAAGCTATCTCCAAGCGCCGCCGCACGGCGCGCCCTGCCGCTCACACCGGCCTGTCCAAGAACACCATATTCGCCGCCACCCATAGTGCCGATGACGCTCTCGTACTGCTTGACGCCACGGCAAACGGCCTCACCGCCGAGCAGGCAACCGAGCGCCTGGACGCCTCCGGCCCCAACACCATCGAGGCACCGACCAAGACGCTCGCCCGCCGCATCGCCGACGCCTTCATCGATCCCTTCGCCGGCATCCTCGCCGCGCTCGCGCTGGTCTCGCTCTACATCGACGTGCTCGCCGTGCCCGAGCCGCAGCGCGACCCCTCCACGGTCATCGTCATCGGCATCATGCTGCTGGTATCGGGAGGCATGAAGTTTATCCAGGAAGCCCGCAGCGGCAATGCAGCCGAGGCCCTTAAGGACCTGGTCTCCAACACCTGCACCGCTCTGCGCGACGACGAGCGCATCGAGATCCCCTTCGACGAGCTCGTCCCCGGCGATGTGATCCGTCTCTCTGCCGGCGATATGGTGCCGGCAGATGCCCGCGTCATCACCGCGCGCGACCTGTTTGTCATCGAGTCCGCACTCACCGGCGAGAGCGAGGCAGTCGAGAAGACCGCTGCCGTCACCGTCGTCGAGGGCGCCGACGGCTCCGCGCTGCCACTCTCTGCCTGCAAGAACATCGTCTTTACCGGCACCTCCGTGCAAAACGGCACCGCCATGGCGCTTGTCGTAGCCACCGGCTCGGACACTTACCTGGGCAGCATCGCCAAGATGCTCAACGGGCGCGGCGAGAAGAGCGCGTTTGACCGCGGCGTCTCGAGCGTCTCCATGTTGCTCGTACGCCTCATGCTCGTTATGGCGCCGGCCGTCTTTGCCATCAACGCCGCCACCAAGGGCAACGTCATCGACGCGCTGCTGTTCGCCACGAGCGTGGCCGTGGGCATCACGCCGCAGATGCTTCCCGTCATCGTGACCACGAGCCTGTCGCAGGGCGCCAAGGACCTCGCCCGTCGCCAGGTTATCGTCAAGGAGCTGCCGGCGATTCAAAACCTCGGAGCGATGGACGTTCTGTGCTGCGACAAGACCGGCACCCTCACCGAAGACCGCATCGTGCTCGAGCGCTACCTCAACACCGATGGCAACGAGGACGCGCGCGTGCTGCGCCATGCGTTTTTGAACAGCTTCTTCCAGACCGGCCTCAAAAATCTTATCGACCTGGCCGTAATCGACCGTGCCGATGTGACACCCTCGACCGTCGCACCCGATTCCATGCTGGGCCAGAGCCTGCGCGACCGCTACACCAAGGTCGACGAGGTTCCCTTCGATTTCTCGCGCCGTCGCCTGAGCGTAGTTGTCTCCGACGCCCAAGGCAAAACCCAGATGGTTACCAAGGGAGCTGCCGAGGAAATGCTCGAGATCTGTTCTTTTGTCGAGGTCAACGGTATCGCCCGGCCGCTCGCCGAAGACAAGCTCGCCCAGATTCGCAAGCAGGTCGCCAATCTTAACGCCGAGGGCCTGCGCGTGATTGCCGTGGCGCAGAAGACCGATCCGCGCTGCGTGGGCGAGTTTGGCATCGCCGACGAGTGCGACATGGTGCTGATGGGCTTTTTGGCCTTCCTCGATCCGCCCAAAGCAAGTGCCGCGGGCGCCGTCGCCACGCTCGAGGCCAAAGGCGTGGCGGTCAAGGTCCTGACCGGCGACAACGACCGCGTCGCCGCCACCGTCTGCGAGCAGATTGGCATCGACGCGAGCAACGTCTTGCTGGGCTCCGAGATCGATGCACTCGACGACACCGAGCTTGCCGAGCGTGCCGAGAAAACCCACCTTTTCGCCAAGCTCTCGCCGCTGCAGAAGGCGCGCCTGGTGCACGTCATGCGCGAGCTGCTCGGCCACACCGTGGGCTTTATGGGCGACGGCATCAACGACGCCGCCGCCATGCGTGCGAGCGATTGCGGCATCTCGGTCGATTCGGCCGTCGACATTGCCAAGGAATCCGCCGATATCATCTTGCTTCAGAAGGACCTGGGCGTGCTCGAGCGCGGCATCATCGAAGGCCGCCGCACCTACGGCAACCTGCTCAAGTACCTCAAGACCACGGTGAGCTCCAACTTTGGCAATGTGCTGTCCGTGACCGTCGCGAGCCTGTTCTTGCCGTTTTTGCCCATGAGCGCCCTGCAGCTGGTACTGCTGTCGCTGGTCTACGAGATCGTGTGCATCGCGCTGCCGTGGGACACCGTCGATGACGCCTGGACTGCCCGCCCGCGTGCCTGGGACGCCGCGTCCATCAAGGGCTTTATGCTCGAGCTGGGCCCCGTGAGCTCGCTATTTGACATCGTGACCTTCGCCGCGCTCTTCTTTGTCGTGTGCCCCGCCGCCGTGGGCGCGAGCTGGTCCGAGCTTGCCGCCGCGGGCAATGTCGCGGGTATGGCGACCTTTGCGGCGCTCTTCCAGAGCGGCTGGTTTGTCGAGTCCATGTGGTCGCAGACGCTCGTGATCCACATGCTGCGCTCCCCGCGCCTGCCGAGCCCGCGTGACCACGCCGCGTCGGCACTGTGCGCTCTCACCGTACTGGGCCTGGCGCTCGTCACCTGGCTGCCGGCAAGCCCCATCGCCGATGCGCTCGGCCTCGTGACGCTGCCCACGAGCTTTTATGGGCTGCTCATTGGCATCGTAGCCGCCTACATCGCGCTCACCCAGCTGGCAAAGCGCCGCTACATCGTCCGCCACGGCGAGCTACTGTAGCGAGCAGGTGGAAAACACCCTGCCAGCTGCCGTTGCCACTACCACAGCTGCCAACGCCGCTGCCGCTGCCTCTGCCGCCGCCGCAGTCTATCCCCCCAGCAGTTGCGGTGAAATAGTTCCTGTTTAAAGCCCCGTGACTTTAGGGACTATTCCACCGCAACTTATTGGGAGATTAGCTAGTCCTTGGGTGTCCAGGACCAGAAGAAGTTGATGAGGGCCACGCGCGAGGCGGTGCCGGTCTTTTTGTTGATCGAGGAAATGTGACGATAGAGCGTGGAGCGCGAAAGGAAAAGCGTTGTGGCGATGTCCTGAACGCTCTGGTCCGAAACGACCAAGACCTCAAGAATATCGTGCTCGCGCTCTGTAAGCCCAAAGGTGGCGACGAAAGCATCAAGGCGTTCATCGGACGTGAGCTCCGCCGCCTCCACGGGCTCGGGGTCGGGGCATGTGGGCGCAAGATCCCCACCAAGATCGTCGGTGGCAAGCGGCAGGCCATCCTGCATCACGGCATCATCGGCTCGTTGCCCCAACTGCCCCAGCAGCGTAATCGCAATGCCCACAAACATCACGAGCGCTGCACCGACCGCAGCCAGCACATTTTGACTCGAGATAATCGCCACTGCCGGCGCCGTCACGAACATCGAGCACACGTTGTTGACGACGCGACCCATGCACGGCCAAAAATATGACCAGCGCGCATAGAGCGAGACGGCGGCATATTTTGTGGTAAAGAACACCACGAAAAAGCCCGAGCCCAGATAAAAGATGATCGTGGCAGCAAGCTCGTTGCCGCCATTGCCATCGACGATGAGCACAAAGAACGAAAGCGTGGACAGTATGGCGGCGCATGTCATGCCGATATTCATATACGAACGGCCGTGCAGGTCAAATAGTGCGCCAGCGGCCAACGAGCTCACGACAAGCAGCAGGCGCGGCCAATCGCCCAAATCGACGGCTCCGACAGCATGCAGGGTCGTGAAGCCCGCGTTGAGAGCGGCGAATACGCTGGAAAGATACGCCGTCGCCACGGTCAGGCGAACTACGGCGCGACGGAATGCCGCCTTTGCTTCGGGATGGTCATGCCACTTGGCGCCATATTCCAGAGCATCTACCGAAAGCCTGGCAGCACTGGGTTCAAAGTTGGGATCGGACTCGTCGCGCAGCTTGGCGCGTCGGGCACCGTGGAGCAACGCCACCTGCGCGATCGCACAGACGACCAGAACAGCCTGCTGAGGAATGCCGACAGGCATCACCATGTGGTTGAGAACCTGCACCAGAACGCCCATGGCGTAAGAAAGTGCGGCGGCGCGCGCCAAGCAGGGCGTTCGCGCAAAGCGCCTCGCAAAATTTGCATGAGCAGTCGATCCGCAGTAGCCCAGCGCGCAGCACGCCACCAAACCGCCGGCAATTACCACCTCAACCTGAACCGCCATAATCAACAGCAGCAATGCCGCCACCAGCAAAACGCCCGTGACGTCACTCGTTGCGTCGATAGCATGGGGACGGCGATAGTACAGAATGGGACGCACAAAAAAGCCAATCACGCTCGCGCCGATGACAAGGCTCTCATAAATAACGACCTCGTTCGGAGACACGAACTCGGCCATGCGCACATCAAAAAGATACTCGCACGCCAAAAACGTGAAGAAGAACAGCGCCAGGCATATAATCTCCCGAATGCCCCGACGCAAATATGCGGTTGTGTCTCCCATGCCCCTCATGGTTAACCCCCAGCTGCTCAATTGTCTGGAAATCTATTTTAATAAAGAACCAGTCTCAATATCGAAGCCAGGCTCGAAATGCTGCCAATTCGACCCCAGCCGTCCACATCACGCCGCGATTTTGAGCCGCATGGACCAGAAGGGACGCGCGCGATCTCTAGCTCGGCCAGGAGTGTCTCCAACTACCACTCATTTAAGTACGTCCCCAATGAGTGGCCGAAGAGTGTCCCCGGCGTCCAATCAAAAAATGGGCCATGTGTCCCAGTTGTGGAGACTCCTTGAGCCGTCTGGGTATCGCGAAGGATCGCGCACTCCCCCATCATCAAAAGTGACACACGCTACCAGTTGATGGGAGGC
>CAMQHB010000064.1:0-10606 GCA_947001545.1 uncultured Collinsella sp.
TCCACCATCGCGCGCGCCACGCTGCACAACATCGACGAGATCCGCCGCAAGAACGTGCGCGAGGGCGACACCATCATCGTGCACAAGGCGGGCGACGTGATTCCCGAGGTCGTGGGTCCGGTGCTCGACAAGCGCCCGGCCGATTCGGTCGACTGGCGCATGCCCGAGGTCTGCCCCGTGTGCGGCAGCCCGGTTGTGCACGAGGACGGCGAGGTCGCTTACCGCTGTGTGTCCATCGACTGTCCCGCGCAGCTCAAGGAGCGTCTGCTGCACTGGGTGAGCCGCGGCTGCATGGACGTCGACGGCCTGGGCGACGAGATTGTCGACAAGATGATCGCCGCCGGCCTGATCCACGACGTCGCAGATTTCTACCAGCTTACGGTCGATGACATCGCCGGCCTGGACACGGGCCGCGTGTACGCGAGCTCCAACAGCAAAAAGGGCGTTAAAAAGGGCGATCCCATTCCGGTTGGCCTCAAGACGGCCGAGAAGATTATCGCCGAGCTCAACAAATCCAAGAGCCAGCCGCTCGGTCGCGTGCTATTTGCCCTGGGTATCCGCCATGTGGGCAAAAGCGTGGGCGAGGTCATCGCCGAGCGATTTCTGTCGATTGACAAGCTCATCTTGGCGAGCGAAGAGGACATTGCCGAGTGCGAGGGCATCGGCCCCAAGATCGCGGCGAGCGTCAAGCAGTTCCTAGCCGTGCCCGAGAACCTCGCCGTGCTGGAGCGCCTACGTCAGGCGGGTCTGTCGCTCGAGGTTGACTTGGACACCGCACATGCGCAGGCCGCAGCCGATGCCGGCGTAGCGGGCGAGCTCGCCGACGCGCAGCCGCTTGCGGGTCTGACGTTTGTGCTGACCGGTACGCTCGTCAATCGCACACGCGACGAGGCGGGTGCCGCGCTCAAGGTGCTCGGCGCCAAGGTCTCGGGCAGCGTGTCCAAGAAGACGAGCTACCTGGTCGCCGGTCCCAAGGCGGGCTCCAAGCTCACCAAGGCCGAACAGCTGGGTGTACCTGTGCTGGATGAGAACGCGCTCGAGCAGATCTTGGCTACTGGTCAGGTGCTCCAGGCTTAACCATCAAGCCGCTTGAGTGGAAATTCGCTCAAGCGGCTTTGTTTTGAGTGGCAGCGCAATTTAGTATTATTCCGATGCCAAATTATGTTCAAGACTATGAATGGGGCCCAGTATGCCCACATGCGTTCCTATCAAGGATATGCGAGACGTCGCCGTTTTTCGGAGTTGGTCGAGTTAACTACGGACCCGGTGAACGTTGTTAAATAGGGTTACAGTAAATATGTCGTTATGCACTCGGATGACTATGATTTGATACTCCAAGAGCAGCTAGGGCTCACATTATGGCTCACATCGTCGTGACGGAGCGAGAGCGCGCAGCGGGTGCCGGCGTGGATGCACTTGAGCCCTGGACGACTTTAAGGCTAAATATGGCGTAGAGCGTTGGGATTTTACCATCAGACGGGCGAGAGGCTGACGATAACGTTTCCTACTGGCTTTGTCATGGAAGAGTAATGCTGAGAATTACATCAATTAGTAGCAGCTGTAGCTTGAATTGCTAGCGGACGGGATGGTCGATTGCCGCCTTTTACATGCTCGGGCTAGTCGCGCCTTGATGCTATACCTGTTTGGTTAATTCGTGTGTCATGCTTAATTGCAGTGATGGTGATGAAGTTGGACTGCTTACGTCTTCCATGGAGGCTAGGATTGTGACACGTTTGCCATTGTGCAAAGATACGAATGACCGTTATCGACGACGGGGGCGTTCTTTGTCGAGGTGCTGCCAAACGATATCGAATTAGCTTTTCCCAAAAACGCTGGAATAGTCAGTGCATGACTCTTTTTATGAGTAAGAATATCCATTCATCCTTGAATAATGACCGCTTACATCAGGTATTTTGTTGCTCAACAAATTGAATAAACCTTGTGGGATGATTTACTAAATCGTCTCTGAGGAAAGGATGGAATGATGTCGGATGACCTGAAAAACACGCCCCCGTCTGAAGAGGACGAGCAGAAGGAGGCTGTTGAGTCTAAACCTGAGAGCGCCGACTCCCTTGATGACAAGGTAAAGGCGGAAGAGGAAGGGGAAGGCGCGAAGGGCACGAAAGCCGAGAAACAGCGGGTGAAGTCCCTTTATTTAGTGTTGGGCGCCGTGGCTGTACTGCTTGTGGGTATTGGAATTGCTTATCAGGCCGGAGCTTTCCATCAGCATGAATGGGCTAAGGCAACATGCACTGAGCCGAAAAAATGCAAGGAATGCGGGGAGACTGAAGGTTCGCCCCTTGGGCATTCTTACGTTAAAACAATTGAAGACCCTACCTGCACTGAAGATGGCAAGGTCATATCTACTTGTTCGCTCTGTGGAAAAATAAAAAGCAAAAACAGCGGGAAAAAGGCATTGGGCCATGATGCTAGCGATTGGAGAGCAGGCAGCGTCGGTAATAGCGGGTATATGATCAAATCCTGCCGTAGGTGTGGCAAAGTTGTCGAGAAAAAGAAAATGACGCGCGACGAGCTAGACCAACAGCTGGCGTCTCAGTCATTTACAATCGATTCGATTTGGAAGGCGGATAGCGGGAGCCAGTATAAAGCGCTGCATCCAGATGGCCTGCAAGTTTCCGTCACAAACCACTCAAATAAGACGGTTCGAAATGCTGAAATTATTGTATGCGCATGGGATGAAAATGGTCTGCCCGTCCATGTGGGAATTCAGTTTTACGGAAATGATGCAACGGCCTGCCTAAGTTTAGACGACATTAATCTGGCCCCAAATGGGACTTGGAACTGTGCAGATGAAGGCAAGGCGTGGAACGTGGATTCTAATTACACTGATCGTATGGTTCAGTTTAGGGCTTGCGTCTCATCTGTAACCTATACGGATGGCACAAGTTGGGATAATCCCCTTTCCGCCACATGGCTGACCATGTATGTAGACAAGAATCTTTAGCGAAGCACAGCGGTTGCGAAAGAACGTAGTAAAGCAATTGGGGCCACAACGTTTGATTGAAGACTGCAGCTAATTCATCTAGAGCCCGTACTGGTGAAGACTTACCCGTACGGGCTCTTTTTTAATGTATATGTTAATATACATATAAACATTCAAGTGAGGTGATTACTATGGTTACCGTCGCGTTTTCGGAACTGCGCCAGAACCTTACGCGGGTGGCCGATAAGGTCGCCAACGAGGGCGAGGAGGTTGTGGTCTTCAAGCGGAGCAAACCGTTGTTCAAGATCGTGCCGCTCGACTATGAAAGTCCAGTTGCGGTGGAATATGACGCTGCCCAGGAGCTTGGGGGCGCAAAGCCGCCGCGCGGCACGGGCAAGCCTAAACGCGACGTGGGTACGATGTGGCATCCCAAGATCACCTGGAAAGAGATTCGCGAGATGCTCGCGGAGGATGAGGACTACCAGGAGTATCTCGATATCGTGGCAAAAATGCCAAAGGGAACGCCGCTCGATACGATGACGGTTGAAGATGAAAAGCGTGTCGCGAGGGAGCGCTACCTATGAGGGCATTTCTCGATACCAATTTTCTGCTCGACTGCGTACTTCCGGGCCGGCCAGAGCATGCGGCGGCGCAAACGATCAAGGGATTCGTTGACGTAGGGCTTATCGAAGGTGTGGTTTCGGCCTGCTCCCTCAAGGACGCGTACTACATTCTCACCAAACAGGCAGGGGAGGCACGCGCCCGCGAGGTGGTGCGCGACTGCCTTAAGAGCTACTCGGTAGAGCCTCTCGACCAAGAAGCTTGCGCCTCCTCCGCCTATTCCGACGAGCCGGACTTTGAGGACGGCTGTATTCGTGCGATGGCCGAGCGTGCAAGTGTGGACTTTATCATCACGCGCGACCGCGCTGCCTTTGTGCGCTCAACCATAAAGACCTTCTCGCCAGCAGAGTTCATCCGGGCGTTTCCGATCCCGGAGGAGTAAAACCGCCATATCGGGGATCGTCCCCGGTGTTTAGTGAACTTGTCGGGAGGTTCCAGGTTCAGTGACTATTACCAAAAACGGCTATAGCAAATTTGTCGTACTCCGATCTGTGGACTGTGACCTCATTGGTCAGGAACAGGCTAAGGCTCGTCTGATGGCTCGTATTGCTGTGGCCGAGCGGCAGCGTGCTGCTGGCACGGCTCGCGATGCCTTTGAGGCTCTCGATGACCTTGAGGCAAAATATGACCTATAACGTCAAGATTCTGCCTTCAGCTGAATGCTATCTGGGCAGCGCTTATTTGGACGGAGCAACGGGCACCGTGATCTGCGTTACGTAGGTTGCCGGGTCGTCGCTGATGATGTCATCGATAAGGGCGATCTCGCGCGAGGGGCCGGCGGGCGTCAGGTTGTGTTCGTGCATGTAGCCGAGCAGCCGCTCGTAGCGAGGGGCTGCTTGTCCGTGCGTGCCACGGAAACTTATGGTCAGGCAGCGCGCGGCAGGTCGCGTCTCAACATCGCCCAAGTACTCATCGGTGTCATCGAGCAGCAGAAAGACCTCGTCGTAGCCGTCAAAGTCGCCGGCGGCCAGGCGTTCGGGCGCGATACCCACACCCAGATTGCCCAGATAGGCAAAGGTTTCGTGCTGCCCCTGCTGAAGCTGGCGGATATGCCATCCCAGCGAATAGGCGTCGGTGGGATTGACGCGCTCGTACAGCGTGACGCAGCGAAGTTCGGGTTCCTCGATTTTGCTAATGGTGTCGAGATCAGCATTCAAAGCGCCATGAAGCAAGGCAAGCCGCTGGTCAATCTTGCGCGACATGCGCTCCAACTCACGCCGCCTGTGCTCAATTAACTCCTGTTGCTTGGTCAGTTGCCGTTGCATCAAATCCATATCGCGCGTAGTGACAAACTCGCGAATCTGCGCCAGCGGCAAGTCGAGAACACGCAGGTGGCTGATGGTGTTGAGGGTGGAGAGTTGCCGAGATCCGTAGTAGCGGTATCCACTCGCCGAATCGATGTGCGCCGGGTCCAGCAAGCCCATCTGCTCGTAATGGCGCAACGTGCCCACACTCAGGTTGAACAAGCGCGCCACCTCGCCAATGCGGAGCAGGCCCTCGGTATGTTCAGTTGGCGAGTCGGTCATGGGACCGCTCCTTTCGGTAAAAAGCAGGGGAGAGGTGCCAGGCCTGCGTCGCCCCGCTACACCATCAGTTTGTCAAAAGCTCCGCGGCGGTTGAGTACGGTAAACGCGATAACACAGATGACTGCCGACAGAATCGACCCGCACGGCGAGGCGATACCCATGGGAAACAGCGTGTCGGAATAGGCGTTCGACAGTAGCCACGCGCCCGGCACGCGAATGAGCGCCACGGCCAGCACGTTGTGCGCAAAGCCGATGTAGCTCTTGCCGTATGCAGCGAAAAAGCCACTAAAGCAAATGTGGATGCCGGCAAAAATCGCGTCGAAAATGTAGCTGCGCATATAGCCGGTGCCGGCCGCGACCACTGCAGCGTCCTTGGCAAAAAAGCCAATAAACGCCGGCGCCACCAGCCACATTAGCACCGTGATCAGGCAGCCGTACACCACCGAGATGGTCATGGCATCCTTGAGCACCTGACGCGCGCGGTCGCCCTTGCCTGCTCCGGCGTTTTGCGCCGTGAGCGCGCTGACGGTGGCGCCCATGGAACTCGGCACAATGAACAAAAAGCTGATCATCTTCTCGACCAGGCCCACGGCGGCGGCGTCGACGAGCCCTCGGTGGTTGGCGATGACGGTGATAAACATAAACGCCACCTGGATGCAGCCGTCCTGCACGGCCACGGGCACGCCGATCTTAAGAATGCTGCCGAGCACCTCGGGCTGGGGGCGCAGGTCGCTGCGCTTAACGTGGATGTTCGTGCGACGGCTCTTGAGCCACACGAGCGCGAGGGCAACGCTGGCCGTCTGCGCAGTCACCGTGCCGAGCGCCGCGCCCACGGGGCCGAGCCCCATGCGCCCGATAAACAGAAAGTCGAGCGCGATGTTGATGATGCATGCCACGCCGATCACGTACATAGGCGAGCGCGAATCGCCCAGCCCGCGAAAGATGGCCGAGAGGATGTTGTATGCGGCGATGAACGGAATGCCCATAAAGCAGATACGCAGGTAGGCGGCGGTGCCTTCGACTGCCTCGACCGGCGTGCCAATGAGTGTCACGATCTGCGGGCACAGTGCGAGCAGGACGGCGGCCAGCACCACCGAGACGCCCATAAAGAGCGTGATGGTGTTGCCGATGGCGGTCTCGGCGCGGTCAAACCGGCGCGAGCCAACGGCGTGGCCGACGATGACCGTCGTTCCCATGGCCAGGCCCACGAGCGTCACGGTAATGATATAGAGCGTCTGCGCGCCATTGCCCACGGCGGTGATGCCGGCAGCGCCGCTAAACTGCCCCATCATGTACAGGTCGGCCATACCGTAGAGCATCTGCAAAAAGTACGAGAGCATATAGGGCAGGGCAAAGACCGCGATGGTCTTAAGGACATTGCCGCGTGTGAGGTCGTGTTCCATGAGCGGGGCTTTCTGGCTGGGTTCGTTTATCTACCAGTGTAGTGAAAACCCTACAACGATTGTAGAGTCAAGGTTTATGTCGACAGTGGGGCGAAATAAGTCGCGCGCACTATTATTCCGAGTGAATATGGACACACGTCACGAGAACTCGCCGCCGGCGCTAACCTTGCAGAAAACGATTTCGGAATACTTGACACCATTATTCGGCGCGCAATAATACGTGCGTTTGCGAACAACGTTTGATGGGGGCTGAACCTGCGTGCGCAATCTCAAAATACTGTTTTCCTATCTAGGGGCATACCGTCGCGATGCCATCCTCGGCGTGTTCTTTGTGTCGGTCGAGACGGTGCTCGAGCTGTTTATCCCGGTCATCATGGCCAACATCATCGATGTGGGCGTGCCTGCGTGTGATATCAACTACATGCTGCTACAGGGTGCGTACATGTTGGTGTGCGCTGCGCTTTCGCTGGTACTGGGCTTGGGTTATGCCCGCACGTCCGCCCGCGTTGCCTCGGGCCTAGGCGCCAACCTGCGCGAGGCCGAGTACAAAAAGATTCAAACGCTCGCCTTTGGCAACCTGGACAACTACGACGCCAGCTCGCTCGTCACTCGCATGACCACGGACATCACCGTTATCCAAAATGCTGTGGGCAACGGCTTTCGCCCTATGGTGCGCGGCCCGGTGACGCTTATCGTCGGCCTTATCTACGCGCTGATGCTGTCGCGCCCGCTCGCCACCGTCTTTGCGATCATCTTGCCCGTGCTGGCAATCGTACTGGGCGTCATCACCTATCGCGTGAGCCCGCTCTACCGCCAACTCCAGACCTCGATGGACCACCTCAACGGCGTGGTACAGGAGGACCTCACCGCCGTGCGTGCCGTCAAGGCCTACGTTCGTACCGAGCACGAGGAGGCCAAGTTCGACACCGTCAATACCGAGCTCGCCGGCACGGCGACAAAGACCTTTGGCAGCGCGGTACTCAACCTGCCGGTGTTTCAGCTGTCGATGTACGTGGCTGCGCTCTCTATCCTGTGGATTGGCGGCCGCATGATTCTCGCCGGTAAGCTGGGCGTGGGCTCGCTCACGGGCTTTATGAGCTACGTGCTGCTGATCATGAACTCGCTCATGATGATTTCCAACGTGTTTTTGCTGCTCACGCGCGCTCTTACGAGTGTGGGCCGTATCGCCGAGGTGCTCGATGAGGAACCCTTTATCGCCAACCCCGCGGGAGACCTCGCGATTGCGGCACCAGCGGACGGCAGTATCGAGTTTCGCGACGTTTCCTTTAAATACCGCGCGGATGCAGCCGAGGATGTGCTCGAGCATATCGACCTTCGCATCGAGAGCGGCTCGACGGTGGGCATCCTCGGCGGCACGGGATCGGGCAAGAGCTCGCTTGTGCAGCTGATTGCGCGCCTGTACGACGCTACCGAGGGCGCCGTGCTTGTGGGCGGACGTGACGTGCGTGACTACGACCTCGCGACCCTACGCGACGCCGTGGGCATTGTGCTGCAAAAGAACGTGCTGTTTACGGGTACCGTGCGCGAGAACCTGCAGTGGGGCAATCCGCAGGCGTCGGACGATGAACTCCTCGCGGCTTGCCGCGCGGCGTGCGTGGACGAATTCCTTGATCGCATCGGCGGGCTGGACGGCGAGTTGGGCCAAGGCGGCGCTGGTGTTTCGGGTGGCCAGAAGCAACGCCTGTGCATCGCGCGCACGCTGCTCAAGCATCCGCGCGTGCTCATTTTTGATGACTCCACCAGCGCGGTCGATATGGCGACCGACGCTAAGATTCGCGAGCACATCGCTCGGATTTCCGATACGACCGTGCTCATCATCGCCCAGCGTATCGCGAGCGTCATGGATGCCGATCGCATTGTGGTGTTGGACGACGGTCGTGTCCACGGCGTGGGTACGCACGAGGAGCTGCTGGCGGGCGACAACATCTACCAGGAGATTTACGCCTCGCAGATGGAGTTTGCGGGGAACGCGGACGCCGGCGACGGCTGCGACGATGGCTGCGCGAATGATTCGTTCTCCTCCGTCCCCAGCAGATCACCCTTGGAAGGGGGTGAGCGCCGTGCCTAAGACCGCAGCCCAAGCACGCCCGGCCGACCTCAAGCGCACTGTGCGCCGCTTGCTCTCCTACATGGGGCATGCCAAGTTCTCGTTGCTCGCGGTGGGCGTGCTCGCCTCCGTTGCCGCCATCGCGAGCCTCGCCGGCACCTACATGGTGCGCCCCATCGTTAACGGTTTGGCCACGGGCGGGGAGGAACTGCTTGCCAAGCAGGTCATCCTGACGGCGATCATCTACGCTGCGGGCGTGCTCTCGGCCCTGGGCTACTCGCAGATTATGGTGCGCGCGGCCCAACACGTGGTGTCCGATATTCGCCGCGACCTGTTCGCGCACATCCAGACGCTGCCGCTCAGTTATTTTGACAGCACGCGCTCGGGCGACATCATGAGTTTTTTCACCAACGACGTCGACACCGTCTCCGAGGCGCTCAACAACAGCTTTGCCAACGTGATTCAGGCCGCCATTCAGGTTGTGGGCACCACGGCTATGCTCATCATCCTTAACTGGCAGCTCACGATTATCACACTCGTGTGCGATGCGGCCATTGTGCTGTATGCGCGCTACTCGGGCGCGCGCTCTAAGCGTTTCTTTGCTGCCCAGCAGGCATCGCTTGGCGACCTGGACGGATATATCGAAGAAATGGTCTCGGGCCAAAAGGTCATCAAGGTCTTTAACCGTGAGGCAGCGAATGTCGCCGGCTTCACCTGCCGCAACGACGAGCTTCGCCGCACCGGTACCGCCGCCGTGAGCTATGCCAACTCCATGGTGCCCATGACCGTCGTGATTGGCTACGTCAACTATGCCATCGTCGCCGTGGCGGGCGGCATGCTCTGCATCAAGGGGCTCGCCGATGTGGGCGCACTTGCAAGCTACCTGGTCTTTGTGCGCCAGGCCGCCATGCCCATCAACCAGTTTACGCAGCTCGGCAACTTCTTGCTCAACGCGTTGGCCGGTGCCGAGCGCCTGTTTGCGGCTATGGACCTTAAGCCCGAGGTGGACGAGGGCTGCGTGGAGCTGGTGCAGACGGGCGACGCCGCGTGGGCGTGGAAGATTCCCGAGGGCCAGGGCGTGGGCGTCTACGGGCATCTGCATGACGTGGCAGCCGTTGATGAGTCGGGCCGCGCGGTGGCTGCCGACGGCACCGAGCTCACGTGCGGCTTGGTTCCGCTTGCCGGCGACGTGCGCTTCCACGCCGTGGACTTTTCCTACGTGCCGGGCACCCGTGTGCTCACGGATCTCAACCTGTTTGCCAAGCCGGGGCAAAAGATTGCGTTTGTGGGCTCGACGGGCGCCGGAAAGACGACCATCACCAACCTCATCAACCGCTTCTACGAGGTCGATGACGGCGAGATCACGTACGACGGCATCGACGTCAAGCACATTGCCAAGGCTAGCCTGCGCGGGTCGCTCGGCATTGTGCTGCAGGATACGCACCTGTTTAGCGGCACCATTGCGCAGAACATCCGCTTTGGCAAGCTCGACGCGACCGACGAGGAGGTGCGTGCCGCCGCCGAGGCCGCCTGCGCCGACTCGTTTATCCGTCGCCTGCCGCAAGGCTACGACACGCCGGTCACGGCCGATGGCGCCAACTTGTCTCAGGGCCAGCGCCAGTTGCTCGCCATCGCGCGCGTGGCCGTGGCCGACCCGCCGGTGCTTATCCTGGACGAGGCAACAAGCTCCATCGACACGCGCACCGAAAAGCTCATCGAGCGCGGCATGGACCGCATCATGCGCGGCCGCACCACATTTATGATTGCGCACCGCCTGTCCACCGTCCGCGACGCCGATGCGATCATGGTCCTCGAGCACGGCCGCATCATCGAGCGCGGCACCCATGAGGAATTGCTCGCCCAGCGCGGCGAGTACTGGCAGCTAGCGCATGGCTTAAAAGAGCTGGATTAGCCCGTC
This sequence comes from uncultured Collinsella sp., assembly GCA_947001545.1. Lineage (GTDB taxonomy): Bacteria > Actinomycetota > Coriobacteriia > Coriobacteriales > Coriobacteriaceae > Collinsella. The sequence goes on from CAMQHB010000064.1 coordinate 10,481, forward strand.
GGAGTGCGGCTTGCTCTGGCCCTCCGACCTCTCACCTCGCCCCAAACCGTCCCAATAATCGATGTTTTTCTCGATAGGGGGTGCGGACAGAAAGTTGGACCGCGGGGCGGTCCGGACTGGAGGTTC
>CAMQHB010000065.1:0-10166 GCA_947001545.1 uncultured Collinsella sp.
CCAGGCCCGATTTTGCCTCTTGACAATGTCCTGCTCATATTAAAAGGAACGTCCCTAGCTGCCGGTTGTGGGACAATACCGAGCGAACGTGATTGGGCGTCTGGGAAAAGGGGTCGCGATGAACAGGTTGAGGACGCTTGCCGACGTACTGCGACAGGCTGGCTTTGCACGCATCACGGGCCTGTTTCTTATTTTCTATCTGCTTTGCTCGACGGCTGTCTGGCTGTCCGAGCCCACGACCCTCACGTTTGGCGATGGTCTCTGGTTTAGCTTTGAGACGGTCTCGACGATCGGCTTTGGCGACATTCCGGCCGAGACACCGGTTGCCCGCGCCATTACCGTCATTCTGAGCATCATCAGCATCTTCTACATCGCCATGCTCACGGGCGTGGCGGTGAACTACTGCAATACGCTTATCAAGATGCGCCAAAAGGACACCATGGCGCGCTTTATGGATGATCTGGAGCATTTGGAAGAGCTCGATCGCGACCAGCTCGCCGATCTGTCGCGCCGTGTGCGCGAGTATCGTCGACGCCAGCGCTAAGACGAACGTCGTGCGCCACAACAAGGGGGACCAAACATGAACATCACCGTCTACCTGGGCGCGAGCGTCGGCAACGACCCGGCGTTTCTGCCCGCAGTGCAGGAGCTGGGCAATTGGATTGGCGCCAACGGACACGCGCTCGTATACGGCGGGTCCAAATCGGGACTGATGGGCGCGCTCGCCGATAGCGTACTCGAGGCAGGCGGACATGTGACGGGTGTGGAGCCGAGCTTTTTTATCGAGGCAGAGTTTCAACACGACGGAATCGACGACCTTATCGTGACGAGCGACATGGCCGAGCGCAAAGCCAAGATGATCGAGCTCGGCGATGCGTTCATCGCATTTCCGGGCGGCACGGGCACGCTCGAGGAGATTGCCGAGGTTATGTCCGCGGTGTCGTTGGGGAACCTGAGCTCTCCGTGCATCCTGTATAACCTGGACGGTTACTACAACGACCTCAAGGCGTTGCTCGGGCACATGATTGATAAGGGGCTTTCGAGCCCGAGGCGCCAGCACGGCATCTACTTTGCCGACGATTTGCGCGAGATTGCCTCGATTATCAACGGATAAGTCTTGAGCCTGCCCCACTATGGCTCCCAATGGTGCCGTTTGCGGCGCAGGTGGTTGGCTCGTTCGGGCAACGCTCGCTCTACAATAAAACGTATCTATGTCGACTTTGACCGCGGGAGGACCCGATGGATAACCTTGCCAAACCCACGAACCGAGCGCTGTTTTTGGTCAGCGTTGCCGTGACCGGTGCACTCGCGGGTGCCGCAGTCTGGCTGTTCTTTTTTGCGATGGAGCACGGTATCGACTATCTATGGACCGAGATTCCGCACGCGCTGGGCGTCGCTTCGCCCGAGCTTGCCAGCGGCCCGTTTGGCTTTCTGCCGTACCCGTTTTTTGTCTGCCTGCTGGGCGGCCTGTTAATCGGTCTGTACGAAAAGATGACAGGCACCAAGACCGATGACCTCAACCAGGTGATGGCTAAGGTTAAGCAAGACGGGCGCTACCCGTACGACAACCTGGGCAAGCTTTCGCTCGCGGCATTGCTGCCGCTGCTGTTTGGCGGAAGCATTGGACCGGAGGCCGGCCTGACCGGCGTTATCGCCGGTCTGTGCAGCTGGGTCGGCGACCGCATGCGTCGCTTTGGCGCCGAGTTTAGGGAGCTCACGTTGCTGGGCACCCAGGCTGCCCTGACGGCGCTCTTTACCGCGCCCGTCTTTGGCTTTGTGGCGCCGCTTGCCGGTAGCACCGACGGCCAGGGTGAAGACGCCGACGATGAGTCCGCGTCCGGCGAGATCACCATCAAGCTGCCCAAGGCGCAAAAGACGGTGGTCTACGGTATTGCGATTGCCGGCGGTCTGGGCACCTACCTGCTGCTTGGACAGCTTGTGGGCGGCGGCATGGGCATGCCCAGGTTCGAGTCCGCCGAGGTGGGCAACCTAGAGCTTACCTGGCTCATTCCTCTGTCGCTGATCGGAACAATCTGCGGCTGGCTGTACTTTGTCTCTGAGCACGCGAGCGAAGTGCTTGCCCACGCAATAGGGGAGCACCCCATCGCTAAGGCCATGCTGGCCGGTCTGGTACTTGCCGCCTGCGGTACGGCTCTGCCCTTCACCATGTTTGCCGGCGAGACCCAGGCCGACGTGCTCATGGAAACCTATCTGACCATTCCCGCTGGCGTGCTTATCGCGACCGGTCTTGTTAAGGCCATGCTGACGCCCGCCCTCATCAACCTTGGTTGGCGCGGCGGTCACTTCTTCCCGGTTATCTTCTCGGGCGTAAGCCTGGGCTATGGCCTTGCCATCCTCACCGGCGCAGATCCGGTCTTTTGCGTCGCCGTCTGCACGGCATCGACGATGGGTGCGGTCATGCGTCAGCCGGTCATGGTCGTGGGCCTGCTGCTCATGTGCTTCCCACTCAAGGGTATCGTCTGCATGATCATCGCGGCCGTCATCGCCGCCGGCATTCCACTGCCCAAGCCGCTGCGCAAATAGCGCGGTTAATCGCGAGTCAACTCCAGAGGGGTACGAGATGATCCTGTACTTTAGCGCGACGGGGAACAGCGAACATGTGGCGCGTCGCATTGCGGCGGCGACAGACGACAAGGTTGTGTCGATTGAGCGTTTTGATGCCGAAGCCCTTCGCCTTGTTGCGACGGAAGGCCCCTGCCAGCTGGGATTTGTTGCTCCGGTGTATGCCTGGGGTCTGCCGACACCGATGATCGAGTTTTTGAAGACTGCCGACCTGTCGATTGCTGCCGGTGCAAAGGGCGGCGAGCGCCCCTATACGTTCTATGTTTCGACGTACGGTTCGACGACCGGCCAATCTGCCAAGTTTGCCCGCGACCTGCTGCACGAGCGTGGGCTCGAGTTGGATGCGGCGATGAGCGTCAAGATGCCCGATACCTGGACGCCTGTTTTCGACCTGTCTGACCCTCAAAAGGTTGAGGGTATCAATAGAGCTGCCGAGGCGCAGATTGATGCCGTGATCGAGGCGGTGCGGGCACGCCGCACGGGCAACATGATGCGCCATCGCGTGCCTCTGTTTGCATCGTGCGCGTATCACGCAATTGGGCTGCCGCGCATGCAACAGACGAGCAAGTTTGCCGTCGATGCCGATCGCTGCATCGGCTGCGGCCTGTGTGCCAAGCGCTGCCCCATGGCGGCGATTGAGATGCGCGACGGCCTTCCCGTCTGGACAAAGCCGGAGTGCGCAGCCTGCCTTCGTTGCCTGCACCGTTGTCCCAAATTTGCCATCTCGCACGGTAAGCGCACGGCATCCCACGGTCAGTACAGGCATCCCAAGCCAGGTGTGAGGATGTAGCGGCTGCTGGCCGCGCTACTTCCAAACCGCGAGCGCCGCAGTGCCCAGTACGATGAGGGCGAGACCGATGGCGCTGCGCCGCGAGACCTTTTCGTTGAATGCCAAGCGCGCAAATAGTACCGATACGACAATCGATAGTTTGTCGATCTGCACCACGACGCTCACCTGGCCTGCGGCGATGGCATAGTAATAGAGCAGCCACGATGCTCCGGTCGCGATGCCCGATGCCGCGAGAAATACGAGCTCGTAGCGGTCTACGTGCACGGCTTGGCCCATCTTGCCTTTAGCTGCCACGATTGCCCATGCCATAACCAGTACCACGCAGGTGCGGATTGCCGTGGCCAGATTTGACTCGACGCCTTCGATGCCGATCTTAGCGAGGACGGAGGTGAGTGCTGCGAACATGGCGGCGCCGAGGGCGTAAGCGAGCCAGGTCCGGTCTTGCTGCTGCTCGGGTCCGGCGGATTGCTGCTTCTCGGTCATTAAAAACGTGCCGAGGGTAATGACGGCGGTTCCCACGAGCTTAACCGCAAGGTTGCTCGTCTCGCCAAAAAGCACGATGGCGATCAGCGCGGCGAGCACGGTGCTCATCTTGTCGACCGGTACGACCTTATTGACGTCTCCGATGCTCAACGCCTTAAAGTAACAGATCCACGAAGCACCGGTAGCGAGTCCCGAGAGGACGAGAAAGAGCCAGGATCTGGGTTCGATGCTGCCAATGGTTCCAATGGATCCAGAAATGCCCGCCATTGCCCAGGCGAAAACGAGCACCACGCAGGTGCGAATGGCCGTCGCGACATCGGAGTCGGTCTGCTTGATGCCGCATTTGGCCAGGATAGATGTGATGCCGGCAAAGAAAGCCGACACAAATGCTGCTGCGACCCATGACACGGGTGAAATGCCTCCCCAAAGAACGACCGCGCCAGATTTACGGCGCTCGTCCGATGGTACCGTCCCGCCATGAAGCTTTGATATCGCTGTGGTGAGACAGGGGCCATAGTTCGAGAGGGCATTTGGTTAAGGCTCGAATCGAAGGTGAATGGTTTTCCGCGAAGTGAACGAGTAAATCTGGACCCCTGGAACATGCACACTTTTTCGAACAAAACTGCAGGATTCTTAGACAAAAAACCGCAGGAATTGAGTCCTTAAAAATGTCGATGCTACAGGGCACTGTTTTTACTCGTTCACTTCTCGGAAAAGTATTCACCTTCGATATGCTGACGGTGTCTTTTTGGTTGCCAAGAACTAGACGGCCTGCTGTGAGGGGCGGTGGTGACGCTATGCCGCCTTGTTTCATTGAAAAAAAAAGCGGGGTACCACCTAAGCTTTTTTAGCTGTCGATTACAGGTCGCGTGCTCGATAAACCTTGGTGCTGACGGTGTAGCTGATTGCACATAGCGCGAGGGCAAGTGCGGCGATGCCTGCACACAGACAGCCAAGGACGGCGGGATCGGGATTCGCTCCGGCAATCGACATGAGCCAGTTGCTGATGGGGTTGGAGGAGCTCAACGTGGCAATGGCAAGGCACCAGAGCAGGGCAAACAGGCCGACGGATAGGCGCAGCGCCTCCATGTGTCCAAATCGGAAGAACAGCGGCTGTGCCAAAAACACCATCATGAGGGAGATGAGCATCGATGCTGCCGAGGCGATTGCGATTTCAAAGACCGTCTGTCCCGTCGAGGGGATGCCCACGCTGTTGAATAGCGGGATGGAGACGATGCTCAGAAGCGCGGCGGCGCACGCCATGACAGCCGAGAAGACAATGATGCTCAGGTAGCGTGCGCAAATAATGTCTTTGCGCGTGAGAGGCAGCGTTGCCCGATAACGCTCCCATCCGTTTTGATTGTCGAAGCCGGCCAGCGAGCTCATGACCATGATGGGCGACATGGCGCTGACCGCGCAGGCGCCGGCGCTCATGCCGGAATCGCCATCCGACGCGTTGGCAAGGGTTAGCACGACGAAGATGAACAGGCTGACGCCCGCGATGCTCGGGATAAGCGTGCGAACGATGGCGAGCTCGGACATAAAGGCGCGTTTCATTTCGAAGCCCCTTTCAGCATGAGGCGCAGATAGTCATCAATGGTTGCCCGATCGCAGGGAATCTCGGGAAAGGCCTCGAGCGTTTCGCGACGGTTGGGCACGAGCACGTCCACGCTGTAGGCGTGGCGGGCGGCACGGGCACCTTCGACGCAAGCCATAAGCTCGGCGGCCTGTGCTTGGGTACAGTGGGCGATGCCGGCGCGGTCGGTAATGTCCTCGCGCGGCAGGTCAAAAATAATCGAGCCATTTTCGATGCAGATGACGCGATCAGCGGTGCGATCGAGGTCGGACGTAATGTGGCTCGAGAGCAGCACGCTGTGCTGGCCGTCGGCGACAAAGGCAAGCAGCTCATCAAGCAGCTCCTCGCGTGCCATGGGATCAAGCCCCGCGGTGGCTTCGTCCAAAACGAGCAGCTTGGCCTGGTGGCTGAGCGCGCAGGCAAGCTGCAGCTTCATGCCCATGCCGCGGGAAAGGTCCTTGACCTTTGTCTTGGGATCGAGGCCAAATCGGTTGATGAATCCGGCGAACGTTTCGCGGTCCCACGTGGGGTACGCCGGGCCTACGAGCGACTCGATCTGGCCCACCCTGAGCGTGGAGGGGAAGGGGCACGTGTCCAGGACAAGACCGACGCGGGAGCGTAGATGGCGTTGCGATTCATCGGGCGCGTCGGCGCCACAGCGCTGCCCAAACAGGTGCACCTCGCCGGCATCGAGCTTTATAAGCCCGAGCGCGGCGCGAATGGTCGTTGTCTTGCCGGCGCCGTTTGCGCCTACAAAGCCAACGATCTGGCCGGGCTCCACAGCGAGCGTGACGTCGCGTAGTGAAAAGCGGTCGCTCACACGGCGTGAGATGCCTTTGAGTTCTAAAAGGTTTTGCATGGTATAGCCTTTCTTGCAGATGGCTACTGCATGGTTTCGGGGGCTACCAGGTCGAGCATTTCGTGCAGCTTGTCGCGCGTGACGCCCAAGGCTTCGGCTTGGCTTGCCGCTTTCGCAAGCAGCTCTTCGATATGGCAGAGCTGGTTTTCACGCAAGAGCTCCTGGTTGCCCTCGGCGACAAAACAGCCCTTGCCCTGCACGGTGCAGATAAATCCGAGCTGCTCCAGGTCGGCGTAGGCGCGCTTGGTAGTGATGACGCTCACGCCAAGATCGCTCGCGAGTGCACGGATGCTGGGGAGTTTGGCGCCCGCAGCGAGCGTGCCCGATAAGATCTTAGCTTTGACTTGCGAGGTTATCTGCTCGTAGATGGGCTTGTCGCTCGAATTGGATAGGATGATGTCCACAGCGGCTCCTTAGCTGTTGGGCTACACGTGTATATAACCGGTAAGCACAGTATATATACACTATGCACAGTTCTGCAAGAGGCAAATACCGATTGGCCCGGCTACCCAGGCCCCAACTGATGAATTTGTCCTGATAGGTGCCCTAGAGCGGGATTTCGCGGCTACAATAGGGCGGTTACATCGACGTAATGCACTCAATGCAAGAAAGGATCCGCATGGCAAGCCTGTCGGATGAAATCTCGTCGCGCCGCACATTCGCGATCATCAGCCACCCGGACGCCGGTAAGACCACGCTTACCGAGAAGCTGCTGCTCTATACCGGCAGCATTCAGACCGCCGGCTCGGTCAAGGGCAAGAGCTCGGCCAAGCATGCCGTCTCGGACTGGATGGACATCGAGAAGGAGCGCGGTATCTCCGTTACCTCCTCGGTGCTGCAGTTCACTTATAACGGCGCCTGCGTCAACATCCTCGATACGCCCGGTCACCAGGACTTTTCGGAGGATACCTACCGTACCCTTATGGCCGCCGACGCCGCTGTCATGGTCATCGACGGCGCCAAGGGCGTCGAGGCCCAGACCAAAAAGCTCTTTAAGGTCTGTACGCTGCGCCACATTCCCATCTTCACCTTTGTGAACAAGCTCGACCACGAGGCTCGCGATCCGTTTGAGCTCATGGAAGAGATCGAGAACGTTCTGGGCATCAACACCTATCCCATGAACTGGCCGATCGGCAGCGGCCGCAACTTTCGCGGTGTGTTCGATCGTCAGACGCGTCGCGTTATCGCCTTTGAGGGCGACGGTCACGCCAACGCCACCAAGAAGGTCGCCGAGGTCGAGGCTGAGCTGGGCGACCCCTCCATGGACGAGCTTATTGGCGAAGAGAACCATAAGAACCTGATGGACGACATCGAGCTGCTCGATGGCGCCGGCGACGAGCTCGACTTGGATGCCGTGGCCTGCGGCAAGCTGAGCCCGGCGTTCTTCGGCTCGGCGCTCACCAACTTTGGCGTGGAGCCCTTCCTCAAGGAGTTCCTGCGTCTGGCCCCGACGCCGCGCGCCTATACCGATACGCTCACCAGCGAGCCGGTCGATCCCTGCCGCGACGACTTTAGCGGCTTTGTGTTTAAGATCCAGGCCAACATGGACAAGAACCACCGCGACCGCATCGCCTTTGTGCGCATTTGCTCGGGCAAGTTCGAGCGCGGCATGGACGCCTTCCACGTGCAGGGCAACCGCAAGCTCAAGCTTGCCACGGGCACGTCGATGATGGCCGACGACCGCGCCATCGTGGACGAGGCGTACGCGGGCGATATCGTGGGCCTGTTCGACCCGGGTATCTTTAGCATCGGCGACACCGTGTGCTCCGGCAAGCGCCACGTGCAGTATCCACAGATCCCGACGTTTGCCCCCGAGATGTTCGCTCGCATTACGCAGGTCGACACGCTCAAGCGCAAGCAGTTCGTCAAGGGTATGGAGGAGCTTGCCCAGGAGGGCGCCATCCAGATCTTCCGCGAACTGGGCGCCGGCATGGAGAGCGTCATCGTGGGCGTGGTCGGCGTGCTGCAGTTTGAGGTACTCGAGCGCCGCCTCAAGGCCGAGTACCGTGTTGAGGTTCGTCGCCAGCCACTGCCCTATACGGACATCCGCTGGATCCAGAACGACCCCGACACCATCGATATCCCGGGCCTTTCGCTCACGCGCGACACCCTGCGTGTCGAGGACATGCGCGGCGGTAAGCTGCTGCTGTTCACGAGCCCGTGGAACGTGGATTGGGCAACCGACCACAACCCCGATCTTATCCTGTCGGAGTTTGGCAACGTAGCGTTTTAACGCATCGGCGCGGTGGCCCTGCGGGGCTGCCGCGCCGATTGCTTGCCTGATGCCGCGTGAGCGGCTATCATACCCACCGTCGTCTCAAGACCGAGGCGTCCGAGCAGTTCGGGTCCGATATCCTGCTCGTTAAACCTAAAACCAAAGGAGTACATAATGATCAAGAAGGTCATGGAGGACTACAAGGTCCTGTTGCGGAGCATTCCCGCGGCAACGGTTTCGCTGTTTTTCGTGAGCGTCATCATGATGAACCTGCTGGCCAACAAAGAGCTTATCAGCCTGCCGTATCTGGCACTCGATTGCGGCTTTGTGGTGAGCTGGGTTTCGTTTTTGTGCCAGGACATGATCTGCAAGCGCTTTGGCGCCAAGGCATCCATCAAAATCTCTATCCTCGCGCTGCTGGTCAACCTGGCCGTGAGCCTGTGCTTTTGGGCATGTTCGCTCACGCCCGGCATGTGGGGCGCCTACTACGACACGGGCATGATCGAGGTCAACACCGCCCTTAACGCTACCATCGGCGGCACCTGGTACGTGGTGCTGGGTTCTTCGCTGGCAATGCTCGTTTCTGCCGTGGTTAACTCCACGCTCAACCAGTCGCTCGGCCGCATGCTCAAAAAGAATAACTTTGCGAGCTTCGCCTTCCGCTCCTATGTGTCCACGGGTGTTGGCCAGTTTATCGACAACCTGGTCTTTGCCATTGTGGTGAGCCACACGTTCTTTGGTTGGACCTGGGTGCAGGTCCTTATGTGCTCGCTGACCGGTGCTGTTGCCGAGCTGCTGTGCGAGGTCTTCCTGAGCCCCGTGGGCTACAAGGTCGTGCGCGGCTGGGAGCGCGAGAACGTGGGCTCCGAGTACCTCGAGCGCCACGCAGCCGCCTAAGGAGCAAGTATGCGGGTTTTGATCACGGGTGCTTCGGGCGGTATCGGAGCCGCATGCGTGCAGCGCTTTTTGGACGAGGGCCACGAGGCCGTGGGCTTTGATCTGCTGCCGGCGGCAATCGAACACGAGCGCTACCGCCATCTGATCGTTGATGTCCGCGAGCCGGACTCGTTTCCGGGCGACCTTGAACCCCAGGTGATCGTGAACGTTGCCGGTACGCAGGATTCGGCCGACGACATCGCCGCCAACCTGTGTGGCACCATCAACGTGACCGAATGCTACGCCTTTGTGGGGGAGGGGCTTGCCGCCAAGCCGGCGCCGACAATTCGCTCCGTGGTCAATGTGGGTTCGGCGAGCGGCCATACGGGTTCGGAGTTTCCCGCCTATGCCGCCAGCAAGGGCGGCGTTATCGCCTACACCAAGAACCTTGCAAACCGCCTGGCACCGCAGGCCATCGCCAACAGTGTGGACCCGGGCGGCGTTATCACGCCGCTCAACCGTTGTGTGATGGAAGACGAACACCTGTGGAGCCAGATTATGGAGCTCACGCCGCTTAAGCGCTGGGCCACTGCCCAAGAGATCGCCGAGTGGATCTACTTTGTGGGCGTGACCAACCGGTTTATGACCGGGCAGAGCCTGCTAATCGATGGCGGCGAGGCCGGCCGCACACAATTTATTTGGCCCGAATAGGAAACGCGCCCGATGGAATGAACTGCACCCCAAAACCTGGACGGCTTAAATAAGAACTACGCCGCAAGGGACT
>CAMQHB010000066.1:0-10028 GCA_947001545.1 uncultured Collinsella sp.
CTGCGGAAACGCGGGGTCCGTTCAGGCTGTTGCGTTGAGATTGAAAATCAACCACCCAGTCATTGGGGACGTTCTTAAACGACCAGTCATTCAAGAACGTCCCCAATGTCTACATGAAAGCGCCCCCAAGCGGATGTGCTTGAGGGCGCCTCTTGCTTGACTAGCTCTCGATATAGTCCTTCAGCTTACTGCTACGGCTCGGGTGGCGAAGCTTGGCCAGAGTCTTGGACTCGATCTGGCGGATGCGCTCGCGCGTGACGCCAAACTCACGACCGACTTCCTCGAGCGTGCGGGGATGTCCGTCGACAAGGCCAAAGCGCAGTTCGATAACCTTGCGCTCACGATCGGCAAGCGAATCGAGCACCTGGGTGAGCTGCTCCTGCAGCATAGAGAAGCTGGCCGCATCGGGCGGAACGATAGCCTGGGAGTCCTCGATGAAGTCGCCCAGCTGGGAATCCTCTTCCTCGCCGATGGGGGTCTCGAGCGACACGGGCTCCTGCGAGATCTTCTGGATCTCGCGGACGCGGTCGGCGCTCATGTCCATCTCGGCACCGATCTCTTCGGGGGTCGGGTCGCGACCCAGGTCCTGGAGAAGCTGGCGCTGCACGCGGACGAGCTTGTTGATGGTCTCGACCATGTGCACGGGAATACGGATGGTACGGGCCTGGTCGGCGATAGCGCGCGTGATGGCCTGACGGATCCACCACGTGGCGTACGTGGAGAACTTAAAGCCCTTCTGGTAGTCGAACTTCTCGACGGCGCGGATCAGACCGAGGTTGCCCTCCTGGATCAGGTCCAGGAACAGCATGCCGCGACCGACATAGCGCTTGGCGATGGAGACGACCAGACGAAGGTTTGCGCTGATGAGCGCCTGCTTGGCTTCGAGGCCCACGTTCTCAATGCGCGTAAGACGACGCATCTCGGCACGCGTGAGTTCGAGCTCACCAGCATCGGCAGCCTCGAGCTTCTCGGTGGCCTCAAGACCGGCCTCGATCTTCATAGCCAGATCGACCTCTTCGGAGGCGGTCAACAGGTCGACCTTGCCGATCTCCTTGAGGTACATACGGACCGGGTCGCCGGTCAGCATCACCGTGGAGGCATCGATGCCGCGCACGCGCGAACGCGAACGGGACGTGCGCACGGTGCGCTTCTTCTTGCTCTTGGAAGAACCCATCTCGGCGTCGGCCTGACGGGCCATCTTGAGCTCATGATCGTCGAGCGAGCCGGAATCGTGCTCGTCGTCGTCATCGAAATCGTCGGTATCGGTATCGTTATCGTCATCGTCGACGTCCATGGGGGCGTCGTCGTTACCGCTCGCGGAGATAATCTGGATGCCGCTGTTGCGCAGCGCGGAATACACCGCAGTGAGCTGCTCGTCAGAAACATCGATATCCTTCAGGGCGACCTGAATCTCGCCCTCGGTTACCGAAGTCCTGTTTGAGCCGTTGCCCATGAGCTTTGCAACGTAGGATTCCAGCCCAGTACCCGTGCTCTCAGTCTTTTTTGGCACAGATTCTCCCTTCATAGTCCACAGGACTCAATACTTTAGCACACACATTGACGTCTATACCCAAAAAGAGGACTGGATATAGGCGAGAATACGCTGGTTGACCACAACATCTAGGCCTGTTCGGTTCCTGCGGTCTCCAAACCAATCAAACGGAACGGGTCCGCCACACCGCCGATCGACTTTTGCAGTTCGCGTTGACGCTGCGAATCTTGCGCGGCCTGAACGGTCAGCGCGCGACGGGCCTCATCATCGAGCGAACGGTCCTGGCGCAGCTTGGCCTGTGCGGCACGCATGCGGCGTTTGATGGTGTAGAGCTCGAGCGTATCGAGCATAAACACGATGTTCGTCTCGGTGGGGTGCTTGCTCGTCGCCGAGATGCGCCCGGCACTCACAAGCGTTGCCGCATCGGGACACACCGAGCGTGCCGCATCCATGCAGGCTGCAGGATCGGTTCCCGGCGGCGTTGCCAGAACGGCCCATGCGATGGACTCGTGACGTGGGTCAACCCACTCGATGGAGCAGATGCGGTCGGCATACGTGCGGAACAGGTCGGGGTAGCTCGTGAGCATCGTCAACAGCTCGCGCTCCCCTGCCAAGGACTTGCGCTCTAGATCGGTCAAAACCATCGGCGCCGCCGCAGCCGGTGCGTTCGAACCATCAGGCACAGGCACAGCGCCCATACCATCAGGCACATCGATCGGCGGCAGATCATCGACGACCTCTACGGGCGCGGCACCGTAGGCATCGAGTGGGACATAGTCGTACGGCTCTTCTTCGACCGGCGCGGACACCGGCGGCGTCGCGCCCGACGCCCAAGCACCGCGACCGGCATCGCGAGAGCCCGACGCCCGACCGCCCGCGCTACCGGACCGCTCAGCCTGTGCCCGCTGGCGCTCATAGTTCTGCCCACGACGTCGTTCCGCATCTTCGCGCTTGGCGACATCGCGAAACACACGACCCGAGCTCGCACGCACGGTCTCCAGATCCAAACCCAGCAGATCGGCAATCTGGATAAAGTACGTATCGATCATATAGCTGTCGCGCAGCGGATAGATAAGCGTCAGCGCATCCTCCAGCGCCTTGGCACGACCGCCCGGCGTGGTGATGTCGCTCGACTCCTGCAGCGAACGGTAAACAAAATCCATAAGCGGCTCGGCCGCGTCGATGCGCTCCTGCAGCTCCTGGCCGCCGTGCGCCGTGATGAACTCCATGGGATCGTTGCCGTCGGGCAGCACCACGCAGCGCAGGTCCATCGAATCCTGCTCGATAAACTGAATCGCGCGGCGCGCGGCCTTTTGACCGGCAGCGTCGCCATCGAACATATACACAATGCGCTTGGCAAAGCGAGTGAGCGTCTTGACGTGATGCTCCGTGAGCGCAGTGCCCAGCGTGGCGACAACGTTTTTAATCCCCGCCTCCCAACAGGCGATGCAGTCGGTATAGCCCTCCACCACGATGGCGGTATCCTGCGCGACGATAAACTCCTTGGCCCAATTAAAGCCGTAGAGGTTTCGCTTTTTATGAAATACGCTCGTCTCGGCGGTATTGAGGTACTTAGGCTGACCGTCACCCATAATGCGACCGCCAAAGGCAATGTTATGACCTTGCTCGTCAAAGATGGGGAACATCACGCGGTCGTAGAAGCGGTCGGCAAGCTGCCCGCGCCCGCGGCTCACGGCAACGTTGGCGTCGATCATCTCCTGCGGGGTAAAACCCGCCTGGGACAGGTGCGACACCAGCGCGTTGCGACCTGGTGCAAAGCCCAGGCAGTAGCGGCGGCAGACGTCGCCACCCATGCCGCGGCTGGCAAAGTACTCGCGCGGGCGGCCGTCCTTACCGCGCATGAGCATGGTGTGGTAGAACTGGGCGGTCTCGGCGCACAAATCGTAGATTCGGGCACGCTTAGTACCCCGCTCGCGGCGATCTCCGGTGTCATGCAGCTCAATACCCGCGCGATCGGCCAAATAACGGATTGACTCGGGAAAGCTCAGGTTCTCGCGCTTCATGATATAGGTGAAGACGTCGCCGCCCTCACCGCAACCAAAGCAATGCCACACCTGCGTGGCGGGGATAATGTGGAATGACGGCGTCTTTTCGCCATGGAAGGGGCAGCAACCCCAAAACTCGTGGCCGCGGGGCTTGAGCTCGACCGTTTCCTGCACGATGGCAACCAGGTCAGACGCAGCGCGTACCTGGTCTTTTTCCTCATCGCTAATCACGGATGCTCACCCCCTGATCGCCCAAGTTGTGACGAATATCCTCGATATTACCCTCGACGGTCGCGATCAACTCATCCAGCGAATCGAACACACGCGAGGGACGCAGCCAGCGCGTAAACGCCAGCGAAACGGAAGCGCCGTACAGGTCGCCCGTATAACCAATTAAATTAGCCTCGAGATGCGCAGATGCCGCATCGTCAGCATACGTTGGCGGCAGGCCGACGTTCACAGCAGCGGGCCACGCGGTGTCATCGACCAGCACCAGACCCTCATACACGCCATCGGCTGGCACCTGAATGCCGTCGGGAACCTGCAAGTTTGCCGTGGGAAAGCCCATGCCAGAACCCTCGTGACGGCCGCGAATAACACCGCCACGCACCATATACGGACGGCCGAGTAACCCAGCAGCAAGCTCCACATGGCCCTGTCCCAGCTCATGACGAATGCGGGTGGCGCAAATGGCCTCACCGCCCTCGCAAAGCAGGTCGTGACCATACACGTCAACGCCGTGCTCGGAACCCCAGGAGCGCATCTCGGCAACACCAGAAGCACCGCCACGACCCAGCCTAAAGTCGCTGCCAACGCGAATCGATCGAATGTCGACCAGACGCGACACCAGCGAGAGAAAATCAACATGGTCAAGCGCTGCAACCTCAGGCGTAAAGGGAACGGCCACCACCGCATCGACCCCGGTTTGAGCCAAGGCATGCAGACGGTCGGCCGTCGTCATCAATTTTTGAGCGGGCGAAGGGCTCACCACAACGTCCGGGTCGGGATCGAAGGTAACCACGACCGCCTTACAGCCATGGGCACGGGCATCACGGACAAGCGCTTCGATGAGTTCCTGGTGTCCACGGTGAACGCCGTCGAACACGCCAATGGCGATTGAAGCGGCACCCAAGTGCTCACACTCATCAAACGTATCGGCAGCAACGATGCGAGCCTCGTCCGACTCGCCCGCGAAAAAGACACGCGCGAGCTCGCGAGCGGACAACATCATCGAACACCGCCGATTGCCTGCGGAAACACGTGCTCCATGACAAAGCGGCCGCCCTCAATGCGGGCGAGCGCCTTGAGTCCCCCATCGAGCACCAACGCAAACGGCGCCTTCGAGGAATCGAAATCGGCAAGCGCACGCTCAACGGGAATGCGTCGGCCGCAGAGCAGGTCGTCGGCAAGATTGCCCGGCAAGTCAACACGTGTGGCGCCCAGGGCCGCAATGGGATCCAGGGCAAAGCCAGCCGCGGACTCGGGAGAAAGCTCCTCGACCGCATGACAAGCGCCAATGGAAACAACACCGGAAGCCGTGCGGCGCAGCGCGGAAATATGCGCGGCGCTATCGCAAGCGTGGCCCAGGTCGCGAGCGAGCGCACGGATATAGGTGCCCTTGCTCACCGAGAACGCCACGGTCCACACACACGTATCACCTTCGCCGCCCACGGCGATCAGGTCGGCGGCATAGACCTCGACGGGGCGCGGAGGTAGGTCCACCGCATTGCCCTCGCGAGCAGACTTGTAGGCGCGAACGCCATTGACCGAGATAGCAGAAAACGCCGGCGGCACCTGCATCTGCGGGCCCAGCATGGCGGCCAAGCGCTCACGAGCATAGGCAGGATCGCGGAGCTCGTTGGCAACAGCCACCGTGCGGACCGCCTCGCCCTCCGCATCATCGGTATTGGTCTCGGCGCCAAACGAGATGTCGGCGACATAGCTTTTGGTATCGAGGGTTAGCATGCCCAGCAGACGAGTAGCCTGGCCCACGCCCACCACCATGACGCCGGATGCCATGGGGTCGAGCGTGCCGGCATGGCCGACGCGCCGCTCATGGAGGGCGCGTCGGCATTGCGAGACCACATCGTGGGACGTGCAGCCCACCGGCTTATCGACGGCGAGCAGCATATTCAGTTGAGAAGGCGTACGACGAGCCATGTACCATCCAAAAAGTTAAAGCTCGACGGTCACCGAAGCGGGATCCTCCCCCACCAGCTCGGCCAGCATGGGAAGTGCCACGGCGAGCGTCTCGCGAATTGTTCCGTTGTTGGAAAAGCCGGCGGCGGCATGATGCCCGCCACCGCCAAAGTTGGCAGCGATCTCGGACACATCGAGGTCACCCTTGGAGCGCAGGTTGCCGCGCACCTTGGTATCGCCGTCGATGCCCTTTAAGAACAGGCAGACCTCGACGCCCATCACCGAACGCACCACATCGACCAGACCGTCACATTCATCCGAGGTGACGCCGCAGGCCTCAAGGTCGCTCTGGAAGGCATAGCTATACGCCACGCGCCCGTGCGCGACCGTCTTGATACGGCCCATGACAATGGACTTGAGGTGCAAAAACTCGACGCGCATGCTCTGATAGACCTCGAGTGCGACACGAGCCGGATTGGCACCGTGGGCAACCAGACGCGAGGCCGCATGGAACGCGGCGGCATCGGCGTTTTGGTACTGAAAACGGCCGGTGTCGGTCACCAAGCCGCACAGCAGGCAGGTCGCGACGCCTTCACGTGCGACAATGCCGCAATTGTCCAAGAAACGGTCGATGATCATAGCGCAGGCTGCAGCTTCAACGCGCCTCAGACTGAGCTCGGCAAACTCCTCGCGTGCCGGATGGTGATCGAAGCACACCACATGCTTGGAGCGACGAAGCACCTCGGCGGAGTTGTTCAGGCGCTCGACGACCGGCACATCCACCGAGATGAACAGGTCCGGATTGCCGGTGTACGCAGATGCCGGCACCAGGCGATCGGAGCCTTCCATAAAGCGGTAGATGCGCGGGACCGGGTCATCGTCTGCCAGCAGCAGGGCAATGTCCTTATTGGGGAAAAACTTCATGAGCGAGAGACCCAGACCCAGCACGGAACCCAGGGCGTCGCCATCGGGAGAAGTGTGTCCCGAAATCGCAATGGAGGACGCACCCTCGATAAGCTCGAGGATGCGTCGCTGAATATCTGCAGACTCGCACGAGGCGAGGTCGGCGGAATTAGTCATCTAAAGCTGCCTCCTGGGCGGCATCCGCTATCGGATAACCGTCCTCGTCCTTTTCGAGCGCAAGCGTGGCGGGAACGTTTTCCAGCGCACGTGTGATGCGCTCGGCCTCATCGGTCGAGCGATCGATGTGAAAATCGAGCTCGGGCGTGACACGCCAATCGAGCGAGCGAGCCAACAGGCTGCGAATACGGCCCTTGGCGCTTGCGAGCGCCTCCATGACTTCGTCGTAGCGGCTCGCATCGCACGACACGTACACACGCGCGAACGAACGGTCCACCGCGACCTCGACCGCGGTCAAAGTAACTAGGTCGAGACGCGGATCGGAAACCTCAAAGAGCAGGATATACCCGAGCTTCTCGCGAAGCTGCTCGCCCAGACGGCGGGTTGCCTGCGTTTGCTTCATAGAGCTACCCCCTACTCGGTACGGGCAACCTGGTCGATGCGGTAACCCTCGATCTGGTCGCCGGGCTTGATGTCCTGGAAGTTCTCCAGGCCAATGCCGCCCTCGGAACCGCTCTTGAGGCTCTTTGCCTCGTCCTTGTAGTGGCGCATCGAGGCGATCTTGCCGTTGAAGACCACGATGCCGTCGCGCACCAGACGCACGGAATCGGTCGCGGCGATCTCGCCCTCCTCGACGCGGACACCGGCGGCGATACCGACTTTGGGCACCTTGAAGGTGTCCAGGACGGTCGCGGTACCCGTGGCGACCTCGACCTCGGTGGGCTTGAGCATGCCGATACGGGCGGCGTCGAGCTCCTCGAGGCACTTGTAGATGACGTCGTAGCAACGGATCTCGACGCCCTCGCGCTCGGCGGCGGAGCGAGCCTTACCGTCGGGACGGACGCCAAAGCCGATGATGATGGCGTTGGAGGCGTCGGCCAGGACGACGTCGGTCTCGTTGATGGCGCCGACAGCGGAGTGGATCGTGTTGATGCGGACCTCGGACTGATCCATCTTGTCGAGCGAGTCCTGAAGAGCCTCGATGGAACCCTGGACGTCGGCCTTGATGATCAGGTTGAGCTCCTTGACCTCGGCGTCGGCGATGGTCTCGAAGAGGTTCTCGAGCGTGACGTGCTTCACGCGGCTCTGCTCCTCGATACGGGCCTTCAGCGAACGCTCGTCGGCCAGGGCGCGTGCCTCGCGCTCGTCCTCGAACACGCGGAACTCGTCGCCGGCGTTGGGCACGGACTGCAGGCCCAGAATCTCGACGGCGTCGGAGGGACCGGCCTCGGTGACGGCGCGGCCCTTGGGGTCGAGCATGGCGCGGACGCGGCCGTAGGTAAGGCCGGCGACCAGCGTATCGCCCACGTGCAGGGTACCGCGGGTCACGAGCACGGTAGCGACCGAGCCGCGGCCCTTGTCGAGCTTGGCCTCGAGGACGTTGCCGGAGGCAAAGGTGTCCGGGTTGGCCTTGAGCTCGAGCACGTCGGCCTGGAGCAGCACGGTCTCCAGAAGTTCGTCGATACCGATCTTCTGCTTAGCCGAGATGTTGACGAACATGTTCTGTCCGCCCCACTCCTCGGGGATGACTCCGTACTCGGTGAGCTCCTGACGCACACGGTCGGGGTTGGCGCCCGGCTTATCGATCTTGTTGACGGCGACGACGATGGGTACGCCGGCGGCCTTGGCGTGGTTGATCGACTCGACGGTCTGGGGCATGACGCCGTCGTCGGCAGCCACGATCAGAATGACGATGTCGGTCACCTTGGCGCCACGGGCACGCATAGCCGTAAAGGTGGCGTGGCCCGGGGTATCGATGAAGGTGATCTTGCGGTCGTTGATCATGACCTGCGAAGCGCCGATGGCCTGCGTAATGCCGCCCGCCTCGCCGGCAGCAACGCCGGTGTGACGGATGGCGTCGAGCAGCGACGTCTTGCCGTGGTCGACGTGGCCCATGACGGTGACGACCGGGGCGCGCGGCTTAAGGTCGGCGGGATCGTCATAGAACGAGAAGGTGTTCTCCTCCTCGGGGGTGATGATCTTGATCTGACGACCCAGGTCGTCGGCGACGAGCTCGACGAGGTCGTCGGACATGGACTGCGTCATGGTGAGCGGCGTACCAAGCAGGAACAGGCGCTTGATGATGTCGTTGGCCGGAACGTCGAGCGCCTCGGCAAGCTCCTGGACGGTAACGCCCTGGGAGACCTTGATGGCGTCGAGGTCCTCGGGGTTCACGCCCTGGGCCAGCGCCTCCTCTATCTTGCGCTCCTCCTGCGCCTTGGCAGCCTCGCGCTCGCGCTTCTCCTTGCGCTTCTTGCGGCGACCGGTGGACTCGCGAGAGGCCTCCTCGACGGCAGCACGAGCCTCCTCGAGCACCTTCTCGCGGCTGTACTCCTCGGCCTCGCGAGCCATGCGGCTGTAGTGGTCCTCTTCGTTGTTGTGACCGCCCTTGCGCTTCTTGCCCTTGCCCTGTTTATCGGGGTTGGGGAAGTCCATGCCGGCAGCGACGTTGTTGCTGGCGTTGGTGCGATGGCTGTGCGGACGGCTCTCGGGGGCGTTGCGCTCGGAGTTGTTGTCGGAAGCGTTGCGATCGTTACGACGGCCACCGCGGCGGTCGTTGTTACCGCCACGACGGTTGCCGCGCTCGGCGGCGCGCTCGGCCTTGGCCTTGTCCTCGGCGTCCTTCTTCTCCTTGAGCACGGTCTCCTGTGCGGCGATCTGGTCGAGCAGCGAACGGAAGCGCGAACCGGAGTCGGAAGCGGGAACGGCACGGCGCTGGGCCTCGCGGGCAGCCTCCTCCTTCTCGCGGGCGAGGCGCTCCTGCTCGGCCTTCTTCTTGGCCTCGGCCTCGGCGCGGGCAGCCTCCTCGGCAGCCTGGGCTGCGGCGAACTGGCGACGCTCCTCCTCGCGGGCCTTCTCGGCGGCGATGCGCTCGCGCTCGGCCTCGGCGGCGCGAGCGGCCTCCTCGGCGGCAGCTGCCTGCTCCTCGGCCTGCTTGGCGGCCTCGACTTCCTGAGCGCGGGCCTCGATCACCGAGGCGAGCTGCTTGCGGACCATGGCGACATAAGCGTCCTCCAAGGTGGAGGAAGCGGACTTAGCGGGAATCTTCATATCGGCGAGATGACCCATCAGTTCCTTGGAGGTCATGCCGAACTCTTTGGCCAGGGTGGACACACGGACTTTTGCCATATGACTTCACCTACCCTTTCTGGCACCTTGGGTGCCTAGAGACTGAACGAGCGTGGGAGACGCGCCGGGACCCGCCCGGCGCGTCCGCGCGCGAGGTCAGGGCCGGCGCCTCATCGCAGGCGGCGGTGTGGTGGGCACCGCCGCAACGGGCGCCGGGGCGCGCCGGGGTGCGGGCCTGGGTG
>CAMQHB010000067.1:0-9991 GCA_947001545.1 uncultured Collinsella sp.
CCCAATGACTAGGTGGGGAAGGCGTGCGACAATGGTGGGCGTTGTGTTGTTCGCGCTAAGGAGTTGCCATGTTGTTGTGTCCCGTTTGCCATGAGCCGTTGGTGGACGATGAGCGCGGTGCTGTATGCGCGGGCGGGCACCGGTTTGACCGTGCGCGCGAGGGCTATCTATATCTACTACGCTCGTCCAAGAGCGGCGACTCCATGGGTGATCCCAAGTCACAGGCGCGCAGCCGTCGCGACTTTCTGAACCGCGGTTACTATGCGCCGTTGCGCGATGCGATGGTCGAGCTGGTGCGCAAGCAGGCGTCTGGGTGCGCTGCGTCTACGAATGGCCCCATGACGCTGCTCGATATTTGCTGTGGCGAGGGCTACTACACCAGCGCCATGGGCGCGGTGCCGGGCGTGGATGCTTACGGTTTCGACCTGGGCAAAGAGATGGTGCGCCTTGCCGCCAAGCGCGGCGATGCGACCTACTTCGTGGCCAACATGAAGGACATCCCCGTGGCTGATGGCGCCTTCGATATGGTGACCGAGCTCTTCGCTCCCTTTAACGAGCGTGAGTTTGCCCGCGTGCTGGCGCCCGAGGGCTCGCTCTACACCGTCGTGCCAGGTGCCCGTCATCTGTTTGGGCTTAAGGAAGTGCTCTACGATACACCGTACCTTAACGACGAGAAGCTGCCGCAGACCACTGAGCTCGAGTTGGTCGGAACGCAGCGGGTGTCTGCGAATATTACGCTTCAGACCCAGGACGACATCGAGGCGGTGTTCCAGATGACGCCGTATTACTACCGCACACGCCCTGCCGACAAAGAGCGCCTGGCAAATTTGGACACACTTCAAACCGACATCGACTTCATCATCGCCGAGTACCGCCACAGCTAACAACCTGCCAAAAAGGGACAGGTTTATTTTGGCAGGTTTTATCTGGGCAAATGCAAAGGGCCGACCGCGGAGATGCGCGATCGGCCCTTTTTAGCTGCCTGGCTGCAGAGGTTATGAGAAGCGAGCGCTTACAGGCGGTCCTTGTTCTCGGCCTTAACCTCGTGTGCTTGCTGAACAAAGAACAGGTCATACACCACGATGACAAAGGCGCCAAAGTTGATGGCGTCGCCGCCAAACGCGGGAAGCGTGAGCACCGCCTGGGCAAGCGTGGCGACCGCGGCAACAATACCGAGCTTAAACGCGCCGTCTACCTGCGAAGGCTTGTTGGCGCCCTTGATGCCCGCAACACCTGCGGCAAGATCGACAACGCCCTTGGCGACAAGCACGACCGCGGCGAGCATGGCGTTCGACCCGTACGTGGAATCGAGGTTGCCACTGGCGATACCGACGCCGGCGATGACGAGGCTGGCGATGCCCAAAACAAAATAGATGAGGGCAAGGATTTTGAGAGTCTTGCGAGTGAAGCTCATGGCTGGTCCTTTCGATACGAGTACGCCAACTTGGCGCACCCAATGTGCTGCACATATGGTGAAGCACATTGTAGTTCAACGCGGCGATGCATGCGCCTGAAAGCGCTTTGAGCCCGCGCGGCCCAACCCAACCTTTCAAAAAGGAAAGCTGGACGTAAGTCAAATCGATGGCAGCGTATGCGCGGCGCTGCGATGATGGGGCCATGGTAAGAGTTGGACCGAAGGAGGAGCCATGATGTACGGAGCAGGGCAAGTGCGTGAGCCGCGGTCGTTGGGAAGGCGCATGGGTGATTCTGTGATCGCTGCCGTGTGCACGGGATTGATGGCGGTGCTTTGCATTGGGATGCTGTGGGCCATGTCGCATGTGGGACAATAGCGGACGGTTGGGTGCCGATACAAACGGCGCTCGCGTATTCGTTTTGCTTGTTAAGGAGTGTCCATGGGCGTCGTCGATCCCTTTTCTGTTGCTCGGGCCGCGGGGCTTGAGCTGACCGGGAAGTCCGAGGGCCTCACGCTCACCGACGGCTCGATGGAGCTGCGAGCCGATTTTGCCCGCATGCTGCCACGACTCAAGCAAGGCCGTCTGCAGCAAGAGCTGCTGGTAAAGGCTGCGCGCACAAAAGGCATCGAGAGCCCATGGGCGATTGATGCCACGGCAGGCTTTGGCGAGGATTCGCTGCTGTTGGCGGCCGCGGGCTTTACCGTCGATCTGTATGAGCAGGATTGCGTGATCGCGGCGCTTCTCAAGGATGCTTTGGATCGCGCGGCAGATGATCCGGAGCTTGCGGCTGCCGTGTCGCGCATGCGCTTACATGCCGGCGAGGACAGCATTGCCGGCCTTTGCCATACAGCTGAGCTGATCGGGCGGGGCGAGCTCACCGCTCCCGACGTGGTATATCTGGACCCCATGTTTCCCGAGCGCACCAAGAGCGCGGCGGTGAAAAAGAAGTTTCAACTCTTGCACCATTTGGAGCAGCCGTGTGCCGATGAGGAAACACTGGTCGAGGCGGCGCTTGCGGTGCATCCGCGCAAGGTCGTTATCAAGCGGCCGGTGAAGGGGCCGCTGCTTGCCGGCGTTAAGCCGAGCTATCAACTTGCGGGCAAGGCCGTCCGTTACGATGTTTTGGTGCCGCCGCGCCCGTAGCTTGCGTGCGATGGCCGGCGCTCTGTCGATGCCGTGCCGATGCGGTGCCTATTTCCAAGGGTGCGACGTCAGGTGCCAGCCGCCACAGTATTCGCATTTGTAGCAGGCTAGCCCGCGCCGCCCGCGGTTTTCGCAGTCGGCCATAACGGCCTCGGCCTCGGCGCGTGTATCGTAACGGTTTTTGCGCTCGCACGACTTGTAGCGCCAGGCTTCATCGCGCTCGGCGTCCAGGGCGTCGCGGCGCTCGTCCTCGCGCGCAAACAGGTCGCTCATATCGCCGCCGGTGGCAGCGCCCAAAAACTCGCTTTTTGCCTTTGACCAGGCGGCTCGCTTTTTGCTCCCCATCTGCTTCGCGCCCCTCTCCAAACGCTGGTATCATTGCTCAATCAAAGTGATACCAATAAACGTGAGGTCGCCGCGTGATGATTAGAAAAACCCTCGATACCGACATTCCCGCCGTCATGGCTATCTATGACGCGGCCCGTGCCTTTATGCGCGCGCATGGCAACGCCACGCAGTGGCCCGAGGGCACGCCTTCTGCCGAGCAGCTGGCTGCCGATATCGCCGCCGGTGGTAGCTATGTGTGCGAAGTCGGCGGCCGCGTGGTGGCGACATTTGCCTTTTTGCCGGGCCCGGACGAGTGCTATGACGTAGTTGAGGACGGGCAATGGCGCAGCGACACTCCGTATGCCGTGCTGCACCGTGTAGCATCCGACGGCACCGTGCACGGTATCGCGGCTGCGATGTTTGCCTTTGCCAAGGAGCGTGCCGATCACCTGCGTATCGACACGCATCAGGACAACCTGCCCATGCAGGGTGCGAGCCTCAAGGCCGGATTTGAGCGCGCCGGCATCGTGTATGTGTCAGACGGCACGCCGCGTGTCGCGTTCGATTGGCTGCGCGAGGCGTAAAAGCAGGGGCGCGTATCAACAATTCGCGCGAACGAAAATGGCCCCGGGTGGGGCTATTTTCGTTCGCTGCGCTGTTTTGCAAGCCGGCTTTCGCAAGGCGCGAACCTACGAAAATCGCCGCGCGGCAACGCGGGGCGATGAGCTCGGTCGGGGGATAGGGCCCGCTTCGCCCGCCGGCTCGTAAATTGTATCATCCAGTGTGGAACGAGGACGCCCGTTGCCGCGTGCGATGGGCTTGTAATAAGAGGAGAGCCATGTCGAAGCAGGCAGTCGTTGGAATCTTGGCGCATGTCGATGCCGGCAAGACCACGTTGGCCGAGGCCATGTTGTTCAACGCGGGCCGCATTCGCAAGCGCGGCCGCGTGGACGATGGCGATTCGCATCTGGACACTAACGCGATCGAGCGTGAGCGCGGCATTACGATCTTCTCGTCGCAGGCCGTGCTCGACCATGGTGACACCCACGTTATGCTCGTGGACGCTCCCGGCCATGTCGATTTTTCTGCCGAGGCGGAGCGCACGCTGTGTGCCCTGGACTACGCGATTCTGGTGGTAGGCGCCAACGATGGCGTGCAGGGGCACACCGAAACCCTGTGGCGCCTGCTTGCGCGCTATGACATTCCGACGTTCATCTATATCAACAAAATCGATTTGGAGAATCCCGGTCGCGATGTTTTGCTGGCACAACTTGGGCAACGTCTTTCCGAAGGCTGCCTGGATGCCAGCGAACTGTTGGCGGGTGGTGCCGTTCAGGAGGACGCTGCTGCGTTGGACGAGGCGGCGCTCGAGGAGTTTCTCGAGACGGGTGAGCTTTCCGCCGCGACGCTGTCGCGCATGGTTGCCGAGCGCAAGCTCTTTCCCTGCTTTGCCGGCTCGGCGCTCAAGGACCAAGGCGTGGACGAGCTGCTAGATGGCATATGCGTGCTGATGCGCGAACAGGCATGGCGCCCGGAGTTTGCCGCGCGCGTCTATCGTGTCAGCCGCGGAGATCGCGGCGAGCGCTTGGCTTGGGTTAAAGTGACCGGCGGCACGCTGCATGCCAAACAGGTGATTAACGGACGTTCCGGTGCCGAGGCATGGAAGCAGAAGGTCGATCAGGTGCGCATCTATAACGGCGAGAAGTATGAGCTTGCCCAAGAAGTTGCTGCTGGCGGTATTTGTGCCGTGACGGGTCTTGCGCACGTTCGCCCGGGGGACGCCCTGGGCGCGGAGCCCGCGGGCGATGCGCCCGTCATTGCGCCGGTTCTCACCTATACGGTGCTGCCGAACGAGCACGATGTCCATACGGTGTTCCAAGCGCTGGCCGAGCTTGCCGACGAGGATCCCATGCTCGGCGTAAGCTGGAACACGCATCTTGAGCAGATTCATTTGCAGTTGATGGGCGCCGTGCAGCTCGAGGTCGTGCAGCGGGTGTTGGCCGATCGCTTTGGCCTTTCGGTTGCGTTTGAGTCTGGCGGCATTCTCTATAAGGAGACTATTTCGCAGCCGGTCGAGGGTGTGGGCCACTTTGAGCCACTGCGTCACTATGCTGAGGTGCATCTACGTCTGGAGCCGTTGCCGGCGGGCTCGGGCGTGCAGTTTGGTACCGTGGCCTCGACCGACGAGCTCGATCTTAACTGGCAGCGTCTGGCACTCACCAACGCCATGGAGCGCGATCACCTGGGCGTGCTGACCGGCTCGCCCATCACCGATGTGCGCATTACACTCACGGGCGGCCGTGCGCATGCCAAGCACACCGAGGGCGGCGATTTTCGCCAGGCCACGTACCGCGCGATTCGCCAGGGTTTGATGCGGGCGCGCGAGGCCGGCGCGGCGGTGCTGTTGGAGCCGTGGTATCGCTTTGAGCTCGAGGTGCCGGGGGAGTGCGTGGGTCGGGCGCTCTCGGATGCCACGCGTATGGGTGCCGAGTACGAGCCGCCGACGATGGCGGGAGACCGGGCGAAGCTTGTGGGTCGCGTGCCGGCATCTGAGGTGCAGGATTACGCGCTGGAGGTGGCTGCCTACACGAGCGGTCGCGGTCATCTGTACCTAGAGTTTGCCGGCTATGCGGCTTGTCATGATGCCGAGCGCGTAATCGAGACGGCCGCCTATGAGCCCGAGGCCGATCTGCCCAACACGCCTGACTCGGTCTTTTGCTCTCACGGCGCCGGCTACACGGTCAAATGGTACGACGTACCCGCCACGGCGCACGTCAAGGTCGATCCCGCCACCTTCCGCCCCTGGCGAGCGGCGGATGCCGAGTTTTTCGGCCATAGGTGATAGAGGGTCAGACTCTTTGCCGCATTAAATTGGTATAATTCGGTATAAGTTGGTATAACTGTTACCAGGGTTTACCGATCAGAGGAGGCCGACATGAATCCAAATCCCTTTAAGCCAACGGCAGGCAAGCGGCCTCCGATGCTCATCGGTCGAGAGTCGGTCATCGAAGATTTTGAGGAAGGGCTCGACAACGGCGCCGGAGCGCCGGGTAGGCTCATGCTCATTACGGGAAACCGCGGCTGCGGCAAAACGGTTCTCCTGCGGGAGCTGCAACGTCTAGCCAGCGAGCGTGGATGGGCGGTTATCTCCGATTCCGCTTCGCTTGGCTTATGCGACCGCCTGGCCGATGCGCTTCGCTCGAATAAACCCGTTGTGACGTCAATGGAGTTCGGTCCGTCGTTTGGCCGGATGTCGGTCGAGGCGGCGCGAGCAAAGGGTGAAACGTTACGAGGGCTGGTCAACGAGCGCCTCAAGAAGCTCGGTCCAGGCAAGGGCATACTGTTTGCGATTGACGAGGCGCAATCGGCGTCTATCGAGGAACTGGCGGCTCTCGCCGTTCTCTATCAGCAGGTGCTCGGAGACCAGGATGACACGGGCTTGTCCGATAGCGACCAGCGCGGTCTTGCGCTGGTGTTCGCCGGTTTACCCAGTATGGTTGACGACTTGCTCGAAGAGCCGAGCGTGACGTTTTTGCGGCGGGCCCAACAGCGTACATTGGGGGCAATATCTTTGCCCAAGGTGCGCGATTCATATATTCAGACGGTCAAGGACGCTGGTCTTTACGTTGATGCGGAGACGGCGGACCTTGCGGCACGCAAGAGCATGGGGCATCCCTATATGGTTCAGCTGGTGGGATATTACATGTGGAGGTCTGCTGTCCGGCGTGGCTCGCAGGTCATCGAAAGGCGCGATGTCGAGGATGGCCATGCGGATGCCGTCTCCGAGTTCTACGAAGCGGTCGACGCGCCCCTGTATTATGGATTGCGCAGTCCACAGCGCCTCTTTATCGAGGCCATGGCTGCTGACGAGGGTGAGCCGACGCGCATGGCGGATATCATTGAGCGCTGCGACCGTACTCAGAGTTGGGCGAGTAAATATCGCGCAAGCCTGATTCACGAGCGCGTCATCGAGGCTGCCGGATACGGCCTCGTCCGGTTTACCGTGCCCATGCTGGGCGCGTACATTCGCGATCGAGTTTTATGGCATGAGTAGGGTGATAAAGGTGACGGAACAGAAGATGAACCCGCAGGCTATCGAGGTGCGTGGCGCGCGCGACCATAACCTCAAGGACATCGATATCGACATTCCGCTGGGAAAGCTCGTGGGTATTGCCGGCGTATCGGGTTCGGGCAAGAGCTCGCTGGCGCTGGGGGTTCTTTATGCCGAGGGCTCGCGTCGCTACTTGGAGGCGCTCAGCACCTATACTCGACGTCGCCTGACGCAGGCCGAGCACGCTCAGGTGGATGAGGTATTGCACGTACCGGCGGCGCTCGCGCTACACCAGCGTCCGAGCGTGCCGGGTGTGCGTTCCACATTTGGCACCATGACCGAGCTCAACAATAGCCTGCGTCTACTCTTTAGCCGCTGCGCCCATCACGTGTGCCCGCATTGCGGGGCGCGTGTGGAGCCGAGCCTTAACGTGGCTGCGGGCCTGTCGCTCACGTGCCCCGCATGCGGCCGCGAGTTCTACGCGCCGGGTGCCGAGGACCTTGCCTTTAACAGCGGCGGTGCGTGCTCTACCTGCGGCGGCACTGGTGTCATGCGCGAGGTGGACGAGGCGAGCCTGGTGCCCGACGAGTCAAAGACCATCAACGAAGGCGCGGTGCTTCCCTGGGGTACGCTCATGTGGGATCTGATGAAGCAGGTAGCCGGCGAGATGGGCGTGCGCACCGACGTGCCGTTTAACCAGCTCACGCCTCAAGAGCGCGACATCGTGTTTCACGGCCCCGCGGTTAAGAAGCACATTCTTTACGTTCCCAAGAACGGCGAGGGCGCCACGCCGCTCGACTTTACCTATTACAACGCCGTCTATACCGTCGAGAATGCGCTCGCCAAGGTTAAGGACGATAAGGGGTTAAAACGCGTTGCGCGCTTTTTGCGCGAGGGGCCATGCCGCGATTGCGGCGGCACGCGTCTCTCCGAGGCTGCGCGCCTGCCTCAAGTGCGCGGTATCAATTTGGCGCAGGCGGCGGCCATGACGCTGGGCGAGGCGATTGAGTGGATGCGCGGGGTGCCCGCATCCTTGCCGGCTGAGATGCAGCCCATGGCGACGGATATCTGCGATTCGTTTTTGGGCGCGGCCCGTCGTCTGGTCGACCTGGGTCTCGATTACCTTTCGCTCGATCGCGCCGGTGCCACGCTCTCCACGGGTGAGCGCCAGCGCGTGCAACTCGCCCGCGTGGTGCGCAACCGATCGACGGGCGTGCTCTATGTGCTGGACGAGCCCTCGATCGGCTTGCATCCTGCCAATGTCGACGGCCTGGTAGGCGTAATGCGCGATCTGGTGGATGACGGCAACACCGTGGTCGTTGTCGACCACGATACGCGCGTACTGGCGGAAGCCGACTATCTGGTTGAGATGGGTCCCGTTGCTGGAGCAGGCGGCGGCAATGTGATTGCTGCAGGCACGGTAGACGAGGTCGAGCAATCGCGGGGCAGCCGCATCGCTCCGTTTTTGCGCGCAGACCCCAAACGCTTGCGTCCGCAGGTGACTGACGACGACATGTTCGACCAGGGCCATATCCGCATGGCGACCGATGCCATCCATACCGTCAAGCCGCTCGAAGTCGATATCCCGCGCGGCCGTCTCGTTGCGGTGACGGGCGTTTCGGGTTCGGGTAAGACGACGTTGGTACTCGAGACGCTCATCCCGGCACTCAAGGCGCAGGCAGCCGGAGAGCGCCTGCCAGGGCACGTGCATTGGGTCGATGCCGAGGGCATTGGCCGCGCAAATCTGATTGACGCTACGCCCATCGGCGCCAACGTGCGCTCGACGGTGGCGACCTATGCCGACATCCATGATGAGCTGCGCCGCGCCTTCGCCCGTACGCCCGAGGCCAAGGCAGCCGGCTACAAGGCGGGCGCCTTTAGCTACAATACCGGCGCCTTGCGCTGCCCTACGTGTGATGGCACTGG
Organism: uncultured Collinsella sp.; assembly: GCA_947001545.1. GTDB lineage: Bacteria > Actinomycetota > Coriobacteriia > Coriobacteriales > Coriobacteriaceae > Collinsella. The sequence continues at coordinate 8,863 of CAMQHB010000067.1, forward strand.
CTCGATATCGCTCGACGTGCAGTTTTTGCCCGACGTCGAGATCGTCTGCCCGGCATGTCGCGGCTCACGTTATGCAGACGCGGCTTCGCATATCCATCGCGAGGGCAAGGACGGGAGTCTGCTTACGTTGCCGCAGCTCATGGACATGAGTGTGGACGAGGCCATCGACGCCACGGTGGGGCTCAAGAAAGTTCAGACGCGCTTGCAGACCTTGCACGACCTTGGCTTGGGCTATCTCACGCTCGGTGAGCCCACGCCGGCGCTTTCGGGCGGCGAGGCGCAGCGTCTTAAGCTCGCGAGCGAGATGGGACGCGTGCAGGATGATGCCGTATTTGTGTTCGACGAGCCCACGATCGGCCTGCATCCGCTCGATGTCCAAGTGTTGCTGAGTGTGTTCGACGGCCTCGTTGCCAAGGGCGCCACGGTTATCGTGATCGAACACGATCTCGACCTTATCCGCAACGCCGATTACGTGATCGACATGGGCCCGGGCGGTGGCGACGCGGGCGGGCAAATCGTCTGCGCCGGTACGCCGGGTGACATCGCGGCCTGCCCCGCAAGCATCACCGGTCGCTACCTATAGGCGATGCGACAAAGGGACTGTCCCTTTGCCTTATTGATGCCTATTTCACGCATTGAGCCGCGAGATAGTCGCGGAAGAATGGCAATTCAAATGTGACGAGCCCTCGTCCTCGTTCCCCGATGATGCCGGCATCTATCATGCGGCGTCGGTAGCGGGAGACCTGCTGCGGCGAACGCTTAAGGCGCTCGACAAGGTCAGCGGTGGTGGATTCTTCCTCGTCATCGAGCATGGCGATGAGGAATCGCTTGTCCTCTGCCGTGAGTTCCCGATAAGTTGCCGCGAGGATTCGGTCGTCCATCTCGTCGCGCGCGATTTTGATTCCCAGGTCAAAGTCGCGTGACGAGATTTCCTTCGAATCGCTTGTGAGATCCCAGGCACGGTAGCCTACGAGTTGCAATAGGAAGGGAAAACCGGAGATCGAGCGAACGGCTCTATCGATTCCCTCAGCATCTGCCAGGCGATCGTTTTCCTGGATTGTGCGAATCAAGGCCTCGGGTAGTGTCGCGAATGTTGGTGTAGAGCTCGGTTCTCGAGGGTAGTCGCAGG
>CAMQHB010000068.1:0-9989 GCA_947001545.1 uncultured Collinsella sp.
GTCCGTTGCGGTTTCTTTGAGCGCGGCACGCACAAGATCGTTGCCGTACCCGAATGCCCCGTCGAGGCACCGGGCGCTCGTCAGATTCTCAACGGCATCGCGCGTGAAGCTGAGCGGCTGCATATTCCCGCCTTTAATGAGGACAAGCATCTTGGTTTGCTTCGCTATGCCGTCGTCCGCTGCGGCTGGCGTACCGACCAGGTCATGGTCACGCTCGTGACCGCTCAGCGCGACTTGCCGCATGCGCAGGAGTTCTTTGAGGCTGTCGCCGCACTCGATCCGCGCATCGTCACCGTCGCCCAAAACATCAACGGACGTCCCGGCAACGCCATCCTCGGCGAGGAAACCCGCATTGTATATGGCGCCGAGTGCATGCGCGACCAGCTGCTCGGTTGCGAATTCGATATCTCCCCCACCGCGTTCTATCAGACCAATCCGCAGCAGACCGAGCAGCTCTATCAGCTCGCTATCGACGGCATGGATTTGCACCAGGGCGATGTGCTCATGGATGCCTACTGTGGCAGCGGTACCATCGGTCTTTGCGCAGCTAAAGATGCCCAGAACAAGGGTATCGGCATTATGCTGCTCGGCGTGGAGCGCAACCCGGCGGGCATTGCCGACGCACGCCGCAATGCCGAGCTCAACGGCCTCACCCGCAGCGCTTGGTTTATGGCCGACGACGCCACCGATTACATCCTGGATGCCGCCGATAACAACGAGCGGGTCGATGTCCTTTCCATCGATCCGCCGCGCGCCGGCTCCACGCCCGAGTTCCTCGAAGCTGCCTGCGCGCTTAAGCCGCGCCGCATCACCTATATCAGCTGCAACCCCGTAACTCAAGAGCGCGACCTGCATCAGCTCCTCGACGGAGGCTATTGCCTGCTCAAGATCACGCCCGTCGACATGTTCCCTCACACCGACCACACCGAAACCGTAGCGGTCCTCGAACGCCGCTAACCAACCTCAGTAGATTTTTGGGACAAGAAAGGGGGCGACCCGCCTGGGCCGCCCCCTTCGCTTGGTTTATAAACTCCGCTACATCCCATTGCGCAGATCGCACACGCCGGCTGCCGCCATCTCGCGCAGCAGCGTCTCGCGGTCGCGCGTCACGATCAAATCCAGCGGGAAGTGAATCTCGTCGAGCATCTTGCGCGCGTGATCGAGCTTGCCAATGGCCATGCCAATGTGGGCATCGGTCGACACGCCAATGCCCACGCCCAGCTCGGCGCAGCGCTCGGCAATCTTGCGGCATACGGCCCAATGCTCAGTGTCGACACCGTGTTCAAGACTATGGTTGTTGATCTCGATAATCTTGTGCTTGGCCTTAGCTGCCAACAGCACCTCGTCGATATCGAACGGCACGCCCGAACGCCCCGTGTGACCCAGCATGAACACCTTGGGGTGCTCCAGGGCATTGATATACATCTCGGTCGCCTGGGCCAGCGTCGCGCCCTCAGCAATCTGTGGATTATGCACGCTTGCAACCAAATAATCCAAATTACGCGTAACCAAATCGAACAGCGAATGCTGACGGCTGTACGAATCGCCAGCGATATCGAGCGTGACAGGAGTGTCCTCGCCAAACAGGCTTCCGTCCAGCGAAACGATATCGGCCTCGGCACCACGCAGCACCAGCACGCCGCTCCAAATGCGCGGCCAGATATCCTGGTTGATAAAGAATTGGTAACTGCGCAGGTCATTGGGACAAGCCGTAACCATAGAGCTCAGATGGTCGGCAGACCCGAGCACCTGCAGGCCACGCTCTGCCGCCCAGTACACATTCTCCTCAATGGTCGAATATGCATGCGCAGAGAACATCGTATGGGTATGAATGTCACAAGAAAGCAGGTAGGGCATCAGGTCTCCTTATCTGGCACGGCCGTCGCTTATATTCATTGTACGCATTGCCTTCGATAGTCGTAAAACCACTCCATCCCAAAGACACAACGTCCATGACAACGGGGTCCGGCTTAACACCAAACCCCGTTTCACGTAAAACATTGTAGGCAGAGCGCTTTACTTTTAACGATACTCGTCCGCCAACTGTTTCCAAGCGGGTAGCGAATTGACAATCGTTTCGTAACTCACGCAATAGCCCAGGCGGAACCAACCCGGCATACCAAAGCTGTCCGAGGGAACCGCAAGCAACTCATACTTCTTTGCGCGCTCGCAAAACACATTCGCATCGGGCTCCAACGCTTTCACCCATAGGTAGAACGCGCCATCCGGCTCAACATAGGTGTAGCCATAGTCCGCCAAGGCATCGGTGAGCGCCGTGCGGTTGCGTGCATAGGCCTCAACGTCACTCGGCTCATCGATGCAGTCGATAATTACGCGCTGGAAGAGCGCCGGCGCGCACACGAAGCCCAGCGTACGGGCGGCACCGGCAACGGCGGGCATTACACGAGCTGCCTGAAGGTTCGTATTGGGAACCAGAATCCACCCCACGCGCTCGCCCGGCAGCGAAAGCGACTTGGAATACGAGTAGCACACGATGGTATGCTCGTAGATCGAAGGCACCCAAGGCACCTCGGCACCGTACACGATCTCGCGGTACGGCTCATCCGAGATGAGCATAATCGGATTCTCGGGATCGCGCTGAGCGTTGGCCTCGCGCAGAACATTGGCCAGTCGCGTCAGCGTGTCGCGCGTATACACGGCGCCGGTCGGGTTATTCGGCGAGTCGATGATGACGGCAGTCGTCTTATCGGTAATCGCCTTGAGCACGTTGTCCACACTCAGCTGGAACGTATCTTCATTGGCGAGCGCCTCAACACACGTACAGCCGGCTTTCTCAATCCACACGCGATACTCCGGGAAGTACGGTGCAATGACGATAACCTCATCGCCCGGGTTCGTAACGGCGTTGAGCGTGCAGGTGAGCGAAGCCGCGGCGCCCACGGTCATAAAGACATCCTTGCCCTCATAACTCGTACCAAAGCGGCGGTTGAGCGACTCAGCCACGGCGGTACGGCACTGCGGCAGGCCCGGTGCGGGCGTGTATCCGTGCAGCTGGTCACTCGGCAGCTCCAAGGCCTTCTTAATGGACTCCGCCACGGCAGCGGGCGCCGGAACGCTCGGGTTACCCAGCGAAAAATCGAATACGTTTTCCGCACCAATCTGCGCCTTGCGCTCAAGGCCATAGCTAAAAATCTCGCGAATGATGGAGCTTTCCGCACCGCGAGCATACATAGTTTCGTTGATCATCTGTTCCCCTTTCACATAGGCGCTATTGTACGCTTTAGCCGAGCAAAGCGCCGCGGCAATGTTGATTGGGGACAGACTTAAATGCGTGAAAACGCTCATTTAAGTCTGTTCCCAATCAACAAAAAGAAAAAGCCTCCGCAGGTTTCCCCGCGGAGGCTTTCGCCACAAAGACTATTTGTCGGCGTCGGTGTCGGCATCGGCATCGGCATCGACGACGGCATGGTCATCGTCAGCACCATCGGATGCGGCTTCGGCATCCTCCTGCATGGCCGCCTGCGCAAAGGCCGCGGCATCAGCCGCCAGCTCCTCCTCGCTCATACGAGGCGCGCGCTTCTTGGTCGGCATGCCGGCCGCCTTGGCATTGCGCTCCTCCTTGGCCGCCAGGATATCGCCCTCGCACTCAAGGTAGGCGTCCCACTCGTTATCGAGCAGGGCATTCACGGCATCGCCCTCGACAGTCTCGCGCTCAAGCAGCACCTTCGCCATCAGATCGAGCTGATCGCGACGGGCATCCAAGATCTCGACAGCACGACGATGGGCCTCGCGCATGATGCGCTGAACCTCGATATCAATGCGGCGCGCCGTCTCCTCGGAGTAATCCTGATGATCGGCATAGTCGCGGCCCAGGAATACCTGATGCTGCGCCTCGCCAAAGACCTGAGTGCCCAGCTCCTCGCTCATGCCCAAACGTGTGACCATCTCGCGCGCCATCTTGGTTGCGCGCTCCAGATCGTTGCTCGCGCCCGACGTGATGTCATCGCACATGAGCTCCTCGGCAACGCGGCCGCCCAAGAACACGGCGAGCTCGTCGAGCATCTCGTTCTTGGTCTTGAGGAAGTGGTCCTCCTGCGGAAGCTGCAGCGTGTAGCCCAGCGCCTGGCCACGGCTGACGATCGAGATCTTGTGAACCGGATCGGAATGCTCCAAGATGTGGCCCACCAGGGCGTGACCGCTCTCGTGGTAGGCAATCGTGGTGCGCTCGTCCTCGGTCATCACGCGACCCTTGCGCTGCGGTCCGGCAATCACGCGCTCCATCGATTCCTCGACCTCGTCCATCGAGATCACGGAACGATGGCGGCGGGCAGCCAACAGCGCAGACTCGTTGAGCAGATTTGCCAGATCGGCACCAGTGAAGCCAACGGTCATCTGGGCGAGCTTCTCAAACTTAACGTCCTCGTCCATCGGCTTGTTCTCGGCATGCACGCGCAAGATCTGCTCGCGGCCCTTCACATCCGGACGGTCGACCGTAACCTGACGGTCAAAACGACCGGGACGCAGCAGCGCCGGATCCAGAATGTCGGGGCGGTTGGTGGCGGCGATCAGGATGACCGACTCGCTTTCCTCAAAGCCGTCCATCTCGACCAGCAGCTGGTTGAGCGTCTGCTCGCGCTCGTCGTGACCGCCGCCCAAGCCAGCTCCGCGCTGACGTCCCACGGCATCGATCTCATCGATGAAGATGATCGACGGGGCCTGGGACTTGGCCTCCTTAAAGAGGTCACGCACACGGCTGGCGCCGACACCTACGAACATCTCGACAAAGTCGGAACCCGAGATGCTAAAGAACGGCACGCCCGCCTCGCCGGCAACGGCCTTGGCCAGCAGCGTTTTACCGGTGCCCGGAGGGCCAACCAGCAACACGCCACGCGGGATCTTGGCGCCCAGCTTGCGATAGCGATCAGGATCGCTCAAAAAGTCACGGATCTCCTCGAGCTCCTCGACTGCCTCGTCCACTCCGGCAACGTCTTCAAACTTGACCTTGGGGCGTGTGGCCTCGTTGGTCTTGGCGTTGGTCTTGCCAAACTGCATGTTCCTGTTGTTGGCGCCCATCATCTGGCGCATAAAGTAGAACATGATGGCGATAAGGGCGATCGTCGGAAGCACACTCATCGCCAAGTCGCCCCAAAAATCGGGATCGTTGGTGTTGACGATGTACTTGGTATCGGGGTGCTCCGCCATGAGCTCGGCAAGCGAATCGGAGCCGACATAGGTCGAAGAGAAGCTCTTGAGCTCGCTCGTATCGCCCTTGTCCTTCTTCGTCTTCCAGTAATGACCCGTCACGCTTCCGTCTTGAACCGTATAGGTCAGATCTTCGACGCGATCCTGCTTGATGGCGCTCACCATCTCGCTCGTCGCGAGCTTAACGGTATTGCTGGAATTGGCAAAGCCGGAGCCCATGTTAAAGAAGGCGTAGCCCAGAAGCGCGCAAGCCAAAAGAAAATACAGCCAGCCCGTACGCGTGGGCTTCTTGCCTCCGGGCATCCCCGGGATCTTTGGGTCCCGGGGGGGAGTCTGGGAATTGTTGTCGTTACGGTCGTCGGGCATCTTACGAATAAACCTCCGGTTTCAAAATGCCCAGATACGGAAGGTTGCGATAGCGCTCGGCATAGTCGAGGCCGTAGCCCACCACAAAGGCATCGGGGCAATGGGTTCCAACATACTTGGGCGTGATGGCCGAGACGCGGTCCTCAACGTCCTTCCACAGGAAGGCGGCGACCTCCAGAGAAGCGGGCTTGCGGCTCTCGAGGTTCTTCATCAGATACTTGAGCGTCAGGCCCGAGTCCAGAATGTCCTCGACGATCAGCACGTCGCGACCGCGGATGTCGATATCCAGGTCCTTAATGATACGCACGATACCCGAGGACTTCACACCGTCGCCATAGCTCGAAACAGCCATGAAATCGATGTTGGTCGGCAGCTCGATCTTACGCATCAGGTCGCCCATAAAGACCACGGCGCCGCGCAGGACCGCAATCAGCACCAGATCCTTACCCGCGTAATCGCGAGTAATCTCCTCGCCCAGGCGAGAGACGATACCGTCGATATCCTCCTGCGTGAACAGAACCTTCTCGATATCCGGATGTTGAGAAGCCATGACAACCCTTTCTTGTGCTTATCGCCCACACACCGCCGTATGGACGCGAACTTCACATTTTAGCAGCGCACGGGGTATATTTTCCAGCCCGTACGCCATCAGCGCGGGAATACCGTCAACGTCGCACAGAATAGCTGGCGTGGGACGCTATTCCGCATCGACCACGCGGAGCAGATATGCCACGCGCGTTGCGGCCGTGCACTTAAAACGCTCGTCCGCGCGAACTCCGGCGACCCACACCACGGCGCCCCCCGGCGCCGTCCTCACCATGGGCACGCCGGCGCGCTCGGAAACGGGAATGCGAGCCTCACCTAGCAAGTCGGATACTTTCTTGCTTCGACCACTCATCCCTAACGGGCACATCACGTCTCCCGGTACAGGACCGTCCACCCACAGGCGCGCCAATCGCGCCTCGGCAGGGATCTCGCCACGCGAGCCCGCCAGGATCCGCTCACTATCGCTGTCGGCAAAACCCAGGGCAGCCGCGTCTACCAAAGCTGTCACTTCCCCGGCAGCTGCAAGCTCACGGGCGCGGCGCACGATATCGCATCCCGGCTCAACGGCCATCGGTTCTGTGACCAGCATACGTCCCCCGCCCAACGGCAAACGACCGGGTACGGTAACCCAGTCCGCGACCAGGCCCTCGCGAGCCGCCGGCGCCTTGAACGCCAGCATGCCAAACTCAATGCGTGCGTCAATCCCCGCCGGAAGCGTGACCGAGCCGGCGCCCTCGGCAACGCAGGAAAGGACTCGCTCCACATGTCGCATCTCTGGACGAGCGTCCGGATCGATGCGCTTAATCGCCAGTCGCACGATGCGCCGCGCGATTACCACCTCGGCCGCAGCAAGGCGCCTGGCATCGAGCACCAGCGCGCCCGCCGCCTCCTTACGCAGGCAGCTTCGAAACGCCTGTGCCGAAAGCTGAGACAAAAACGCGTCCTCATCGCCTAAGATCTCGCAGGCGGCGCCAATCGTCTTGCAGACGCTCGCGTTGCGCTGCGCCACCACCGGCATCACTCGATGGCGCACGTAGTTTCGCAGATACGAGATATCCTCATTGCTCTCGTCTTCACGCCACGGCTGACCATGTACCTGTAGATAGCCCACGAGCTCGCCATGAGTTAGGTCGAGCAAGGGACGCACCACGATATTCCTCCGGCGAGGAATGCTCGATAGGCCAGCGGGCCCCGAACCCTTAATCGCGTTCATCAAAAACGTTTCCGCGCGATCCGAAGACGTGTGCGCGGTGCAGATACGAGCCGCCGTTCGCGGTGCCCCCATCTGGGCGCAGAGCTCGCGAACATACCTCCGCGCCGCGGCATAGCGCACCTCGCGGGCCGCGGCCTCAATATTGCCCGACTCCCCATCAAAATAAGCGTGCTCCACGCACAGCGGTAAACCATATTTCGCGCAGAGCTCACGCACAAAGGCCTCGTCGCCATCGGACGCCTTGCCGCGCAGATGATGGTTTACATGCAGCACATGCAGGCGCTCGCGAGCAATGGGGGCAACACCGCGTCCGTCTTGGATATCCAGCTTTGATGTGCACGCCATAAGAAGCAGTGCCGTCGAGTCCGCGCCGCCTGATACCATGAGCACGACAGGAGCAGCCTGCTGCCTCGTCCGGGTCTCATCGACTGCCCCAGGCACGGCATGGTGTCCATAATGCTGAGATACCGTAGGCATTTGCTTCCTCCTCTATTCGTCCGCACCCATTGTATCCTTTGGAATCTTATGTCTCGTCTGCACCTTCATATCCTCGGCAGTGGCTCTAAAGGCAACTGCGCACTCATCGAGGGCCCGCAGGGGCTCATTATGGTCGATGACGGACTGTCTCGCCGCGAGACATTAAAGCGCATGGCAGAACTGGGGCTCTCGACAGACAACGTCTCGGCTCTTCTCATTACTCATGAGCATAGCGATCACATCAAGGGCCTCGATGTCTGGTGCAAGCACTGGCACGGCCCCCTCTTTGCCAGCAGGGGCACTCTTTCGAACAAAGAAAATCTTTCGCATCTGCCTGTCGAGGAATTCGATCCCGGCGACGCCCTATCCATTGCCGGCATCCACGTGCAAACCTACTCAACATCACACGATGTCATCAATCCAGTCGGTTATCGATTCGACGCCCTCGATGATTCCATCGGCTTTGCCACCGACACCGGAGAGCTATCGAGCCAAGCCATGAACACCCTCAAAGATTGTCGAGTCCTCGCGCTCGAGAGCAACCATGATGTGACCATGCTGCGCGAGGGAGAATATCCCCGCTTTCTTCAGAAGCGCATCCTGTCTGCAAGGGGACACCTCTCCAATGGCCAAGCCGCCGAAGCCGCGCGCGAACTTGTTACCGATCGCACCGAACAGCTCATTGCCATGCATATCAGCCAAGATAACAATCGTCCGAGCCTTACCGTCAAAAGCTATGCCAAAGCTCTGGCCGCAACCCTGGATGACGAGGTCGGCAGCTCCGCAACCCTTCTCCAAGGATCGCGAAAACTCTCGATACGCCCTGCGAGTCAGTATCAGCCGGCAACCATTCAATAGACTGTCCTAGACAGCAAAAGGGGCCGAGAATCGCTTCCCAGCCCCTTTTGCTGTCTTTTCATAGCGCAGAACACCAACGAAGTTAGTCGATGGAGATCTTCGTAACGTTCTTCTTCTCGACGATCTTGGGAACCGTAACGGTCAGGATGCCGTCAGCGTACTTAGCCGAGAGGCCCTCGCTCGAAGCGTCCTTTAGATACACGCCACGCGTCGCGCTGTACGAGCTGAACTCCTTCTGCAGGAAGTTCTTGCCCTCGTTCTCCTCGTCTTCCTCGACATTCACGCTAATGGACAGACGGCCCTCATTGAGCTCGACATCGATATCGTCCTTGGCGACACCGGTCAGATAGGCCTTGACCTCATAGCCGTCGCCCTTATCCTCAACGTCAACGGGAAACGCCTTGGAAGCAATCGAGTTGTTTGCAAGGTCGGTCATATCATCAAACAGATCGAACAGCGAGCTAGCAGAAGGACGAACGCCAAAAACCGAACGATAAGGAACCATGCTTGCCATGTTTACCACTCCTTTTAGGACTGCCGAGCCATCTTCTAGGTGACTGGGACTTCTTTTGACGCCCTTATATATGCCCACCCAGTGCTTATATATACATCAACTATAAAGTTTTTTGAGTCCAGTACTATAAGCATATCTAAGTGTGTGTGACTAAGGTTTTAGTAAGGTTAAGGTTCTTTGAACCAGAGCTTAAATAACGAGTATGTTCGCAGCTACAAATAACAAGGGGCTTACAATGAGCGCGTACACGTTGTTGGTAACGAGCTAAAGGGCATCATGGACGACCAAAACCAGAACAAAATGTTTATGCCGACGCAGGGGGAAGATACTTCCACGCAGCCGCCACGGTTCCATCGCCCCCACATCTCGCAAGAGCCCATTAATGATCCGGAGCCCGAGTATGTGACGAGAAATCGATATCAAACACTCGAGGATGCCCAAACGGGGCGTAAACATATGGGCGTCGCCTCGGGAGACCCTGTATATCTGAAAGACGCACCATTATCTAAAAACAGCGCAGCTAGTGAGGAGCCACTGAAAGCATCCGCTGCCAATCAACAAAGAGGTCCTCGACCAAAGCAAACCTTAACGCATTCGGCTCGCTATCTCGAAACGCCAAAACAGGGAAAATCAATCTTCGTTTCGTCAAGTAAACGACGCAAGCAGCATCGACTGACAATCCTGCTTTTGATCATTGCGGCCATAGCAGTTGCCCTTGTTATTCGATTTATTTTCTTTAAATAAAAGCTCAATACCAAAAACAATAAGATCGTCTGGTGTAATAGAGTCATTTACGCCCCGTAAACGCAAAAAAGGGGGAGGCCGCGAGGCCTCCCCCTTCTCAGTTCAAGC
>CAMQHB010000069.1:0-9914 GCA_947001545.1 uncultured Collinsella sp.
TGCGAACCTCCAGTCCGGACCGCCCCGCGGTCCAACTTTCTGTCCGCACCCCCAAGTGAGTAGACTTTTGGCTTGATGGCGACCAGGCCGTTTTGAAACAAGTCATTTCCCTGCGACTTTATAAAGCAATACGGATGGTCTGCTCGGCAAGTTTCGAAAAGTCTACTCACTTAGTTTTTGACGAGAGACCGATGCCGAAGATAGCTCTATTTCAGGGCGTTAACGAGTCCTCGAGACACAAAAAGGCCCGAACCAATACGGTCCGGGCCTCATCGAGCTAGAGGTTATGTCTCAAGCGGTTGGCTTAGCCAAAGTAGCGCTTGAGCAGGCCGGCGAAAGCCTTGCCGTGACGAGCCTCGTCGCGAGCCATCTCGTGCACGGTATCGTGGATGGCATCGAGGCCAGCGGCCTTGGCGCGCTTGGCAAGATCAGTCTTTCCGGCGGTGGCGCCGTTCTCGGCCTCAACGCGCATCTCGAGGTTCTTCTTGGTGGAGTCGGTCACGACCTCGCCCAGGAGCTCAGCGAACTTGGCGGCGTGCTCGGCCTCCTCGTGGGCAGCCTTCTCCCAGTACAGGCCGATCTCGGGATAACCCTCGCGATGGGCGACGCGAGCCATGGCCAGGTACATACCGACCTCGGAGCACTCGCCCTCAAAGTTGGCGCGCAGGTCGGCAACGATGTCCTCGGAGACGCCCTCCATCTTGGCGACGCCCACGACGTGCTCGGCAGCCCACTCGAGCTGGCCCTCCTCCTGCTTCAGGAAACGAGAACCGGGAACGCCGCACTGGGGGCACTTGAAGTCCTCGGGCAGCTGGTCGCCGTCGAACTCTTCCACATAACCGCAAACGGGGCAAACAAACTTCATGATTCGATCCTTTCGATCGATGGCGATTGTGCGCTCGTCCGGTCCCGTAAGGGCCCTCTCCGGACGTGCGTCTTGACGAGTTCTATTATCCATAAATGCAACCAAATGTGAAGCCTATTAGGAATGATTTTTAATAAAACAATTTCGAGATATGAAGATGTTGATTGATTAACGATTGGGAGGCCGTCTGCGATTTTTGCTGAGTACAATCGGGTGAGCAAATGTTGACCTATCAACAAATGAAGGAGTTTCCTTTATGCATCTAGCCCGTCGTGCCTGGTGCCGAACATATCAGACGGTTTTTCGCATTGCATTGCCGATCCTGCCCTATACCGAGCCGCGCATTCTGGAGCATGCCGAGGATGTGCCCGCGGTGCTTCAAAAGCGCTCGATCCAGAAGGTCCTTATCGTGACAGACCCTGGTATTGCACGTTTGGGACTCACGGCATCACTCGAGCGTGCGCTTACGGCTCAGGGGATTGGCGTTACGGTCTATGCCGAAACGCGTGCGAACCCCACGGTCTCGAATGTGGAGGAGGCGGCGTCCCTGTATCGAGAGCGCGCCTGCCAGGCCATTATCGGTTTTGGCGGAGGATCAGCCATGGACTGCGCCAAGGGCGTGGGCGCACGCATTGCGCAGCCAAGCAAGCCCATCAACAAGATGCGCGGGCTGCTGCGGATTCATCGTCGTCTGCCGCTGCTCATCGCCGTTCCCACCACGGCGGGCACGGGAAGCGAGGTCACGCTTGCGGCGGTAATTACCGATGACGAGACGCACTACAAGTATCCCATTAACGACTTTGTGCTTATCCCGCGCTTTGCGGCGCACGACCCCGAGTTTACGCGCGGTCTGCCCGCCTCCATTACGGGGCAGACGGGCATGGACGCCCTGACGCATGCCGTCGAGGCGTTTATCGGGCGAAGCACCACGCCCTATACGCGCAAGATGGCGCGACAGGCGGTGCAGCTCATCCACGACAATTTGCTCGAGGCCTATGAGCATGGCGACGACATGCGTGCGCGTCGCAATATGCTTTCGGCGGCGTATAAGGCGGGAGTTGCCTTTACGCGCTCCTATGTTGGATACGTTCATGCCATCGCGCACAGTCTAGGCGGCCGATACGGAATTCCGCACGGTTTGGCCAACGCGATCATCCTGCCGCACATGCTTCGCGCTTATGGTGACGCCGCCGCCCCCAAGCTTGCCGATCTTGCTCGCATGGCGGGCATTGCGCCGGCTACCGCGCAGGACAGTCTTGCGGCCGAGGCCTTTATCGATTGGGTCGACCGCATGAACGAGGCCCTGGGAATCCCCAAATATGTCTCGGGTATTCGCCGCTCCGATATTCCGCAAATGGCGGCCCATGCCGATGCCGAGGCCAATCCCCTGTACCCCGTTCCACTTTTGATGGACCGCTCGGAGCTCGAGCATATGTACGAGGTCGTCGCGGGTGGTATGTTTGAGGACGAGAACTAGGAGGGTGCCATGAACACCGAGGAAATTGCGCGCATCGTCGGCGATCAGCGCGCCTACTTTAAGACGCACGCCACGTTTGATGTCGATGCTCGACGTCGCGCGCTCGTGAGTTTACGCGATGCGGTGCGGGCCCACGAGGCCGATATCGCTCATGCGCTCAAGACCGATTTGGGAAAGTCGCATGACGAGGCCTATATGTGCGAGATTGGCACATCGCTTTCCGAGATTCGACATCAGATCGCTCACGTGGTTCGATGGAGTCGTCCGCGCCTGCGTCCGTGCGACCTCGCTAACGCCGTGAGCGTGTGCAAAACGCAAACCGTGCCCTATGGCGTCACGCTCATCATGGCGCCCTGGAACTATCCGTTTTTGCTGACGCTCGAGCCGCTCGCTGGCGCCCTTGCCGCGGGCAATACCGTGGTCATCAAGCCGAGCGCCTATGCTCCGGCATCGAGCGCGGTGCTCAGGCAAATCTGTGAAGAGGCATTTGATCCGCGCCTGGTGACGGTTGTCGAGGGCGGGCGCGCCGAGAACGAAGCGCTGCTCGATGAGCACTGGGACAAGATCTTCTTTACCGGTAGCGTTCCGGTCGGCAAACTCGTTATGGAGCGCGCAAGTAAAAACCTTACGCCTGTGACGCTTGAGCTGGGCGGAAAGAGTCCCTGCATCGTGGATGCGACGGCAAACTTGAAGGTTGCGGCACGGCGTATCGCCTTTGGTAAATGGCTCAACGTGGGGCAGACCTGCGTGGCGCCCGACTACCTGTTGGTCGATGCGCGCGTGCACGACGAGCTGCTGGACCTTATCAAGGAGGAGGCCCGCCGTATGTTTGGCGAGCATCCGCTCGATAACGAGGACTACGGGCATATCGTCAACGCCAAGCATTTTGCGCGTGCGCGCGGGCTGATCGATCCCGATAAGGTCGTGCTTGGAGGTACCGCGCGCGAGACGTCGCTCAAGATCGAGCCGACGATTTTGGACGGCGTGACCCCCGATGACGCCGTGATGCAGGAGGAGATTTTCGGCCCCATCTTGCCGGTGCTGACGTTTGAGAGCCTAGACGAGGCCGAAGCGTTTATTACGGATCGTCCAACGCCGCTGGCCCTGTATATCTTTAGCCAGGACCGTACGGTTCAACAGCGCTTTGTGCGCTACGTGCCCTTTGGCGGCGGCTGCGTCAACGACACCATCATGCACTTGGCTACGAGCCATATGGGCTTTGGCGGCATGGGCGCGAGCGGTATGGGGCAGTACCATGGCCGCGAGAGCTTCGATACGTTTAGCCACAAGAAGAGCGTCGTGAACAAGGCAACGTGGCCGGACGTGCCGTTTCGGTATGCGCCCTACGCAAGCTGGAAGCACAAGTTCGTGCGCATGTTTGTGCATTAGAATCAGATGGTGCAGCGACAAACGGTCGAAAAGGCGCGGGTGGGGCGAATTTGTGTCCGCGCGAGTTCGTAGACTTCTCAATAAGGTTACACACCGGTTTATCCGGCCGTTAGAGGAGCTGCTATGTACGAGCCTTCGCGTGTTCTTTTGTCGTTTCATATCGCAGGATTTCAGTATGCCGATGGCGCCTTGGTCCTGGGCGATCTTCAAGCGGGTGATAAGCTGACGCTGTGTGCCGAGCGCGATAACCCTCATGACCCCGAGGCAGTTGCGATCTACTATGGCAAGACCAAGCTTGGCTATGTTCCGGGAAACGAGGCCGGCCCGCTGTCCTTGATGATGTATTACGGACACGGGGATGTATTTGAGGCACGCGTGCAGCAGGTTGCCCCCGAGCGTAGCCCGTGGCACCAGGTGCGCGTTGGCCTCTATGTGGTGGATGCCCGCTAATCGGTAAGGGAGACTGCCATGTTTGACGACGATGACCTGTTCGATCTGACGGATGATCCGTTTGAGTGGGACCTGTTGCTCGATGACGATGAGCTGGAGCGGGACCGTAAGAAGCGGCAGGACAAGAAAACTCAGGATGACGCTTCGAAAAAGCAAGACAAGCGCCGCCGAGGTCTGTTCGGTGGGCTCTTTGGATAACCGCCGCATCGCTGCGCCTGTATACTTAGCACGAGTTGAACACGTTGCGAAATGAGGGTATAGACGATGATGTGGTTTACCGCCGACCTGCACCTGGGCGATACGAATATCTTGCGCGACATGGACCGGCCGTTTGCCTCGGTCGAGGATATGAACCGCAAGGTTATCGATGCCATCAACGAGTGTGTGGCTGCGGACGACCGCCTCTATATCCTGGGAGACTTTACGTATCGCTTACCCATGGCGGAGGCGGTGCACTTACGTGAACGTATTGCATGCCAGAACGTAACGCTCGTCCGTGGCAACCATGACGGAGATTGGGAAGATCCGGACGCGCCGCAAATATGGGATGACGTGCGCGACTATCTGGAGATTGCTCCCGGCTATGCCAAGGGACATCGTCTGGTGATGAGCCATTACCCCATGCTCAGCTGGAATGGCAAGGCGCGTGGCGCCATCATGCTGCACGGACATATCCACAGCAGGGGAGACCGCACCAACGCGCGCAACCTCGACCGCGAACGTCCTATCTTTCGCTACGATGTCGGCCTCGATGCCAACGAGTACAAGCCCGTAAGCCGTGACCAAATCCTTGACTTCTTTGGACTGTAATTCTCAAACCGTCACTCAAACCACCGCAAAGGGGATAGGCACCTTTGTGGTGGTTCTGGCGCCGTTGCCATTATGGCGGCGGCGCCTTTTTTGTCCGCGCGGCGCGGTAGAGTGTAGGCGGTTGAAATATGCGTCCATCGAGGAGCTGCTATGAATGAGATCAAGTGCCCGCATTGCGGCGAAGTTTTTAAGGTCGATGCGTCTGGCTATGCAGATATCGTCAAACAAGTGCGTGATGCCGAGTTCTCGCGCGACCTGGATGAGCGTGTGAAGGCAGTCCAGCGCGAGGGCGAGCAGGCGCTGGAGCTTGAGCGTTCGCGTTCGGCGTCTGCCCTGCAGGAGGCAGAGGCTCAGCGCAACGCCCAACTTGTCGAGCAGAAGAACGCTGCGGCTCAACAGCTGGCACAAGAGGTTGCCAAGCGCGATGCCGAGCTTGCCGAGCTGCGCGCCAAGCTCGAGGGTGCTGCCGCAGAGCGCGAGAGTGCAAGCCAGCGTGCGGCAGTTGAGGCTCGTGCCGATGTTCAAAAGGAGAATGTGGAGCTTCAGCGCGAGATCGATGCTCTGAAGGCGGAGCTCAATCATAAGGCCGACGAAGTTAAAATCGCCGAGGCGGCGGTTCGCAACGCAACTCAACATGACCTCGCCGCGCGCGATGCTCAGATTGCGGAGTTGCAGGCAAAGCTTGCCGCCGCAGATAAGGCTCAAGAAATGGCGCTCGCAACTGCTGCGGCCGAGGCGCAGCGTAAGCTCGAGGCTGCGCAAAACGAAGCGAATCGTAAGCTTTCCGATTACCAGACAGAAGTGCGTGAGAAGTTCTCGAATGCTAAGGTGCAGTCCGAGCGTGAGGCCGAGAGTCTGCGTGCCCAGCTGCGCGAACAGGAACTGGCTGCCAAAATGGAGCTCTCGGAAGCAGTTACCGCGGCGGAGCGTGAGCGCGACGAGGCACGTGCCAAGCTGACGAGCGAGCTGGCAGTGCGCGATTCGCGCGAGGAGCAGGCCAAGGCGGCACACGAGCTCGAGCTTGCGCAGGCCAAGCGCGCGAGCGATGAGCTGATTCGCTACAAGGATGAGGAGATTGAGCGCCTTAAGGACATGAAGGTCCACCTGTCCACCAAGATGGTGGGCGAGTCGCTCGAGCAGCACTGCGAGACCGAGTTTAACCGTCTACGCATGACGGCGTTTCCCAACGCGTACTTCGAGAAAGACAACGATGCGTCCGAGGGTACCAAGGGCGACTTTATCTTCCGCGAGTGCGACGCGAGCGGCAACGAGGTCATTTCGATTATGTTCGAGATGAAAAACGAGAACGACGAGACCGCGACCAAGCATAAAAACGAGGACTTCTTTAAGAAACTCGATCACGATCGTCGCCAGAAAGGCTGTGAGTACGCGGTGCTCTGCACGCTGCTCGAGCCCGAGAGCGAGCTTTACAATGCCGGCATCGTGGACGTGAGTTATCGCTATGAGAAGATGTACGTGATTCGCCCGCAGTTCTTTATTCCCATGATCACACTTCTTCGCAACGCCGCTATGGGTTCGCTTCGCTATAAGCAGGAACTGGCGGAGTACAAACAGCAGAATATCGACGTCACAAACTTCGAAGCCAAGATGGAGAAGTTCAAGGACGGCTTCTCGCGCAACTACAACTTGGCGAGCAAGCAGTTCGAGTCGGCAATCAAGGAGATTGATGCTGCCATTAAGCAGCTCGAGAAGACCAAGGATGACCTGCGTCGCAGTACCGAGAATCTGCGTCTGGCCCACAACAAGGCCGATGAGCTTACCATTCGTAAGCTCACCTGGGGTAACAAGACCATGAAGGCGGCGTTTGACGAGGCGCGCGAGGGTGCAACAGACGCGGGCGATGAGCCTGCCGAGGCAGATTCGTATGAGGTCGAGGATGCCGAGTAGGGCATAGCGGATAAGGCAAAAGCGGGGCCGCTGGCGATGTTGCCAGCGGTCCCGCTTCGTTTTGCCCATTGTGCTCGGCTAGTCCTCGAGTAAATCCTCGATAAAGCCGACGCGGTAGTTTTTGAAGATGGCCTCGCCGCCGTCTTGCGTGGCGTCCAGATCGACATCGCCCATGATGCCAAAGTCGTGGTCGCCATCTTCGTCGGCAAAAATCTGGTGCACGTGCCACACGTGATCGGTCTTCTCGTCGCTCTCGTCGATGGTGAACATCGCGGAGCTGCGGGCGTCGCCGTCGGTGAGGATTTCCTCGTGCTGCTCGTGGTAGGCATCGAGGGCTTTTTGCCAGCGGATTTCGCTCATGCCCCAGTCGTCGTCGAGCTCGCCTAGGTCGCGCACATGCTCGCGGGCGGCAAGGGTCACACGGCGGAAGAGCGCGTTGCGCACCAACAGCGTGCAGCCACGGCGGTCCGCCACGACCTCGTCGATGCCCTGCGGTGGCGCGGCGTCGAGGGCTGCCGGGTTGCCGGCGTTTTCCCACTCGTCCACCAGGCTCGAGTCCACCGAGCGCACCACAAAGCCGAGCCACGAGATAATGTCGCGTAGGCGCTCGTCACGCTTTTCGATGGGCACGGTGCGATCGAGTGAGCGGTAGGCCTCTGCGAGGTAGCGCAGCAAAATGCCCTCGGAGCGGGCGATGCCGAGCTTTTGAATGTAACCCTTAAAATCGCTCGCGCTTTCCAGCATGTCGCGCAGGACGCTCTTGGGAGAGAGCTGGTAGTCGTTGGCCCAGGGCACCTCCTGGCAGTACTTGTCAAAGGCGGCGTCGAGCAAATCCTCGAGCGGCTTTTCGTACGTGACGTCCTGGATGCGCTCCAAGCGCTCCTCATACTCGATGCCGTCGGCCTTCATCTCGGCCATAGCACGATCGCGTGCTGCGCGCTCCTGTGCGCGCAGCACCTGCTTGGGATCCTCGAGCGTTGCCTCGACCATCGAGATCAGATCCATGGTATAGGTCTCGCTCTCGGGGTCGAGCAGCTCCAACGCGGCAAGCAAGAACGGCGAGAGCGGCTGATCGAGCGCGAAGTCCTCGGGCAGATCGACCGTCAGCGCATAGTCGATGTCTGGTGCGGCGTCAGCCGGGGCGTCAGGCGCGGGCGGCACCTCGGTGCGAACGACGACGCCGGAATCGATGAGCGTGGCGAAGATTTCGTCGGCGCGAACCTCGAGCTTAGCCTTTTCCTCGGGAGTCTGTAGGCTCGTCTCGATGAGGTCGTGTACGCGGGTTCGGGCATCGCCGCCCTGCTCGACCACGCTAATCACCATGGAGTGCGTGATGCGCAGGCGCGGCTTGAGCGTCTCGGGCTGCGTCTCGATCAGGCGCTCAAAGGTCTGCTTGTTCCAGGTGACAAAGCCCTCGGGGGCCTTTTTCTTTTTAATCTTACGGAGTTTTTTGGGGTCGTCGCCCGCTTTGGCCATAAGCTTGGCGTTTTCGATCTCGTGCTCCGGCGCCTCGGCGATGACCATGCCCTCGGTGTCGAAGCCCGAGCGGCCGGCGCGACCGGCAATCTGATGGAACTCGCGGGCGCGCAGACGACGCATTTTGTAGCCATCGAACTTGGTGAGCGCGGTGAGCACCACGGTGTGGATGGGTACGTTGATGCCGACGCCGAGCGTGTCGGTGCCGCAGATGACGGGCAGCAGGCCCTGCTGCGCCAGGCGCTCAACCAGTAGGCGATAGCGCGGCAGCATACCGGCGTGGTGCACACCGACGCCGCAGCCGAGCAGGCGCTTGAGAATCTTGCCGAAGGCGGTGGAGAAACTCGTGCCTTTGGCAGCTTCCTTAATGGCCTCGCGCTGCTCCTTGCTAGCGATGCCAAAGTTGGCAAGCGACTGTGCCGTGGCAAGCGCGGCGTCCTGACTAAAGTGCACGATGTAGAGTGGGGCCTCTCCGCGGCGCATGGCGAGCTCGACGGTGCCCTCGAGCGAGGTCGTCACGTAGTCATAGCTCAGGGGCACGGGGCGCGGGGCGTCGACAACCAGGTCGCAAGCAGCGCCGGTGTGCTCTTCGAGAGAGGTGGCGATTGCAGTGACATCGCCAAGTGTGGCGCTCATGAGCATAAACTGCGTATGGGGCAGGGTGAGCAGCGGCACCTGCCAAGCCCAGCCGCGGTCGGGGTCGGCAAAGTAATGGAACTCGTCCATGGCCACGCAGCCCACATCGGCGTCCTCGCCCTCGCGCAGTGCGTCGTTGGCAAGGATTTCGGCCGTGCAGCAGATGACGGGAGCCTTGGTGTTGATATGCGTGTCGCCGGTGATCATGCCTACGTTATCGCGGCCGAGCACCTGTACCAGGTCAAAAAACTTTTCGCTGACCAGGGCCTTGATGGGCGCCGTGTAATAGCAGCGCTTGCCCTGTGCCATGCCCATAAAGAGCATGCCCAGCGCGACAAGCGACTTGCCCGATCCGGTTGGCGTGCCCAAAATGACGTGATCGCCGGCGGCTACGTCCATGAGGGCCTCTTCTTGGTGATCCCACAGTTCAATGCCGCGATCGCTCGTCCATTCAAAGAAGCGTTCGAAGGCCTGATCGGGCGTGAGCCATGGCTCGGGCTCGCTACCATCCTCGGGCTCCCACCAGGCGGGGGAGAGCGCACCGAGCGAGCCAAACTCGGCTTCGGTTCCCGTGCCGCCCGAGAATGAGCTGGCAGCCCCGGCGCCGGAGACGGTGCTGACGGTGGTGTCTGTCGTGGTCTGTGCCATGTGGTTGCTTTCTCTCGCGTTTGTCCGCCATCCATTATGGCGTAGCGGCGGCGCGGGGTGCCAGCGCGCGAGAAAATGCAGGAAATGGGCGTTCTGTCCGGCCGTTTGGTGTAGTCGTTAGCTAAGTGAGTAGACTTTTTGCGATATCTCGAGCACATGGCTTTTGCACAAGGGCTCTACCTGCACTGATAATTGTCCTTGGGGGAAGCGGGCACTGCGGGGCGCGGCAACGGCGCGCGATTTCCGCGTCGCAGC
>CAMQHB010000070.1:0-9624 GCA_947001545.1 uncultured Collinsella sp.
GACCGCAGGGACGGGAGCAGCTATACTACTCTCAGTAGTTAAGGGTCGCGGATCCGCCGCGTCACCGCTCTCAACAGGAGGTCTTTGTTTATGGCAGATCAAAAGCCGGTTGTCGGGATCATCATGGGTTCCAAGTCCGATCTGGGCGTTATGGAAGGCTGCACCGCCGAGCTCGAGGCGCTTGGTGTGCCCTATGAGCTCGTCATTGCGAGCGCACACCGCACGCCGGCGAAGGTCCACGAGTGGGCCTCGACTGCCGCCGATCGCGGTATCAAAGTGATTATCGCCGCCGCCGGCAAGGCCGCTCACCTGGGTGGTGTCGTGGCTGCCTTTACGCCGCTGCCGGTCATCGGCGTGCCTATGAAGACGAGTGACCTGGGCGGCATGGATTCGCTGCTGTCGATGGTGCAGATGCCTTCGGGCGTGCCCGTGGCCTGCGTTGCCATCAACGGCGCCAAGAACGCCGCCATCTACGCCACGCAGATTCTGGGCGCTTGCGACCCCGAGTACCGCAAGGTTATCGAGAAGATGAAGCAGGAGATGGCCGACGCCTAGGCGTTCCGCCGTTTCACCGCAGTATAAGGAGAGCCATGTCCGACTATCAGGGAAAACGATTCAAGGCTTCTCAGATTCCCGATCCGTCGAAGCCGGGTGCTGCCCATGCGGCACAGCAGGGTCGGACATCCTCTCCTCAGCAGCCGCGCGCGCCGCGTTCCGTAACGCCGGCGACGCATCGTCGACAGGACGCGCCGGCCGCATATCATCCTTCGTCTTATAGCACTGCTAAGAAACCGCCCCGGTCTTCATCGCATGCCGCGCCGTCGGATTACACCGAGCCGCCGCGCAAAAAGCGCCGCTCCATTATTCCCATTCTGCTCATCATCGTGGGCATCGGTCTGATTGTCGCCGCTGCCGCTATCTTTATTAATGCTCAGATTGGCTATAAGCAGGCGAGCGATTCGTATCAGAAAATCGAGAAGCAATATATAAGCGATAAGGACGCCAGCGGCGTGCCGATTATCGACTTCGATGCACTTGCCCAGACAAATCCCGAGGTTGTGGGTTGGATTTACGCGCCGGGAACCAACATCAACTATCCCGTGGTGCAGACCAATAACAACTCCAAATACCTCAACACGCTGTTTGACGGTACGTCCAATGCATCGGGTGCGATCTTCTTGGACAGCGACGACACCGCGCCGGGAATGGTTGACCAGCAGACCACGATCTACGGCCACCATATGAACGACGGGTCGATGTTCAACGTGATTTCGGACACCACCGACCAGGCGACGTTCGATAGCATCGAGTTTGTGTATTACATCACACGGGATGCTACGTATAAGCTGCGACCACTGGCGACCAAAGTTGTCGAGGACACGTATGCCAAGGCTCGCACGCCCAATTTTGAGGGCGATGACGGGCTCAAGAACTATCTGTCCGAGATGCTCGACGGTGCCTCTGCCGTGGCGAGCGATGCCACCGATCGTGCCGCTTCGGCAACCAAGGTCGTAACGCTTGTTACCTGTCGTTCGTTATCGCTGAGCAACACGCGTGCCGTCATGGTGCTCACGTCGGTCGAGGAATAAGTTGTTCGAGAGTAGCTAAAAAAGCCCCGTTCCAAATTGGCTACTCGATGACGGTAAGGGAGAAATGATGCTTGAGAACGGCAAAACGATGCCTTCGATTGATGCTTGGCTGCGCGAGGCCAAGGTCGATTCGTCGGCACCTGCGTGCGGTATGTATCTGACACATAACGGTGTGGTGCGCGCGACGCCCAAGGCCGAGGCGCGCGGTGTCGAGACCGATGGCGTGGCGCCGGGCCACAAGGTGGGCGGCATGGTGTTTGGCTACGACGCCAGCAAGGTACAGGCCGCCATCGAGGCGACGCGCGCGATGCCGGGTATCGGCTATGTGCGCGTGTGGCTGGCAAGCGGCGAGCTTGCCGTAGGTGACGACATCATGCTCGTGCTCATCGGCGGGGACATTCGCCCGCACGTGGTCGATGCGCTGCAGGCGCTCGTTGGCGCCATCAAGAATGAATGCGTGAGTGAGGTCGAGCGCGAGGCGTAGAGGCTTGCGTCGATAGAAGGCTCGTTTATAAAAATGCCCGCCGGTACGTGTGATACCGGCGGGCATTTTGCGTTTTGGGCGCGGTTGGCGCTACACGCGCGTCGCATCCTTGGGGCTCATGGTCATGCTCTGGAAGCGATTCTCCATAAAGTCATTATCGAAGTACTTGCCGTAGAACTGCGCAACGGGAATATCCGGTTCCGTGCCGTTGACGCGCTGATACCAATAATCGAGCGACTGCAGCGTCATAACGCCATCGACCAGCATAATGATGGTGAAGATGACGGTAGCCGAGTAGCGGCTCTTCCACGGAATCATGTTGATGAGCTTGAGCAGCCTCGGCAACAGCAGCTTGATCCAGATGAGGCCACCCAGGCCCCACAGGCAGGCGAAGCCCGTGCAGGTACGTCCGCCGGTAAGGACGGCGAGCGGATCGGGCATGCCAAAGAGCTTCATATGCGAGTAGCTCCACGAGACCACGCCAAACGAGGTCTGCATAAACCAGCCCACGAACACCTCAAAGCTTGCGCCGAGCAGCGCGCTCACCAAAAAGATAATGATGGGGTTCTTTTTGTAGAAGCGGTTGAGCACCATGGTCATGAGTACGGCGCCAAATCCGTAGATGGGGCTGAAGGGGCCAAACAGCATGCCGGCGCGGTTCTGGTAGACGCCCGGGTCGTCGACCGTCATGTGCCAGATGTCCTCGGCGATCAGGCCGAGTATACAGCAGACAAAGAATACCCAGAACAGGTTGAAGTAGTTGAGCTTAATGTAGCCTTCGCCGGTTTCATCGCGCCCGAGCATGCCCTCGGCGGCGGCGTCGCGATCGAGCATTTCCTGCAGGCGGCGCTGCAGCTCGCGCTCCTGGCGCAGCGTGGGGTCGACGGTGGCCGAAAGCGCGACGAGGATGCCGAGCTGGATGGCAGGGCGCAGCAAGAAGGGCCCGATGCCCTGGAGCATCACGTCAACCAAAAGCTCGACGACGGTAAACGCGATAAGGATATAGGACAGACGGGCAGCGTTGCGGCGCTGGTTTTTGATAAGGTCCAGGCCAAAGATGATCAGGATGACGGCACTGGCAGCTGAGAGCATGATGCCGGCGACAATCAGTCCGACCGCGACGAGCGTGTTGTCGCCGAGCTTGGCGGCGGCGTTGCCGTTGATGAGCGCGGTGATGACCTGCCACATAAAGGCGCCGACCGAAGGGAGCGTGCCCACGCCGGACAGGATGCACAGGACGGCGTACACCTTAATGATGAGGGGGATCTTCTTGACCTCCGTGGCGCTGGGGACGCTGGGGTCGAGTTCGTTTCGATCCATATAGAACCTTTCTCGTTTTGCTGTAGGTACAAGGATACGCCGCCGACCTGCTAAAAGACAGGACAAACGACCCAATTGCAGCAATGTAAGCCCTAGCGGTGGACGAGACGCGTCGCAACGGAAGTATGCGGGATCGTCGGCCCCGAGGCGGTTGCCCAATAAAATGTTTGGCTGCAAAACGGATTATAAGCTCGGTGGGCTTTTAAAAAGCGCTGTTCATGCGCGGGAGTGCTTGTCTTGCCGTGCGTATAATAGGGCAGGTAACGCCAAATAACGAGGCTCTGAGGGGATGCCATGTCTCAAGAAACCATCCACGCGGCCGAGCGCGCCGCGGGACAGGTGAAGACCATGTCGACGTATGATCCGGACTCCGACCAGCTGCATGAGGAATGCGGCATTTTTGGTGTGTGGGCGCCCGATCGCGACGTGGCTCGACTGACGTACTTTGGCCTGCGTGCACTGCAGCACCGCGGCCAGGAATCGGCGGGAATCGCCGTGGGTGACGGCGGCACGGTTATGGTTCGCAAGGACCTGGGCCTGCTCGACCGCGTGTTCTCCAACGCCGACCTGTCGACGCTCTCCGGCCAGCTGGCCGTGGGCCACGTGCGCTATGGCACTGCCGGTGCCAAGAGCTGGGAAGCCTCGCAGCCGCATCTTTCTACCATCAACAGCGTCATTATCGCGCTTGCTCACAACGGCACTCTGGTCAACACCGACGAGCTGCGCCGCCAGCTGATCGAGCTGGGCGTGCCGTTCCTCTCCAATTCGGATTCCGAGGTCGCGACCAAGCTTATCGGCTACTTTACCCAGCGTACGGGTCATCTGCGTGAGGGCATTCGCAAGACCATGGAGCTCGTGCGCGGCGGCTACGCCATGACGCTCATCAACGAGCAGGCGCTCTACGCATTCCGCGATCCGCACGGCATTCGCCCGCTCGTGCTGGGCAAGCTGGTGGACGAGGGTCTGGACCAGGCCGATGCCGCATCCGTTTCGCAGCTGCCCTCGCAAGACGGCGCCGCGACGGTCGACTCCGCCGTCCATGTCACGCGCGCCGGCGGCTGGGTCGTTGCTTCCGAGACCTGCGCACTCGACATCGTGGGCGCCGAGTACGTCCGTGACGTCCGTCCCGGCGAGATCTTGCGCATCAGCGCCGAGGGTCTGGTATCCGAGCAGGGCGTGCCTGCAGCCGAAGAGCCCGCCAACTGCATCTTTGAGCAGGTCTACTTCGCCCGTCCCGACTCCATCATGAACGGCAAGAGCGTTTACGCCTGCCGTTACGACATGGGTCGTCAGCTGGCACATGAGGAGCCCGTCGAGGCCGACCTGGTCATCGGCGTGCCCGACTCCGGCCTGCCGCCCGCGGAGGGGTATTCGCACGAGAGCGGTATTCCCTTTGGCGAGGGTCTTATCAAGAACCGCTACGTGGGCCGTACGTTTATCGAGCCTACGCAGGAGTTGCGCGCCATGGGCGTGCGCATGAAGCTTAACCCGCTGCGCGACAACATCGAGGGCAAGCGCCTCGTCGTGATCGACGACTCCATCGTGCGTGGCACCACTATGGTGCAGCTCGTCAAGATGCTGCGCAACGCCGGCGCCAAGGAGATTCATATCCGCATCAACTCGCCCGAGGTCATCTGGCCGTGCTTCTACGGTATCGATACCGACGTGCAGTCGCAGCTTATCAGCGCCAACAAGACGGTCGACGAGATTTGCGAGTATATCGGCGCCGATTCGCTGGCCTTCCTTTCGGTCGAGGGCCTGCTTAAGGTCATGCCCAAGGGCGGTTACTGCGATGCGTGCTTTACCGGCCGCTACCCCGTGGCGATTCCCGAGAGCTTTGGCCGCGATAAGTTTATGGAGGGCTTTAAGCCCCGCAACCTGGATAAGCCGCTGCACTTTGACGACGACGCCGTGGTCGAGAAATACGACGACCGCAGCTGGGAAGAGGAGCACGGCGAGGCCTAAAACCTGCCATGTAGGGACAGGTTTATTTTGGTAGGTTTTACCTGCTGTTTTGTTGATATGACGGCGCGTGCTGTTATGGCACGCGCCGAAATGAACGCAACTATGAGCACCGTTTGGCGCCCGCGCGGCGCCACGGTAGTGGGAGAGGAAGGCTCAGATGAGCGACAGCAAGCATGTGACGTACGAGGACGCCGGCGTCGATACCGCCGAGGGCGGCCGCGCCGTCGACGCGATTAAGCAGATGGTTAAGGACACCAACCGTCCCGAGGTCATCGGCGGTATCGGTGGCTTTGGTGGCTTATTCTCGGCCGCCGCGCTTAAGGATATGGAAGACCCGATTCTGATTAGCGGTACCGACGGCGTGGGCACCAAGCTCGTGCTTGCCCAGATCATGGACCGTCACGAGACGGTGGGCCAGGACCTGGTCGCTATGTGCGTCAACGACATTTTGGCTTCGGGCGCCGAGCCGCTGTTCTTCCTGGACTACGTTGCCATCGGTCACATCGAGGCCGGGCACATGGCAAAGATCATCAAGGGCGTGGCCGATGGCTGTAAGCTCGCGGGCTGCGCGCTCGTGGGCGGTGAGATGGCTGAGCACCCCGGCGTCATGGCTCCGGCCGACTACGACCTTGCCGGCTTTACCGTGGGCGTCGTCGACCGTCCCAAGATGCTCGACCCCGCAAACGTCCGCCCGGGCGATGTGATCCTGGGCCTGCCTTCCACCGGCGTGCACTCCAACGGCTACTCGCTCGTGCGCAAGGTCATCGGCGTCGACGGCATTAAGCCGGGCACGCCCGAGGCCGCCGCTAAGGCGGAGGAGCTGAGCCGTCCGCTCGAGGAGCTCGGCGGTGCTTCGCTGGCAGACGCCCTGCTGGCTCCCACGCGCATCTACGTCAAGCCGATTCTGGAGCTGCTGCGCGGCGGCGCTCCGGTGCACGCCATTGCCCACATCACTGGCGGCGGTATTACCGAGAACCTCAACCGCGCGCTCGCCGACGACGTCGACGCCGTGGTCACCCGCAACGGTGCCGAGATGGGCTGGGACGTTCCTCCCGTCATCACCTACGTGTCGCGCCAGGCCGAGCTCGCGCCCAACGAGGCATGCAAGACCTTCAACATGGGCGTCGGCCTGTGCCTGATCGTCGCTCCCGAGGACGAGGCCGCGGTGACCGAGGCCCTGGTCGCGCTGGGCGAGAAGCCGTTCCGCGTGGGCGAGTGCGTCGAGGGTTCCGGTAAGGTCGTGTACTCCGATGAGCGCTAACGAGCAGATGGCTGCCGCCAAGGGCCTGGACTTTGTGCCCTATAACCGTCCGACCGGCACTGATACCGCCGAGCCGCTCAAGATCGGCGTGCTCATCAGCGGTTCGGGTACCAACTTGCAGGCGTTGATCGATTTGATCGCCGCCGGCAAGCTCAATGCTTCGATTGAACTTGTGGTGTCGAGCCGTCCTTCGGCTAAGGGTTTGCAGCGCGCTGAGCGCGCGGGCATCCAGACGCTCACGCTGTCCAAGGATGTCTATGCCGACCCTATTGCCGCCGACGAGATCATCGCGCACGAGCTGCTCGAGCGCGGCTGCGAATATGTGGTTATGGCCGGCTACATGCGCATGGTGCACACGCCTCTGCTGGCGGCGTTTCCCAATCGCGTGGTCAACTTGCATCCGGCGCTGCTGCCGAGCTTTACCGGTGCGCATGCGATTGACGATGCCTTTGCGCGCGGTGTCAAGGTGACCGGCGTGACCGTGCACTTTGCCAACGAGATCTACGACAACGGCCCCATCATCGCCCAGCGCGCGCTGGCTGTCGAGGAAGGTTGGGATGTCGACACGCTCGAGGAGCACATCCACGCGATTGAGCACGTGCTGTATCCCGAGGTCGTGCAAATGCTCGCCGACGGCCGCGTCCACGTGCTGGAGAGCGGCAAGGTCGCCGTGGATCCTGTGAAATAATTACCCGCTTGTAAAGGCGGTTAGGCACATCGAAGACGCCTAACCGCCTTTTTTATTGCGCTTTATGTTGTTTGATTTAGCTGGAATTGAATGGGCTGCTCTTCTTGCCTGTCAATTACAGTAGTCGACTCTCATGTGGAATGCCGAGCTTCCGGCATGAGATTATCTGGGAAAACGACCAGAAAACTTGGCCTTCGGCTTCAAATTGCGCATAATTCTATTTATCA
Organism: uncultured Collinsella sp.; assembly: GCA_947001545.1. Taxonomy (GTDB): domain Bacteria; phylum Actinomycetota; class Coriobacteriia; order Coriobacteriales; family Coriobacteriaceae; genus Collinsella. Next base: position 7,535 of record CAMQHB010000070.1, read on the forward strand.
TCTATTTAACATTTTGTTATCAAAAATGAGCGCAAGGAGGCTGGCTCAATGGGTGAAGCAGATGGCATGGAGCTGATTTATTCACTCGTCGGTTATCCTGATGAAACCGAGTGGCTTGAATTTAAAGAAGGCAATAGCGATCCCGTTAGAACGGGGCGTGACATCTCGGCGCTTGCCAATGCTGCCGCTTACTGCGGCCGCGCATATGCCTATAAGATCTGGGGCGTGAGCGACGGTACGCATGAGCTTGTGGGCACCCAGTTCAACCCATATCACGCAAAGGGTAAGGGAAACCAAGAGCTTTTGATGTGGCTCAAGCTTGCGCTCTCAAACAATGCGAATTACGAGTTTGCGGTTATTGATCATGAGACAAAGCACTTTGTGGTGCTGAAAGTGCACGCCGCGAGCGCTCAGCCGGTCTATTTTGATAAGACAGCCTACATTCGAGAGGGCTCTTCGACGGCAGAACTGGTTCCCGGTAGTGCACGAGAGGCGGAGCTGTGGCGTCGCTTACAGTCAGGGAACGCGGAGCTCGCTGTAGTTGAGAGAGATCTGACATCTCGAGAGGTCGCCGAAATACTAGATGTTGATGCGTATTTTGAGTTGTGCAGATTGAGAAGACCTGTCGATTTGGACGGAGTGATGCTCGCTCTTTGTGAACAAGAGCTGATTCGTCGTCAAGATAACGGCCGATATAGTGTGACGCGTTTGGGAATGCTTCTGGTGGGAAAAAAGCTCTCTCGCTACCCGGAGCTCAGGAAACGCATGCTGCGAATCGTGCGATATGCGGGAAAAGGCAGTTTTGACATTGTCGGGGATACTGAAATCGACAAGGGCTACGCTTTGGCGCTTCCACAGGCTGAACAGCTGGTTATGTCGATGATTCCGGCTGTTGAGGCACTGGATGGCGCATTTCGACGTATTCAGACGGCTTATCCTCAAAGGGCGATTCGCGAGTTGCTATCAAACGCCGTGATTCATCAAGACATTGCTGACAATACGGCGGGGCCTCTTGTTGCGATTTACGACAATCGCATTGAGTTCTCTAATCCCGGGACAACGCTTATTCCGGCAGAACGAGTGCTCAACGCTCAGCCGAAAACGCGAAATTCGATGATGGCGTCCCTCATGCGCCAAATGGATCTTTGCGAAGAAGGCGGTACGGGCTGGGATTTAATCGTAGATTCGCTCGAAAAAGCCGGCATGCCTTCACCGGTTATCAAGAGTGAGGGCGGGCTGGGAACGCTCGTGACGCTCTATTGCGACTGTCCGTATACTCGAATGAAAAAAAGTGAGCGAAAAAACGCCGTGTACTGGCATGCCTGTCTTTTGTATGCCCAAGGTGAGTCGATGAGCAATCAGTCGCTGCGAGAGCGTTTTGGACTTTCCGATGAAAAGAAAAACACGGTGGCGATGTCTCGTCTAATCAAAGAGTGTCTGGAAGAGGCATTGATAAAGGAAGAGGACGAGGACGCGGGTTCCAAATACAAAAGGTATATTCCGTATTGGGCCTAAAGACAGGGAATGAAAAGAAGGAGGCGGCTTATGTCTGGTAATAACGAAGCTCTGTTTACGCCTGAGCTGGTGTTTTTTGATTGGGAGTGTGCAACGCCGGATGAGGTGTTTACGCGGCTCGAGGGCGAGCTTGCACCACGTGGCTACATTGCGTCCGGTTGGCTCGACGCCGTTCGCACGCGCGAGGATGCCTACCCCACGGGTCTTGCCATGCCGGCGGCAAACATTGCCATTCCGCATACCGATCCGGGGTTTGTGGCCAAGCCCTATATCGCGGTGGTGAAGCCCGCCGCGTCCGTGACATTTAACGCTATGGCTGGCATGGGCGCTCCGGTGCCGGCGCAGATCGTCATCAATCTGGGTATTGCCGAGCCGGGCGGCCAGGTCGAGGCCCTGCAGGCGCTCATGAACATCTTTATGGACGCCGATGCCGCAGCCGACGTGCTCGGCCAGACCACGCCCCAGGGCATGGTCGACGCCATCCGCCGTCACTTCTAAGGTGGGGCTAAGCCGGCACTTGGGGACGTTCCTTTTAATATGAGCAGGACATTGTCAAGAGGCAAAATCGGGCCTGG
>CAMQHB010000071.1:0-9535 GCA_947001545.1 uncultured Collinsella sp.
AATGGTGCCCCCAGCGGGATTCGAACCCGCGATATCCACCTTGAAAGGGTGGCGTCCTTGGCCGCTAGACGATGGGGACAGCGGGAAAAAGTATAGCAGACTTTTTTAGCCGTTCACATATCGTTGGCAAACTGAAAAACCACCACAAAGGTGCCTGTCCCCTTTGTGGTGGTGAGGTGCTAGGGGAGGAGCTTCATGGCGGCGTCGTGGGCGGCGTGCTCGTAGGTGTCGTCGAGGGGCTTGAGCGGCAGCAGGGCGGCGGCCTGTGCATCGCCACGGTGCTCGAGGGCATGGGCGATCAGCCAGTCGGCGAGCTCGGGGTTCTTGGGCAGCGCCGGGCCATGCAGGTACGTGCCGATGACGCCCTTGTAGATCAGGCCCTCAAAGCCATCGTCGCCGTTGTTGCCGGTGCCCGCGACGACGGACGTTCCGAGCGGCGTGGCATCGGCGTCCAAAAGCGTGCGGCCGCCATGGTTCTCGAATCCCACAAAGGGCTCAGGTGCCAGATCGGTTTTGACGGCTACGTTGCCGATCAGGCGATCGGAGCCACGTACGGTTTCGGCGGCAATGACGCCCAGGCCCTCGATGCGATCCTCACCCATATAGTACGAACGGCCGAGCAGCTGATAGCTGCCACAGATGGCAAGCAGCGAGCCGCCATCCTCAACATAGGCCGCGACCTTGTCTTTTTGGGCGAGCAGCTCGTGTGCCACGGCTAGCTGGTCGCGGTCGGAGCCGCCACCCATCATGACGATATCGGCATCGGTCAAATCAAGCGTTTCGCCCATACGGACCTCGTCCACGCGCACGGGAATGCCGCGCCAGACGCAGCGGCGCTCGAGCGCGATAACATTGCCGCCGTCGCCGTAGAGGTTAAGGGCATCGGGATACAGGTAGACGATGCGCAGCGGGTGCGAAAGTTCGACTGGCGCGATGCCGACAGGAAGAGCGCTGCCGTCGGCACGGGCTACGGCGCGCCCGGCAACAGCATCGGCGGTGGCGCCTTTCAGCCCGTCGAGCTCCTTGACCAGCGGCGGGAAGGCCGTGTAGTTGGCGACGGCGTAGAAGGTGTCATCGGCGGCCTCGTCTGCCACGGCGCCAATTGCCTGCGCGACGTCCGAGATAATCGCGGCATCGATGCCGGCGTACTTGAGGCGCACCTGCATGTCGTGCGCGCGCGTGCCTCCGGCAAAGGCGACAAGACCCGGCGTGTCGGCGATGCGCTCAAAGTCGACGTCGTAGATCCACGATACATCGTGTCCGTCGGCGTCATTGTCGTTAAGGAAGAAAGCGCAGAGTCTGCCGCCTGCCGTCTTGATGGACTGGATTTGTCGATCGAAGCCTACGGGATTCTTAGCCAGGTTGGCCTCGACGGTGCGGCCGGCGATATCCCAGCGCCCCATACGTCCGCCGGCGGGGACGTAGGCATCGAGCGTAGGCTGTAGAAGCGCCGTATCCACGCCCAACTCGTGCGCGGCAAAGAAGGCGGCGGCAACGTTGTAGACCATGTACAGGCCGTTGTAGCGTGTGGCGATGTGTGCGGCAGCCGCGTCGGGCGCAGATCCAAAGACCAGGTCAAAGTCGTAGCCGTCGCAGCCGAGCTCCACGCCCGTCACGCGACGGACAAGCACAGGGCGGGCCCAGCTGCACGAGGGGCAATGGTAGGCGCCGAGCTGGCCGTATTGCACGTAGTCATACTCCAGCGGCGCGTTGCACTGTGAGCAAAAGCGCGAATCGCTAATACGGTCGGACTCGGTGTTGGTGGCGCCGTCGATGCCAAAGGCGATGTTTGCATTGGGAACGCGTGCGGCGATCGCGGCACACAGCGGGTCGTCTGCGTTGTAGATGAGCGTTGTTGCCGGAGAGAGCTCCAACGCATGGGCGATGACCTCCTGGGTGTGATCGATCTCGCCATAGCGATCCAGCTGGTCGCGGAACAGGTTGAGCAGCACGAAGTACGTCGGCTTGAGCTTGGGCAGGACGCGCACGGTGTAGAGCTCATCGCATTCAAAAACGCCCACGCGCTTGCCGCCGCCGGCTCGCTTGAGGCCGCTGCGCGCCTCGAGCAGTGCACCCACCACGCCCGGCTCCATGTTGTTGCCGGCGCGGTTGCATACCACGGTGGCGCCGCTGGCGGCAACGGCGTCGGCGATGAGGTTGGAGGTGGTGGTCTTACCGTTGGTGCCGGTGATCACCACGCTGCGGTCGATAAGGCCGGCGAGGTCGCTTAGCAGCTCGGGGTCGATCTTCATGGCGATGCGGCCGGGGAGTACGCCGCCCTGGCGTTTGAGGACAGAGCGCAGTCCCCAGCGAGCGATATCGCTCGAGGTACAGGCGAGAGATGAGCGGAGGTTCATTAAACCGTTCCTAACGTAAACGACATGGTCGGGTCGAGTGCGTCACTAAAAACCGTAGCGGCGCGCAAATTCCTGGGCAAGCTGTGACACGTCTTCACAGGCATTGGCCCAGGGGGCAAAGTCGGGAGTGTCCGAGATAATACCGTCCGCTTCCCAAACGGCCTGGTGCGAAAGATCCCAGGGATCGCGCGGCTCGGGTCGGCAGGGAAGGTACGGCGTCTGGTACATGGGGTTCAGCAAGAAGAACGCGCCGCCCTCGCAACGGTTGGCAAACTCACGCAGCGCGCGTGTCGCCGGGCGCATCTTGTTTGTTTTGAACAAGAGGATGGTGCGGGCGAGCAGGTACCAGGGGGAGTTCTCGAGTGCATCAGCCCCCACCTGTTCCTCGAGTTGGTGAGCCAGGGCAAAAAAGCCGTCCTGGTCTTCCAGGCGAGCGAGGGCGAGCAACACGGTGCCTGCGGCTCGGGTGGGGTAGCCTTCCGCCTTAAGGACGCGGCGGGCGTAGTTGGCAGCAGCGCGGTAGCGGGCGCTCGCCATGCACAGCTGCGAGATGGTCTCGAGCGTGTGGAGCCACCCGATAAGAGCCGGCTCGCTCACGGTAAGGTCTGCTGCGGTGACACCGTCGGTCAAAACATTATTGGCCCAGTAGTGCGGGGCCTCCATATCGAACCCGGGCACGCTTTGCTGCAGGTAATCGGCCGTGGTTGCCTCGAGCTTCATCAGGTCGCCCAGGCAGGCGTCAACGGGTGTGTCGGCCAGGATGATGGCGAGCAGCTGCGCGTCGACGGTCAGTGCGTCGACGCGGACAATCTTGAGCAGCTCATCGCGCATGTCGTCGAACAGGCGATTGCGCGTCTGCTCAAACTCCTCGTCGCTGCCCATATCTTCGATGCGATGGAGCTCGTCGAGCAGGTGGCGATGAACACCGGCATAGGACAGCAGCGCCTGGGCATGCTCGGACTGCGCGTACTTTTGGGGATTCGCACTAATGTCGTTATGGACAAGCTCGCGTGCTGCATCGGTGAGCTCGGGGTGCGACGCCAGATAGGTGCGCTCCAGGTAGGCGGGGATGTAGACGCTCGGATCCATTAGAGGTCTCCTCCCTTAAATGGAAGCCCCTGCTCGGCTGCGCGCAGGATGCGCTCGTCGATTTGGGAGCGCACGATGTCGTTGGTGGCGACCCAGGCGGCAAAGCTGGCGTTGTCGGGGGCGCCCAGGCCCTCCTGCAGTACCGGCGTCGCCTCGGACAGCGCAAGGACAAGCTCGTCGGTGGAGCCCACACCCACGTTGACGCGGGCATAGACGCCATCGGGAAACTCGGTTTGGAAGTAGAGTGCCTCGGCTGCGTGCGGACACGAGCGCACAAGGATACGCAGGTAGTGCTCGGCGCCCTCGTAGTCCAGTTCGCGCCAAGCCGTGCTCATCAGCGCGATGAGCGTCCACGGGTCCAAGTCGCGCTCCGCATCTTTGGGGCGGCGGCGCAGTGGGGTATTCGCGAGGTACGGCACGGAGTGTGCGGAGCGAAAGCGCTTGAGCTCCTCGGCGGGGTATTCGAGCTTTGCCATGGCGAGCATCGCGGTGTGGCGGACACCAGCGGGGTCGTTGGGCGCAAAGTCCAAGCTGCGATTCGCGGCTTCGAGCGACATGCGATAGCGGCCGCTAATGAGGGCGCGCGATGCCAAGGCGGCAAGCCAGCGCAGATAGGGGCGGCGCGTAAGGTCGCCTGCGGCCTCGCGCTCGTAGGGGTCCTGCGCCGAGGCGATCTTGAGCGCTAGGTCGTGCTCGACCTCATCGCACTTGGACACCAGGTACTGTACGTATTCCTCGTTGGATTCGGCGGTGAGTGCCGTCAGCATGCGCTGAGCGTCCCAGTTGGCCGGATCGAGTGCGGCCGCCTCGCGGAGCATGTTCTCGGCAGCTGTCTCTTCTTGCTCTGCCTGGGTATCGTCAGGGATAAAGGGAATGCGGTAGTCGACAGCCTCGACCACCTTGGCAATGAGGTGCCCGGCGCGGTCGCGGTCGTGCACGATGAGCGGTGCGGGGTTGCGGGTGAATTGTTCCATCAGACGCTCTACGGCGGCAGCGTCGGTGAGCGGGATATTGTCGCGGCGCAAGGCCTCAAGAACGAGGCGATGGCAATCCTCTTGAATGGGATCGAATGCCATGGGGCCTCCTTTGCTGCGGTTAGGGTTCAAATGTTTCTATATAAGGTTCTAGTTTACCCGCATGTGGCACACCGGGGGTGCCGCACTTGGACTTGCACCTTTGCACCACGAAGACGGATGTCGCACAAATGTCGGCACCTTGGACGACCGAGTGGTATCACGGTGCCGCAAACGGTCGATTTTTGGCGGCGAACGGTGCATATTTTGGAGGGGCACCGTCCTGCCCAGGATATGTAGTCAACCTTGATAAAACGTTTGCCCAGCTTGGGAGTATGAATGCCGCACAAGGGTCTTCAGGGATAGAAAAAACGTTTCATCATTGGCGGCTTTAGGTGAATAACTGACCAACCAGAACGGTAAAATAGTGTTTGTCTGAGCGTTGAGACGTTTAGACATCGCGCATTGTCATCGCCGGCAACGCGCAAACCGGTCCTAACGGAGCCAATTGGGTGCTCCGTTATATACGCAAGTCTAAGAGGGGCTTGTTTAGGAGGCACAGTATGGGACGTTTTACCAATCCTCGCGATCTGTACTTTGGTGAGGGCGCTCGCCACGAGGTGAAGAACCTCAAGGGCAAGAAGGCCATCATCGTTTCTGGCGGCAGCTCTATGCGCCGCGGCGGGTTCCTGCAGGACGTCGAGGCCGACCTCAAAGAGGGCGGCTTCGAGGTCAAGCTGTTCGAGGGCGTCGAGTCCGATCCGTCCATCGAGACGGTCATGAAGGGCGCCGAGGCCATGCGCGAGTTCGAGCCCGACTGGATTATCGCCATCGGCGGCGGCTCGCCCATCGATGCCGCTAAGGCCATGTGGGTCTTCTACGAGTATCCCGAGGAGTCCTTCGATAACATCATCCAGCCGTTCAGCTTCCCCGAGCTGCGTCAGAAGGCTCACTTCTGCGCCATCTCCTCTACCTCCGGTACCGCTACCGAGGTCACTGCCTTCTCCGTCATCACCGACTACGCCAAGGGCATCAAGTACCCGCTGGCCGACTTCAACATCACCCCTGATGTCGCCATCGTCGACCCCGAGCTCACCTACACCATGCCCGCCAAGCTGTGCGCTCACACCGGCATGGACGCTCTGACCCACTGCATGGAGGCCTACGTTTCCACCTGCGCCTCTATGTTCACCGATGCCAACGCTCTGCACGGCATCCGCGAGATCGTCGAGTGGCTGCCCAAGTCCTATGCTGGCGACCATGAGGCCCGTCAGCACATGCACGAGGCTCAGTGCATCGCCGGTATCGCCTTCTCCTCGGGCCTGCTCGGCATCGTTCACTCCATGGCTCACAAGACCGGTGCTGCCTTCGAGAACGGCCACATCATCCACGGTGCTGCTAACGCCATGTACCTGGGCAAGGTCATCCAGTGGAACTCCAAGGATCCCCGTGCTGCCGAGCGTTACGCTTACGTGGCCAAGGAGATCCTGCACCTTCCCGGCGAGACCAACGAGGAGCTCATCGCTGCACTCGTCCAGAAGATTCGCGACCTCAACGACCAGCTCAACATTCCGCAGTCCATCAAGGATTACGCGAATGGTGGCGTGAAGGTCGACGCCGAGAACCCGCAGATGGTTTCCGAGGAGGAGTTCCTCGCCAAGCTGCCCGAGATCGCCGCGAACGCCGAGCAGGACGCTTGCACGCCCGAGAACCCGCGTGAGACCAAGGCTGCCGACTTCGAGAAGATCCTCAAGGCCTGCTACTACGACACCGACATCGATTTCTAATCGACTCTTGTTATCGTAACGAGGGGCTCCGCACGTATCTGTACGGAGCCCCTTTCTTTTTTCTTTTAGAGAATGGGATAGTTATGGCTGCAATTTTCAATAGCCCCAGCAAGTACATCCAGGGTCCGGACGAGCTCGCCAAGCTCGGCTCTTACGTTGAGCCGCTCGGCGCTAAGGCCCTCGTCATCGTGACGCCTTCGGGCAAGAAGCGCGTCGGTGCCAAGATCGAGGGCGGTTTTACCGAGGCTAAGGCCGAGCTGCTGTTTGAGGACTTTAACGGCGAGTGCTCCAAGGGCGAGGTCGATCGCCTGGTTGCGCTCGCTCGCGACAACGGTTGCGACATCATCGTCGGCGTCGGTGGCGGCAAGATCCTCGACACCGCGAAGGCCGTCGCCTATTACCTGGAGTCCCCGGTTATCATTTGCCCCACCATTGCTTCGACCGATGCCCCGTGTTCGGCGCTTTCGGTGCTCTATACCGATGACGGCCAGTTCGACAAATACCTCTTCCTTAAGGCAAACCCCAATATCGTCCTTATGGATACGACGGTTATCGCGGCGAGCCCGGTGCGCCTGACGGTTTCCGGTATGGGCGATGCGCTCGCAACCTATTTCGAGGCTCAGGCGACGCACGATGCCGACGGCGGCACCTGCGCCGGCGGCAAGGGCGGAATGGCCGGTCTGGCGCTCGCCAAGCTCTGCTACGAGACGCTTATGGCCGATGGCGTCAAGGCCAAGGTCGCGCTGGAGAAGGGCGCGCTCACGCCTGCCGTCGAGCACATCATTGAGGCCAATACGCTGCTTTCGGGCATTGGCTTTGAGAGCTCGGGCCTTGCCGCTGCTCATGCCATCCACAATGGTCTGACGATGCTGCCCGAGTGCCACGGCATGTATCACGGCGAGAAGGTCGCCTTCGGCACTATCGTCCAGCTGGTACTCGAGGATGCCCCGACCGAGAAGCTCGAGGAAGTCTTGGGCTTCTGCATTGAGCTTGGCCTGCCGGTCACGATGAAGGAACTTGGCGTTGCCGAGCTTACGCGCGAGCAGGCCATGATTGTTGCCGAGGCCGCGTGCGCGCCCGAGGACACCATGTGCAATATGCCGTTTGAGGTGACGCCCGAGATGGTCGCAAACGCCATCCTGGGTGCCGACGCGCTGGGCCACTACTATCTCATGGATGAGTAAATCAAGCTAAGGAAGGGGCAAAGCCAGCAGATGACTTTGCCCCTTTTTGCTATGGTGCAAAGGGGTCGGGTTACTTTGCACCAATCGTTGTTTGATGAAGGGCGGATTCTCGTATGGCGCTTCCCATGGTTTATGGCGGTCCTGGCCGGTATGTTCAGGGGCCGGGTGAGCTCTCGCGTCAGGGCAGGTATTTGTCATGGTTGGGTTGCGCTGCCTATGTCCTGTTTGACCAGGGCACCGAGGATCGGCTGTGCAAGCAGATCGTCGATGGATTTCTGGATGAAGATCTAAGCGAGCCGTTCTTTAAGATTTACAACGGTCCGTGTACGGAAGATGCCGTTGTCGAAATGGCCAAGGAAGCCCGGGCCGAGTATTGCGACATGGTGGTGGGCATTGGCGGCGGCAAGATGCTCGATATCGCCAAGGCCGTTGCGTTTTATGCTGAGCTGCCGTTGTGCGTATGCCCCACGGCGGCTTCGATGGACGGTCCGTGCAGCGAGATTTCCGATGCCGATCTGCAGGGTGTTGCAAATGCGGTCTTTAGAAACGAGCGCAATATGGCCAACGAGCAGGCCAAGGTGACCAAACAAAAACTCGTGCAGCTCATGTGCGAGGCATAGCTTGGCACTTGATTGACCTTGTGCAATCGAGGCGGCGATAGGCCATGGGCTATTTGCCGCAAAGATGCTCCGCGTGTAATTTGCCCGAGGTGTGGGCCGATAGCGTATCATTATCTCTTGCTTGTTTGCACTGCTCAGGGAGGGGCCGCGCATGGCGCAGGAACACGATCTGTTTGATGACATTATCGAGATCAGCAAGGGTTTCGACTTTCTTAAAAACCCGCTTGGCGGCGTGACCGATGCGCTCGATCCGTCGGCGTCGCAGTGGAATCCTGCCGACTACAAGGAGCGCCCGCGCGGCAACACCATTCCGTGCTTGACCTGCAAAAACGAAAAGAGCGGTTGCGCCGCGTGCATGGACGTGTGCCCGGTCAACGCTATCGAGGTCGAGGAAGACGCCATCGAGATCCTCGACTCCTGTCGCAAGTGCGGCCTGTGCGCCGCTGCCTGTCCGACCGAGGCGATCATCTCGCCGCGCCTGGCGCCTAAAAACCTGTATGACGATATCGTCTCCGCTGCTACGAGCCACGAGACCGCCTACGTCACCTGCACACGTGCCCTCAAGCGCATGCCGCGCGAAAACGAGGTCGTCGTTGCCTGCGTGGGCGATATTACGGCCGAGACCTGGTTCTCGGTACTGGCGGACTATCCCAACGTGAGCGTCTACCTGCCACTGGGCGTGTGCGATAAGTGCCGCAACACCGGTGGCGAGGACATTTTGGGCGAGGCCATTGCTACCGCCGAGGAGTGGGCGGGTACGGGCATGGGCCTGGAGGTCGACCCCAAGAGCCTCAAATGCCATAAGCGCCGCGAGTACGAGCGCAAGGAGTACATGGATAAGATTGCCCGCACCACGGGCCTGACGGTGACCAAGCTCAATCCGGCGACGGCGGCGCTGGCCTCGGTGACGCAGAAGTTGAAGGCTCACCGTCACCAGATCACGCAGCTCGAGCGCACGCTCAACACCATGTGCGGCACCACGACGACCAAGCGTCGCCGTTCGCTCACGCACGGGCGGCAGCTGGTGCTCTCGACGCTGCAGAACCACCCCGAGCTTGCCCAGAATATGCAGGTGAGCACACCGGAATGCGATTTTGACAAGTGCACGTCGTGCGGCGAGTGCGTCAATGTATGCCCCACGTTCGCCTGCGATTTGGTGGGAAGCGGCCGCTTTGCGTTGGAGTCGACGTATTGCTTGGGCTGCGGTGCCTGCGTCAAGGTGTGCCCCGAGCATGCGCTCAAGTTGGTTGAGCATGACGCGTCCAATCTGGTCGTCGTCGACCCCGAGGCCGAGGAAAAGGCCGCCCAGAAGGCGAAGGCTCACGAAGAAGCTGAGAAGGTCAAAGCCGAAGCAAAGGCCAAGCTCGACAAGATGCTCGATCAGGTGGAGAAGCTCGCGGACTAGCCAGCGACCCCAATCTCTGCTTCATGGTTGATTTCCGATCTCAGCCGAACACATTGAGCAAATAGGCCGTTCCCGCAGTT
>CAMQHB010000072.1:0-9229 GCA_947001545.1 uncultured Collinsella sp.
TCTCGTGGGGGGGGGGGCCGGGGCGCCCCCGGGGGGGGGGGGGGGGCGCCTCACCCCCGGGCCCCCCCCCCCCCGGCGGGGGGGCGGCCCCCCCCCCCCCCCCCCCCCCCTGCGGGTGTAAGCAGATTTTGCTGCGCGTTACTTGTCGTCGCCGAGCTTGTGCGGCTTGTAGGCGAGGGCATTGACAAGTGCGTCGCTGGCGGACTTGACGGCTGCCGGCTGCGGATCGTTGACGTGGTCCTCGGGGTGCACGGGCAGGTCTTTCTTGACTGCATCGTGGATCAGGTTGAGGTACTCGGTCACGCCGGTAGTCGACAGGTGCGTGCCGTCGCCATCGAACAGGTCGTTGCGGTTGGCGCTATGCCCGTACCAGTCGATAACGCGTACATTCTTGTAGCGCGTGGCGGCGTTGGCGATGGCCTGGTTCGTGGACCCGACCCACGGCTGCGGGCTACGTGTGTTTACAAACACGACAATACGCTGCTCGCCGGCGTCGGCCATGATCGCGTCGACCTGGGCGTCCGTTACCAAACCGTTGGTGCCCAGGGCAAAGACCACGATCTTACCGGCAAGGTTCTGCTGGATATAGCCCTCAAATGTCGCGCGGCCCGCATCAAACTGGCGGCCCTTTTCGGCATCGATATGGCTGTGCGGGAACACGCCGTCAAAGGAATCAACGGCGCGCAGCGACACGGAGTCACCGATCATCAACAGGTCGTAGGAGCCATCGGGGAAGCCGTCGTTGTCCTTGTCGGTGTCGTCGACCGCTTGCTGGTCGGTGGGCGCGGTGTTTTTGGCTTCCTTGTTCAGAACTTCGGCGCCCTCGCCGCTCAGTGCAGACGTCTCGGGCACAAAGATCAGGCCGCCCAGTGCAACGACCAACACGACAGCGCAGGCTGCGCAGGCAGGGACGTGCGCGCGTACCCAGTTGGCGGGCGTGGTGGTGCCATCGCGGAATTCGGCGACGGTGCGGCCGAAGGCGCCCTTCCTAAACGGCGTTTCGATAAAGCGATAGGAACACTCGGCTACGGCGACCACCAGCAGCACCTGCAAAATGTACTGCCACCAGGGCGTATCGTTGATGTTGGCGACCGGGTTCATGAGCAACAGCAGCGGATAGTGCCACAGGTAGATACTGTACGAGCGCTTGCCAACCCACACGAGCGGCTCGGCGGACAGCGCGCGGGCAACCATTCCCTGGGGCTGCACGCAGGCCGCGATGACCATGAGCGTGAGGATGGAGCATAACAGCGTGCCGCCGCGATACTGGAACGCGGTGTAGCCGTTGGTGAGCGCGACCATGGCGGCAAGGCCAACCAGACCCACGACGCCCAACACATCGATGGATGCGGGCGAGGACCAAAAGCGCACGAGGGCGCTCGGCTGTGCCGGGGCGGCCTCGGCTGATTCGTCGGCCTTCTCGCCAGGCTTGCCTTCGGCGCTCTTGTCGCGCTTGGCGGCGCCAGCCAGGCGATTGAGCCCCAAACGATGTGCGAGACGCACCGGCGCCAGGTCGCGATCGGGGATAAAGGCCATCCAGGCACCCAACAGCAGCGAGAACACGCGGGTGTCGGTGCCGTAGTACACGCGGCTGGGGTCGGCGGCAGGGTTGTAAAGCACCATCATGGCGAGGGCAGATACCGCGGCAAGGCCCAGAACCACGCGGCGCGTGTTGGGCTTGCTCACATGCATGGATACCATGGCAAACAGCAGCGGCGGCCAAATCAGGTAGAACTGTTCCTCGATGGCAAGCGACCAAAAGTGCGTGAGCGGCGAAGGGTCGCCCAGGGCATTGAAGTACGAGACGTTTTGGGCAATCTGCCACCAGTTGTTGAAGAACAGCAGCGACGGCAGGATGTCGGGGCGCATCTTGGTGAGCATCACGTGGTTAAAGATGGTGCACAGCGCGCAGGTCACGAACACTACCGTTACCACGGCGGGGACTAGGCGACGGATGCGGCGAATCCAGAAGCTCTTAAGGTCGATGCGGCCGGTCTTGGCGACTTCGTTGAGTAGCAAGCGCGTGATCAGATAGCCCGAAAGCACAAAGAAGATCGTGACGCCGAGCAGGCCGCCCTGAGCCCACGTGAGGTTGAGGTGATAGAGCACCACCGCAACGACGGCGAGCGTACGCAGACCGTCGAGCGCAGGAATGTAGCGGGACTTGGGACGAGCGGGCGCCTGTTCTTTTGCGGCGCTGTTGGTGCGGGCGCCCTTGTTGGTGGGCGTTCGATGCGGGCTTGGGCCGTGTCGCGACTCGCCGGCGCGGCGGTCGGCGCGTGGGCGTTCGTGCGGCGCCTGGTTATCGGGCGCGCGGCGCGGGCCGCGTGGGCTCGATTGTGGGAATTGTTCCATAAAACATCATCCAATGACGAGAATAATCAGCACATATTCATTGTAGCTGCCTGCTCCTGTGAATGCTTGCTGCTGGCGCAACCTCAAGGGCGCGTTCACATCAAAGTGAACTAAAGTTATAGAGGTGCGAGAGCGCACGATCGACGGCCGACGGTGGGCGTAAGGCCCGCAGATGAGGAGGTTTCCATGGCAGATCGCGGCATCGTTGCGGTGTTCGGCAGCATGAACATGGACCTTTCGGTGGCGTGCGAGCGCATGCCGCGCGCGGGCGAGACCGTCGGCGGCAGCGGTTTTATCACCAACGCCGGTGGCAAGGGCGCTAACCAGGCCGTCGCCGCCGCGCGCATGGGTGCGCGCACGTGCATGATTGGCGCGGTCGGCCGCGACGCGTTCGGTGCATCGCTCGTGGCGGGGCTCCAAGATGCTGGCGTGGACTGTGACTTTGTGGCGCGTCGCGATGACGTGGAGACGGGAATGGCGACTATCATTCGCTGCGAGGGCGACAACCGCATCGTGCTGTCACCGGGCGCCAACCATGCGCTTGCGGGCGAGGACGTTGCCTGCGCGCTGAGACGTTTGGTGGCCGATGAGCTCGACGGCGACACCAGCGAGATTGCCCCGGCTGCCGGAAGCGTCTTTATCGCCCAGGGCGAATGTGACCTTGCAGCGACTGCCGAGGCGCTTTTTTGCGCTCACGAGCTGGGGTTCTATACGGTCTTTAATCCAGCGCCTGCCTGCGAGTTGCCTGCGGAGGCCTGGCCTGCGGTCGACCTGGTCTGCCCCAACGAGACCGAGTGCCAGGTGCTGACGGGCATCTTGCCCGCGGATGATGCGAGCTGCCTCGCGGCGCTCAATGCCTTGCTCGCTAGGGGTGCCGGCGCCGCGGCCATCACGCTGGGCGGCGCCGGCTCGGTTACGCTCGGTGATGGCGGTGAGCTGCTGCGCATGCCGGCGCTTTCGAGCACGGTAGTCGATACCACGGCCGCCGGCGATACGTTTATCGGCGCGTTGGCGGCGGCTCGTCTAGAGGGCTTGCCGCTCTTTGAGTGCATGGCTGCGGGTGCTCGCGCCTCGGCGGTGACGGTGTCGCGTCTGGGCGCTCAGCAGTCGATTCCCACGCGTGCCGAAGTTGAGCGCGTGTTTGATTTAGACGATTTAGTACAAGACGGAGAAGCGGAGTAGAACAATGGCAATCAAGAAGCTGATCCTTGATCTGGATATGGGCGTGGACGATGCGATGGCGCTTGCCTATGCCATCGCGAGCCCCGAGGTGGAGCTCGTGGGCATCACCACGTGCTTTGGCAACGTGCGCGTCGAGCAATCGGCGCACAACTGCCTGGCAGTGCTCGATCTGCTGGGTCGCCCCGAGATTCCGGTGTACCTGGGCGCCGATCGTCCCATTAAGGCGACTGAGCCCTATACACCGCCGGCGTCCACCACGCTCATCCACGGCAAGAACGGCATTGGCGGGGCGAGCGTGCCCGCGTCGCCGTACGAACCGGTGGGAGCGACGTCGGCCGACGGTAACGCGGCGGTCGATTATCTGATCGATGCCGCGCGCACCTATGGTCCCGATCTGATCTACGTGGCGACCGGTCCGCTCTCCAACCTGGCACTTGCCTTGGAGCGCGATGCGGCGGCGATGATGTCTATCGGTCGCGTGGTCGTGATGGGCGGCGCCCTGACCGTGCCCGGAAACGTGAGTGCGGGCGCCGAGGCCAACATGGCAAGTGATCCCGAGGCGGCCGATGCCGTGCTGCGTTCGGGCCGCAAGCTCACCATGGTGGGTCTGGACGTGACGCATCGCGTGGTGCTCACACGCCGCGACATTGCCGGCTGGACGGGCTCGGGCACCATGGCGGGCTGCGCATTTGCGAGCATGGTGGAGCACTACATTGG
Source organism: uncultured Collinsella sp. (assembly GCA_947001545.1). Classification (GTDB taxonomy): domain Bacteria; phylum Actinomycetota; class Coriobacteriia; order Coriobacteriales; family Coriobacteriaceae; genus Collinsella. Next base: position 4,255 of record CAMQHB010000072.1, read on the forward strand.
CTCGTACGAGATGAACGCACCCTACCTGGGTGGCTGTGCGCTGCACGATCCTCTGGCCGTTGCCGTGGCGATCGACCCTACGCTCGTGGGTGCGCTCGGCTGCAATCTGCGTGTTGATCTGCTGGGCGAGTATCGCGGCCGCACCATTTGCGACGAGCGCCGCCTATCCGATCCGGACAAGAGCGCGCTTGTGGCGCTGACCGTGGATGCCCCGCGCTTCCTGTCCGAGTTCAAGACACGTATGGCCCGTGTCCTTGGCTAAGTTGTCTTTTTGGGACGGGGCTTTTTTGACTGGTATGATTGGTGCGACCATTCGAACCAGCTAAAAGAGCCCCGTCCCAAATTGACTACCGAGAGGATCTGCCATGGAGCGCATCGCGAGTTTTTCCGTTGACCATCTGCTACTTGAGCCCGGCGTGTATGTGAGCCGTATCGACCGCGATCCGGCGACCGGCGCCGCCGTCACCACGTTTGATCTGCGCCTGACCACGCCCAACAAGGAGCCGGTCATGAACACGGCCGAGTGCCACACCATCGAGCATCTGGGCGCGACGTTCCTCCGCAATCATGCCGAGTGGTCGAGCCGCATTGTCTACTTTGGCCCCATGGGCTGCCGCACGGGCTTTTACCTCGTCGTGTTTGGCGAGGTGACGAGCGAGGAGATTCTGCCTCTCGTGCGTGAGCTGTTCGAGTTTGTCGCCGGCTTTGAGGGCGATGTCCCCGGTGCCGCTCCCGAGGAGTGCGGTAACTATCTGGACCAGAACCTTCCCATGGCTAACTGGCTCGCGCGCCGCTACCTCGACCGCGACCTGGCCGATATCGACGAGAAGCACCTGCACTATCAGCAGGCGTAAGGCTGCTGGTAGGAATAGCGTTTGCGCCAGAAGCGCTCCCGCTCTTTGTGGGGCGCTTTTTCATGCTGGGCGCTCAAAACGGAACGAGATAGTTCTAGAATGTTCATACTGTCACATAAACGAACAGGAGCGAGCATGCATATCTACTCTGTATCAGATCCCGAGTTCAAATCTTATGGCCGCGTGTGGAACGACGTTCCGTCCAACCTGACCGCTCCGCTCGTCGAGGCGCTTGCCTCCACGCCCATCCCCGAGGGTAGCAAGTACGTAGCAAGCGCGCCGGAGCTCGAGGGCGTCAAGGATGCCGATAAACTGGGCTTTCTCATGTTTGGCGGCCGTCCCTTCCAGCTCGGCTGGTGCAACGGCCACAACACGCGTCTCAACTGCCTGGAGTACCACCGCGCGAGCGAGTTCAACCTGGGTGCACGCGACTTTATCCTGCTCGTGGCACATCGCTGGGAGATCGAGGACGGCAAGCTCGATACCGCGTGCGTCAAGGCGTTCCGCGTGCCGGCGGGCAAGGTCGTCGAGGTTTTCAACACCACGCTCCACTACACGCCGTGCATGGTCGACGACGGTGGCTTCCAGGTGATGGTGGCGCTGCCCGCTGGCACCAATGGTCCGCGCCCCGAGGCCGCGGCCGACATGCCCGCGGCCGGTGACAGCTACTGCTACTGGAAGGCAGACAAGTGGGTTCTCTGCCACGCCGACAGCCCCAAGGCTGCCGAGGGCGGCTACGTAGGCCTCATCGGCAAGAACCTCGACATCGCCGTGGACTAGAATCTTCCGTCTCAATCTGTAACATCTGGCGGGCTAAATCGTCTCTACCTGTTACAGATTTAGACAAACTGCAGGGGAAAGACCGAACAATCTCAATCTGTAACACCAAGCCCGATTTTGGCGGCCCAACTGTTACAGATCGAGACAAACCGGGCCCAATCCACCACAAAGGTGCCTGTCCCCATTGTGGTGGCTGCCTAGAGTTGGCTGCGCAGGTAGTCAGCCATATATGGTACGGCGAAGCGCACGTAACCGCGGCGCGCCTGTTCGATTACGCCGGCGTCGATGAGGCGCCGGCGATACTTTTGTGCGTAGTCCGGTGTGACTGACATGCGCTTCGCAACATCAGAAATGCGAGACACGGCGGCTTCGTCATCGGTCATTGCAGCGAGAAACGCAACATCTTGGTCCGATAGCGCGGCGAGCGTCGTTTCGCACACATCGTTTTCGAAATCGGCCTTTGACGCTTCGATTGCTCCGTCGACTTGCTCTGGCGTTACGTGTTCTCCTGCCTGGCAACGATTGGCGATGTTGTAGCCGATGAGCTGCAGCATGTAGGGCGAGCCCTGAGTTGCGCGAGCAGCGTCCAGCCGAAGATTGCCTGGAATATCAAGGTCGAGCTCTTCGAAAGCTCGCTGATAGTAGGCATCCACATCTCCAACTGAAAGCGGTTCGAGCGTGACCTTGCGTGCGCGGTTGAGAAATGTCAGTACGCGGTCGTTGAGTGTCGCGGAGACTGCTCCCGGGAGGCCCGCCATGACGAGCGCGACGTTGAGCCCCTCGCCGACCAGCTCTTGATAGGCGGTGACGAGCTGTCTGATCTCGGGCGAATTGGCCTGGAGCTCATCGATGAGGATGAGGATGCCGTGTCCCTGCTCGGTCAGCTTGCGCGCCAGCTGCGTGAGCTTGAACTGGAAGCTTTTGGTTTCCTGCACATCGCGCGTGAACTCAAGGCCGGCTGAGAAGCCGAAGACGCTCAGGCTGCCGCCCGCAAGTTTGGGGAGCCGATGCTTGTTGGCGTAGGGCTCGCCCGCTTCCTGGATCTTCTCAACAATGCGCTCGAGCATATCCTCGGAGGCTACGGTGGGCGTGGCGACAACAAAGCCGAGCTTGCGTGCGCGGTCGGCAAGTTCCCACAGAAGAACCGTCTTGCCGCTGCCTCGCTGGCCGAGCATGAGCATGGCTCGGTCTCGATTGCCCGGCTCCTGCTCAAGACCGGAGATGAATGTCGAAATCACGTTCCCGCGACCCACCAGATAGGACGGGCGATTTCCAAATGAGGGGGAGAAGATGGTTTCAGTCATAAGTCTCCTTTCCTTTTTTTCCTATTTTTTCCTTTCTTTCCTATTCAGTCAAATGAATTGCTGAGCGAAGGCGGTTACGTAGGCCTCGTCGGCAAAACCTCGGCATCACCTGCGACTAGAATCTTCTGTCTCGATCTGTAACATCTAGCGGGCTAAATCGTCTCTACCTGTTACAGATTTAGACAAACTGCAGAAGCTGACCGAACAATCTCGATCTGTAACATCAGGCCCGGTTTTGGCTGCCTACCTGTTACAGATCGAGACAAACCGCCCCCAACCACCACAAAGGTGCCTGTCCCCCTTGTGGTGGTTGGGGCAGGCGGGTATCAAAAAGTGTCAGCTGTGGGCGGTCGCCGGGCCACCGTGTGCGAAAAGAAGTGTCGACCTGTGCCGTTGCCGTTGGTTGGCACCCCGTTTGCGGGGATACTGAAACCACGACAAGCAGCGTATGAAAGGATCGATGCATGGCTTTCCGTAAAGACTTCCTGTGGGGCGGCGCGACGGCTGCCAACCAGTGCGAGGGCGCCTACAACGTGGACGGCCGCGGCCTGGCCAACGTGGACGTGGCTCCGCACGGCCCCGAGCGCTACGCGGTGGTCTCCGGCCAGCGCAAGATGCTCGACTTCGAGGACGGCTATTACTATCCCGCACAGACCGGCATCGATTTCTACCACCACTACAAGGAGGACATCGCCCTCTTTGCCGAGATGGGGTTTAAGACCTTCCGCATGAGCCTGGCGTGGAGCCGCATCTTCCCCAACGGTGACGAGACCGAGCCCAACGAGGCTGGCCTGGCCTTCTACGAGGATGTATTCCGCGAGTGCCAAAAGCACGGCATCGAGCCGCTCGTGACCATCACGCACTTCGACTGCCCGATTCACCTCATCAAGGAGTACGGCGGCTGGCGCAACCGCAAGCTCATCGACTTCTACAAGAACCTCGCGACCACGATCTTCACCCGCTACAAGGGCCTGGTGAAGTACTGGCTCACCTTCAACGAGATCAATATGATTCTGCACCTGCCGTTTATGGGTGCCGGTCTGGTCTTTGAGGAGGGCGAGAACAAGGAGGCCGTCGAGTACCTGGCCGCCCACAACGAGCTCGTTGCCAGCTCTTGGGCAACCAAGATTGCCCACGAGATCGACCCCGAGGTCGAGATCGGCTGCATGCTCGCCGCAGGTAGCTACTACCCTTACAGCTGCCGTCCGGGCGACGTGCGCCAGGCGCAGCTCGACAATCAGGACAACTACTTCTTCGTCGACGTCCAGAGCCGCGGCTACTACCCGGCCTATGCCGTCAAGAAGCTCGAGCGTCTGGGCATCGATGTGGGCATGACCGACGAGGACCGCGAGATCCTGGCCGCCAACACCGTCGATTTCATCAGCTTTAGCTATTACAGCACCCGTTGCTCCGCCGGTGCCGATAACCCCGATGTCGAGCGCACCCAGGGCAACGCGTTCGCCGGCGCCAAGAACCCCTACCTGCAGGAGAGCCAGTGGGGCTGGGCCATTGATCCGCTGGGCTTCCGTATTACGCTCAACGACCTGTACGACCGTTATCAGAAGCCGCTGTTTGTGGTCGAGAACGGTCTGGGCGCCAAGGATGTTGTCGAGGAGGATGGCTCCATCAACGATGACTACCGTATCGACTACCTGCGCCAGCATATTGCCGCGATGCGCGATGCGGTGACCGAGGACGGCGTTGACCTGCTGGGCTACACCACCTGGGGCCCGATCGACTTGGTGTCTGCCGGCACGGGCGAGATGTCCAAGCGCTATGGCTTTATCTATGTGGACCGCGACGACGCCGGCAACGGCACCCTCAAGCGTTCCAAGAAGAAGAGCTTCGACTGGTACAAGCACGTCATTGAGACGAATGGTGAGGACCTGTCCTAAGGAAGCTGAGACGCTCAACTTCAGAGCCTTCTAACCAAGGCGCCCCGCGCGCCCGCGAATTGCGGCGCGCGCCCGGGCGGCGGGGGGGGTTTGGGGCAGGGGGGCGCGCTGTTTTGGTCGGGGGGGGGAGACTAAAAAAACA
>CAMQHB010000073.1:0-9226 GCA_947001545.1 uncultured Collinsella sp.
ACCTTCATTACTCCAACGACGAATTCTAGGCGGTGTCCCCTCCCTTTCAAGAAAGGGAAGAGGCGGGGCATGCCCCGCCTCTTACACCACATCTCTGCGCGCTACCGTCGTTCTTTGAAAACACCCGCAAGCCCGTGGGCCTCGGCGGAAAACTTATGGTTGCCATGATGAATCTGGGCCACGGCCCTGTGGCGCGGTGGGGACTTCAATTTCTACGACTTGCGCCAAACGCCAAAGTGCTAGATTGCGGCTGCGGCGGCGGGGCAAACATAAAACGACTGCTGAAAAAATGCCCGCATGGCGTCGTCAAGGGCATCGACTATTCGCCCGTCAGCGTAGAGAAGGCTAGAAAGCTCAACCGAACTGCAATTCAGGAGGGGCGTTGCGCCGTTCTGCAAGGCAGTGTGGCGGATATGGCGTTTGAGGACGCCATGCGGGCATTTTTGCATCCATCCTGCACATGGCGATAGGCATGACGGTCATAGCGGCTGTGCTGGCGGCAATTATGACAGTTTTTATTCACTGAGGAAGAAACCTATGAAATGTAAAATTGAGAAAAACACCGTGCAAGAGACGCTGATCCTCCCGCTGTATTCCCGAAAGCTGTGTACGGAGCTGTACCCGAACCTTTACAGGGATGAAACAGCGGTTCGCCTGCTCGACCAAATCGACTACGACTTTTCAGAGGTAGAGAAAAATTCCCGCAGCCTGATGCAGCGCTTTGGTGCGCTGGAGGTGGCCACACGGCAGAGTGATCTTGCTTTCGAGGTGCGGGATTACCTGAAAGGCCACCCCAATGCGGCGGTGGTCAATCTGGGCTGCGGACTGGACAACACCGGCAGAACCTGCGACAACGGAAGATGCAAGATTTACAATCTGGACTTCCCGGATATGATTGCCTTGCGACAGCAGCTACTGCCCGCCGGGGATCGAGAACAAAATATCCCCTGCGACCTGAAAGACACCACATGGTTTAGCAAAATCGATGCCTCCGGCGGGGCGGTGTTCTTTGCCTCCGGGGTGTTCTATTACTTTCTGACCCAGCAGGTCCGGGAACTGGTGCGGGAGATGGCGGACGCTTTCCCCGGCGGTGTGCTGGTCTTTGATGCTGCCAATCGGACAGCAGTAAAGATGATCGCAAAAACATGGCTTAAGACTGCAAAAATCAAGGATGTGGGGGCATATTTTGCGGTTTCGGATGCCGCCAAGGAAATCGGCACGTGGGACAGCCGTCTGCAGGTCACAAGTCGCGGCTATATGCTGGGTTATAACGATTTGAGAGACCCTTCTGTCAGCGGCTTTTTCCGGTTTCTCGCAAGGGTCGGTGACAACGGGATGAAAATGCAAATCGTGAAAATAAGGTTTTGAGAGACAAAAATGCAAAAGACGAGCGCTTCTTGCCGCCCAATTGGCAAGAAGCGCTCGTCTTTTCTTAACGCGTTGTATGGCGGAGAGAGCGCAAGTTACGCGAGCGCCCTGCTTGCCAGCTCGGCCGCGCCGAGGATTCCTTGGTCGCCGCCGCAGCCCGGGGCGCAGATGTAGCGCTCCATGTCCTTAAGCTCGGCGGTCTGGATGTAGCCACCCAGATATTCGAGGGTTTTCTTGCGGACGATGCCGTAGAGCTGCTCCTGGTGCATCACGCCGCCGCCGAGGACGATGCGGCGAGGCGAGTACATGAGCACGAGGTTCGCGCACATCTGCCCCAGATAATCCCCCTCGAGCGCCCACACCTCATCGTTGTCCGCGAGCTCGGCCGCGGGCTTTCCCCAGCGCGCGGCAATGGCGGGGCCGGAGGCGAGGCCCTCGAGACAGCTCGCGTGGCTCGGGCAGACGCAGCGTCCCTCCTCGGTGGGACGGGTCCTTACCAGCATGTGGCCGGCCTCGGGGTGCAGCATGCCGTGAAGGAGCCTGCCCGCGCACATGACGCCCGCGCCCACGCCGGTGCCGATGGTCACGTAGACGGCGTCCTCGAGCCCCTTGCAGCAGCCGAAGACCACTTCGCCGAGGCAGGCAACGTTCACGTCCGTGTCGTAGGCCACCGGAATCCCGAGGGCGTCGGCGAACGCGGCGCGAAGACCATGGCCTCGCCACGCGAGCTTGGGCGTCTGGAGGATGGAGCCGTAGCGCTCGTCGTTGGGGTCGACGCAGGTCGGGCCGAAGGCGCCGATACCCAACGCGTCCACATCACGGACGGTGAACCACTCGATCATCTGCGGGACGGTCTCGGCGGGCGTAAGCGTCGGGGTCTCCATACGGTCGAGGACCTCGCCGTCGCCGGACACCACGGCACAGACCATCTTGGTCCCGCCGGCCTCGAGGGCGCCGAGCCTCATTTGCTTTTCGCTCATGTGATCCTCCTTACAAAGGGACGCCCGCAGTCATGGTCAACCGCGGGCGCCCATAACGTTGGCTTGTTTCGAGGCGACCCTACCTGGGCACGCGGTCCTGCCTTGCGGCAAACGGGGCGAGCACGGCGTGCGGCTCGCTTTGGTACCAGTAGGCGACGGTGGAGATGTCGTCCTCGCGCTCGTAGAGCTTGATGTCGTCGTTGCCGAGGTCCTGGAACGTCACGCGCAGGTCCTCCTTGAACGAGATCGGGTCGGGAAGGTGCCACCTGTAGAGGCCGTGCCTGGGCAGCGCGTCGTCGTTGGTCGCGAGCATCGGGTTCGGGTTCGGCTTGCCCGCGCTGAAGCGGTCGCGCGTGGCGTCGCGCGTCGAGCGGTACGGGTAGCCGGCGAACAGCGTGTTGAAGCACTGCGCCTCGGGCAGCGCGTGGGGCGGCCTGTCGAGGAAGGCCCAGGCACCGCCGAAGTAGTCCTCGGCTCCCGTCGAGGTGACCGTGGGGAACTCCTCGTCGCCGTCGAGGAAGAACTTCATCTCGCCCTCGCCCCACCAATAGCGCTCCAGGGCGCACAGGGCCATGTAGGTGCCGACGTAGTAGCCCTTGCCGCGCACGCCGTCGAGCACGGTGTAGTCGACGCCCCTGCGAGTGCTGCGCTCGCGGTTAAAGCGGGCGTGGAAGTACATGGCGTCGTCCGGCACGTCGGTGAGCGCGTAGTTGAACGTGTAGAAGATGTACTTAATGAACCCGGGGTGCTCGCTCGTAAGCGTGACCTTGGCGTGCTTCCTGAAAGGCATCTCGAAGTAGCAGTTCATGCCGCCCGTCGGGTTCACGCAGATGGGCATCGAGTTGACGATGGCGCGCTCACCGAAGCCGTTGCAGAAGAAGTCGCCGACAGGGCACTCGACCGAGGGGGTCTCCTCGTCGTCCCAGTAGAAGCGCAGCACGAGGTCGCGCATGACGAAGCTGCCGGCGGCGGTCTTGTCGGGGACGGTCATCCAGATGTGGCGGATGATGCCGGGGCCCTCGATGTCCGCGAGCGTGATGGTCTCGCCGGACTCAAGGGGCACGCAGCACGAGCCCTTGCGGCCGACGCCGAGGTGGCTGGCCGACATGGCGGCACGGCCCTTCTCGCCCGTGATGTTCTCGGGGGTGATGGCGCGGCTTTCCTCACCGCCGTGCATCCACACATCCTTAAGGAACTCTCTCATCGTCGACCTCCTCTATTCGTCGTCTTCGCACTCGGCGGAACTGGCACCGTTCACGTAGACGATCTGCTGGCGCGCCTCGTCGACGAGGGCGTCGAAGTCGAGTTTCTCGTCGGGGCGCGCGAGCGCGACCGTCATGGCGAGCGGGAGGTTGACACCCGCGATCACGTGGATCCGGTCGGAGGCGAAGCGGGAGAAGCGCTGGTTCACGCTGCCGCCGAGCGCGTCGGTAAGGACGACGACCTCGTCAGTGCCCGAAAGCGCAGCCTCGACCGCCGCGTCGAGCCCCTCGCCGTTGTCGTTCACGTAGGCGCACACGGCGTTGACGGCGTCGCTCTTACCCGTAAGGAACTCGAGGGTGTCCTTGAAGCCCTGGGCGAGAAGGGAATGGCTCGCCACAACTATCTTTCTCATTGATTCACCAATCTCTTGGGTCGAAGCTAGGCGAGGATGCCGGCGGCGGAGGCGACCATCGCGAGGACGATCACCACGAGGATGAGGGCCGTCATGCTCGCGTTCTTCTTGGTAAGAAGGTAATACGCGCTTCCCGTGATGGCGGCGGGGATCATGGCAGGCAGGATCTTGTCGAGCAGCGGCTGAATCTCCATCGAAACGTCGCCGAAGCTGAAGCTAATCGGGCAGGTGACGCCGATGACCGAGGCGATGAGGCAGCCGACCACGGTGAGGCCGAGCACGGAGGCGGCGGCAGTGAGGTTGGGAAGCTTCTCGCTGAAGTCGGTGACGAGCTTCACGCCCTGCTTGTAGCCGAACTCGAGGGCGTGCATGCGGACCCAGAAGATGGCCAGGATGAGCGCGAACCAGATGCCGGCTCCCACGGGGTTGCCCTCGATGGCCATGTAGGCAGCGATGGAGCCCATGATGGTCGGGATCATGGTCATGAGCAGGGAGTCGCCGACGCCGGCGAGCGGTCCCATGGTGCCGATCTTCAGGTCTTGGACGGCGTCCGCCGCCGCTAGGCCGTCGCGTTCCTCCATGGCCACGCAGGCGCCAAGGATGATGGCGGCGAGCCAAGGCTGGGTATTGTAGTAGCGGAAGTGGTTGTTGAGCGCTTGCTTATAGTCCTCGTCGTTCGTGTAGATCTTCCTCAGGACCGGCGAGAGGGCGTAGGCGACTGAGGCGCCCTGCTGGGTCTGGTAGTTGAAGGTGCACACGCTCATGAGCCAGCGCCAGTTCGCGTTGCGCAGATCCTTCTTGGTGACCTTGTAGCCGGAGGGCTTGCCCTCGGCGACGGCGGTGATGTTCTCGTTTTCCATGGTTACTCATCCTCTCCGATGAAGGCGTCTGCGGAAGCGTGAGCGGCGAGCTCGGTGTCCCTCTCGGCACGCTGGTAGAACGCGATCGCGAGGGCAACGCCGACGATGGCGGCGCCGATGATGGGCACGTTCAGGAAGGCCGAGAGGAAGAAGCCGACGAGCAGGTACTGGAAGTACTTGCCGGTGGGCATGTAGCGGAGCAGCATGGCGATACCGATGGCCGGGAGCATCTTGCCGGCGAGGGTGAGGCCGGAGAGGAACCACTGAGGCATGACCTCGAGGAGCCAGTTGACGGCGGGCTGGCCGAGCGTCACGGAGACAAAGACGGGCAGGGCGGCGCACAGGCCGAAGAGCGCGGGGCAGACCCACAGGATGGCGTTCATCTGATTGAACTTACCCTCGTTGCAGAACTTCTGGGACTTCTCGACGACGAAGCCGTTGAGGATCTTGACGATGACGTCGAGCTGGATGCCGAGCATGCCGACCGGCAGGCCGATGGCGAGGCCCGTGTCCGCGCCCAGGGTCACGCCGTAGGCGGTGGCGATGATGGCCATCGTGCCGTAGTCGGGAATCGACGAGCCGCCGAAGCCCGCGACGCCGAGCTGCATGAGCTGGATGGTGCCGCCGATGACGAGGCCGGTCTGCCAGTCGCCCATGACGACGCCGGTGATAAGGCCCCAGAAGACGGCATAGTTGACGAAGATCATCGGGATGCCGTAGTAGTCCACGTGCTTGATGAAGGCCAGCAGGGTCAAAAGGACGACCTGCAGGATAGTGAAGTTGACCATGATCCCTCCTTAGATGAGGTCGGCGACGGAGACGGGCTTGTCGGCGGGCACGAACTGTGCCGTCACCTTGACGCCGCGGGCGATGAGCGCCTTGTAGCTCTGGACGTTCTCGGCGGAGGCATAGGCGCGCTGGGTGAGCTGGACGCCGCCCTCCTTGACGAGCGAGCCGCCGACGATCAGCGACGGGAGCTCGATGCCCGACTCGACCAGGTGAAGGATCGTCTCGGGCTCCTTGGCGATGACAAAGACCTTCTCGCGGTCGTACTTGCCCGCCGCGAAGTTCTTGAGCGCGGTCTGCTCGGAGATGATCGAGACGGCCATGCCCGCGGGGCGCGCCATCCTCATGGTGGACTTCAGGACCTCGTCGCCGGCGACCTTGTCGTCGATGACCATGACTCGGGTCGCGCCCGACACCGGGGCCCACTGCGTCACGATGATGCCGTGAAGCAGGCGATTGTCGATTCGTGCCATAACAACACTCATGTTTGCTCCTATCAAATGAAGTTTTACGTTCGGTACTGCCTCGGCGCTATCCGGATTCGCGCCGGGCAAGGGGTTATCGGATTATTGAGGACGCGCGGTCGGCTTGCGGCGGCGCGGGGAAGGTCACTCGTCGAGCAGGAGGTCCGAGGAGCCGAGGCGCTCTTCTCGCGCCGGGGCGGCGCTCACGCTTATGTAGTCGAAGACATATGCGATCTCGCTTACGGGAACCTCTACGCGATAGCGCGTCGAGATGCTCGAGAAGCTCTGCCTGAAGGACTCGATGAAATCGGCGCGTTCCTCCTCGAAGCGGTCCTGGCCAACGTAGGTCTCAATGGGGTTTCTGGTAACAAGGCGCTCGACGAGACAGCAGAGGTGGACGTAGAGCCCAATGATGGCGTTGCTGCCGATCTTCTCGCCTGTCCTGCGCTGAAGCTCGTGCACGGCGCTCTCGATCTCGTGGAATAGCCGCTCCGGGTCGAGGATGGTGATGGAGCGGATGACGTTCTGCAGCGTCATGTTCGAGAGCAGCTTCTCGTGGAAAGAAGAGAGCTCGGAAGCGTCAAGCCACCTGCCGAACACGGCATCAACCTTAGAGGCGGACGCCGTCGACATGATGTCCTCGAGGGCGACGAAGGGGACGGAGGCGACCCCGGGGTCTCCCGTGCCGATGACGGCGCAGACGCGGTGCTCGGAGAAAACGGCGTCGTTCGACCCGTTCGCGACGAGCTGCTTGAAGGGCCTCGTGAGCAGGCGCGCGCCTATGGTGCGCGGGAGGCTCTGCGAGACGAGCTGGCGTATCCTCTCCGCGGCGTCGACCCCGGACTCGGAGCAGAAGACGATGGCGTCCTCACGGTTGACGCGCTCGATCACCTTGCAGTGCGTCACGCACGCGGCGGTCGCATCGCCAAGAACCTCGGCGATGGACTTGCCGCCGAGCAGCCCGACCCCGATCTCGAGCGCAAGACCGGTAGAGACGTTGTTCACCACGCCGATAGTGGAGTCGGTAACGTTCTCGAGGGCCTTATAGGCCTCCTCCAAGGAGCCCATGTCGACGAGGAACACGACCCCGGTGCAGTAGGAATGGCGGTCGACGAGGCGCTGGAGCGGACCGACGATGTCCTTCAGCTGCTGGTCGTAGGGCATGTCGACAGCCTCGTACACATGCATGCCGAGCATACGGTTCGCCGCGTCGGCGATGCTCGTCGCCGTTGAGTAGCCGTGGGACAAGATGACGCAGAGCGTCCGAAGGGCCTTCGCATCGCGAGACTCCGATGCGACGCACAGCGTCAGAAGCGTCTTCGTGAAGTGATCGAGCGAGATTCCCAGCGCCCCTTCCACGTCTGCGGCGACCTGATCGGAGACACTCGAGGCAAACGGCAATTCGGAGGTCACGGCACCAAGGAGATGGGAGATTTGCTCCGCACAGGCAGACTTTCGCCTAGCCAGGCCGATACCCGGCCACAACTGCAGGCAAATCTCCTGGGCCAGTAGAAAAGCGACCTTCCTCGAAAGCTCGATGCCATAAGAAGAGCCTGCGTCGGCAAGGACCGCGCCCACGACGCGCTCGAAGGCGCGCGACCTCGAGGAGGCGACGCCGTGGTCGAAGATCAAGTGATCCTCAACGCCGCGCACAGCGGAGACAGCTTGCGAGACAAGCTCGGAGACAGAGAGCTCCCCGGCGCAGAATCGCTCATCAAGAGAGCACAGGGCATCGAGCGCCTGCTCGACCGGCCCTGTGCTCTCGGCGGCATCCAGAGACGCGTCAATCAGAACGCCATCGTCGGGCTGTTGATCGATCTGCGCGGAGGAGAGGAGCCCGCTGGGAAGAAGATACGGGCGAACGACGACGTAGTCGCCCTCGCGATTGAGGAACGCTTTGGCGCAGCAGTTCGTCACGCAGGCGCGCAAGCCGGCGATGTTATCGGAAAAGTCCGCGTTCACGAGACAACGGTATGCGCCGCGGCTGATCTTCACATCAGAACCGATTCGGCACCCCTCGCTGCGCAGGAAGCTCAAGATGAGATCCTCGCGCTCCTCGGGGGTCCGCTCCTTGAGTGAGGGGACGCGGGCACAGATGGGCATTTTGCTGTAGGCCGAGGAAACCTTCAGATCATCGGCGGAAAGCGTCGTCGAAAGAACGAGGCGAGCGCGCGGCGCATCCTGGGAGGCATCGAGCCCGAGGGCCGTCGCAAGGCAGTGTTCCATCGCAGAGGGAGAAAGTGCCTCGATGCCGTTGACAAAGACCACGCCCCCGCGCGATTTCGCGATCGACTCGTCAAGAAGTCCATTGAACGAGGCGGCGTCCGGGACCCCGGTCAGTCGATGCGCAAATAGGAGGAGTCGCGGGACAGCAAGCCCTGGTTCTTGCCGTACTCGTACACAAGACGAGAAAGGAAAGACTTGCCGACACCCACGCCGCCGCTCAAGAGGATGGGCAGGCCGAACGGAGGGTACTGAACCGCAGCCTTGCACTGCTCGACAACGGAGCTGAGGCTCAGGTCAAAGCCCACGGCACGCGCGAAGTCACGGTGATCGGCGATTCCCGTCGCCTGGATGAGGTCGGCGAGCGAGGCGTACTCGCTTGCAGAGAGCTTTACCTGAAAACGCTTCTGGAACGCGCGGCGATGAAAATAACGGACAGGCCTGCCCGCCACCTTAACCACAAGGCCGGCGCGAACAAGGTCGTTGAGGTACTGGCTCGCCAGACTCCTGGAGATGATGAGCGTCTCGGCGATGTCGGAGGTGGACAGACGGGCAAGGTCGTCGAGCGAGACGGCAGAGGTGAGGGCCTCGAGATGCTCGAGAATCCTGTCCCTCATGTCGGCGGGCTTCTTTGCCAAGCTGTCCTGTGCGGTCTTGTCCATGACTTCTTACCTCCTTGTACAAGGAGTATAAGGGGAACACAGAGAACGGAAGGGGGCGCGTGGGGGAATCAACAGCCCCGAGGAGAAGTTCACCACTTGAGGGGCAGAAAACAACGGCCATTGAACATTCAGGGCCGACGCTCAACACTTCGACTCGACACTTCGCTTTGGAAAGGGCCCTGCGCCGCCGGGGGGCCCCAAAAAAAAAAACCCCCCCCCGCCCGGGGCGAAACGGTAACAAAAGCCCGGGGGGGGGGGGGGCGGCGCC